>JAFUDC010000077.1 GCA_017459345.1 Eubacterium sp.
AAAAGGTGCACAGGAATACCTTGATATCATGTCATACGTAAGCACAGCGAAGAAACTTGGAAGCAATGCATACGACGCAATCCAAAATGCTTTTATCGGCAACCCCGACTATATTTTTTCCGGGTGTGCTGAGTAGTTACATATTATTAATAATTGTGGAGAATTCCAATCTAATGTTGTATAATTCTATTGACAGGATCAACAGGACGAAAGGATTCTATTTCCAGTCCTGAAAAGTCACTTCTGATAATGCTCAATTGTGAAAGGAGTATCAATTATGATCGTAATCAATGTTTACTATGACTGCAAACCGGGAAAGCGCCGGGAATTCTATGAATCCATCCTCCCCAAGGCTGAGTACTTCCGCCAGGAAGCCGGCAATATTCAGTATGCTTATTTTGATGCCATCGAGGATGACAACCGTCTCCTGCTGGTGGAAAAATGGGCCGATGAGGAATCTCTGAAGTCACACGCTTCCACGGACATATTCAAGAGCCTGGGAGAATTAAAAGAGAAATATGTGGACAATGTGGTTTTAGAGAAATTTGATTCCTGATATTATCAGTTTGCCTGTTGACAGGTCGTATTTTTCCTATAGAATAAGAACTGTATAACATTTTGTACTAATACTGACTGATGAAACTGTCAAAACTTAGGAGGAAAGAATGAGAAAGACAAAGATTATCTGCACCCTGGGGCCGGCAACCGACAAGGGTGACATACTGGAGCAGCTGATTTTGAATGGTATGGATGTGGCAAGACTCAACTTCTCTCACGGAACCCATGCGGAGCATAAGGTCAGGATGGACAAGCTCAAGGAGCTGAGGGAGAAGCATGGGAAACCCGTCGCCTGCCTGCTGGATACCAAGGGTCCGGAGGTGCGGATTACAACATTTTCTGATGGCAAGGTGACCCTCAAGAAGGGACAGGATTTCTGTCTCACTACCAGAGAGGTGGAAGGCAACAATAAGATCGTTGGGATTACCTATAAGAAGCTTCCCAAGGATGTGGGGCCCGGCAACCGGATTCTCATCGATGACGGGCTTGTGGGGATGACTGTTCTCTCCGTTGAGGAGGAGGATATCCACTGCCGCGTGGAGAATGACGGCGTCATCTCCAACCGCAAGGGGGTAAATGTTCCTAACGTCGAGCTCTCTCTCCCCTACCTGAGTGACAAGGATAAGGATGATATTCTCTTCGGTATCAGCCAGGATGTGGACTTCATCGCAGCCTCCTTCACCAGGACGGCCAAGGACATCAAGCAGCTCCGCCGCTTCTTAAAGACCAACGGAGGGGAAAATATCCGGATCATCGCAAAGATTGAGAACGGACAGGGTATTGATAATATCGATTCCATTATCGAGGCAGCGGACGGCATCATGGTCGCCCGCGGTGACATGGGTGTGGAGATTCCGGAGGAGGACGTTCCGGTTATTCAGAAGATCATCATCAAGAAGGTATTCGAGGCTGGCAAGGTGGTTATCACAGCTACTCAGATGCTGGATTCCATGATGCATCATCCCCGCCCAACCAGAGCGGAGACCACCGACGTGGCCAATGCCATCTATGACGGAACCTCCGTGGTCATGCTTTCCGGCGAGACGGCCAACGGCGAGTACCCGGTGGAGGCCCTAAAGACCATGGCCCGGATTGCCCTTCGTACTGAGCAGGCCATTGATTACAAGCAGAGATTCCGGACCCAGGTTGCGGATCCCGGCTCCAATATCACCGACGCCATCTGCCACTCCACCTGCGCCACTGCCTACGACTTGAACGCCAAGGCAATCATCGTGGTAAGTCAGAGCGGATTCTCCTGCCGGATGATCTCCAGATACCGTCCCGGCTGTGACATCTTAGGCTGCGCCACGGACAAGAAGGTCTGCCGCCAGCTCAACCTGTCCTGGGGCGTACATCCCATCCTCCTCAATCAGGAGTGGGAAATCTTCGTCCTCATCGACCGGGCCATCACCGCCTGCAAGAACAGAGACCTCTTAGCAGCAGGCGATGTGACAGTGATTACCGCCGGCGTGCCCATCGGCCGCAGCGGAACCACCAATATGCTGAAGGTGCAGGTTGTGGAATAAACTACTGAATGTAAGGCAGCCCACGGGAAACCCTTAAGTAAGACATGAATTCCGGGAGGGAAGGCAGAATCATACATGCCTTCTCTCTCATTTCATCTGTGGGCTCCAGCCGATCAGGAACCATCACCGGCATCATCCCTGCCTCATAGGCAGCCCTAATTCCGTTATAAGAATCTTCAACCACATAGGTATCCGCATAATCCTCCGGCGATATGCCCATTTTTTCTGCGCACATGAGAAAGATCTCAGGATCCGGTTTGCTATGGGTGACCATATCACCGCTCACGATCACATCAAAGAGAGACAGTACGTTCAGACCTTCCAGCTCCTTCTTTATGGTATCCATCCCGGTGGAGGATGCCAGACCAGTCTTAATCTCCTGGTCTTTCAGCCAGATTAATAACTCTTCCGCTCCCGGCTTCAGGACCAGCTGTCCCTTCTCCACAGCATCATTAAAGTAGTCTCCAACCACTTCCAGCATCTCCTCATAAGAAAAATGAGGAATATGGGCAAAAGCCTCTCTTACTATCTTCTCTTCCACATCCCAGGTAACCCCGGTGCAGCGGACCATCGTTTCCCGCATAAGATCCACAGGGAGATCGAGCACCTGGCAGGCGTGATCGCATGCCCTGGCGTAAAGTCTCTCTGAATCAAGGATCACTCCATCCATATCAAATATTACATACATCTTATGTACCTCCCCGGCAACAGCCTGGATTACCCCTAAAAAAGTGAATAATTAAAATCCTGCTGTAAATTCCATATTCTAAGTTCCATATTGAGCTCTAAGAACCAGCCAGTTGGCCCGAAAAAGATTCATGATATTCCAGTAGCCGGCTCCCCGCAGGCCATACTCGCTGATCAGGGCTAACTTTGCCTGCATACTGCGGACGTCCTCAAACCAGACCTCATGTGTTACAATCCCTTCTGAATATGCCGCATAAGATTCGTTCATATAGACTGGCAGAGATTCCTGACCTTCCAAAGATGAAGAGGCGGCGGGTCCTTGATATTGATAATAGGGTGACTGGGCTGTCTCATCAAAAAATATCGGAGCCCCGTACTGCACTGCCCTCTGCCTGGCCTCTATGGTGCCGAGAGTTGTAGCCCTGGTCTGCCCCTGCAAAAAAGGCAGAGGCCAGTCGTAGCCATAGTTTGGAATTCCCAGATGAATTTTGGCAGGGTCGATTTCCGTCACTGCATAGTCAAGCACCTGGCGGACGTTATTGATGGGGGCCACTGCCATAGGCGGACCATAAGTATATCCCCACTCGTAGGTCATGAGCAGAACATAGTCTGCTGCCTGGCCAAGGGCCGGATAATCCTTGCCTTCATAGAGAAGGCCCTGCTGGCCGGCGGAGGTTTTAGGAGCCAGAGCGACGGATACAGGATATCCTAATACATTAACGGCTTCCGTAATCTCCCGGACCAGATTGGTAAATCCATCCCGATCTTCTGCCAGGATATACTCAAAATCAATATCCACTCCCTGATAGCCTTTCTCCCCAATAGTCTCCACAATCTGATTGATGAGATTATTTCTGTTCTCCGAGCTTCTCACAATCTGAGATATCAGGTAATTGTTGAACCTTCCGTCCGGTCCAAAGGGGGTCAGAGTGAGGATAGGCGCAGTATTATACTGTAAGGCCAGACTGATCATCCAGTCATCCGGCAGCCTGGGAGGGATCAGATCACCTTCTGAGGTAAAGCCGTAGGAGAAGATCATCAGGTCAGTCAGATAGGGCAGGGTCTGTTCCAGGACATAGCGGCTGATGAAGGGATAGGCATAGCCGCCCACCTTTATGCTCAGGTTAATCGCTGTGCTCAGGTTATTCTCTATGCTAAGATTATTCGAATCCGAATTGGCAGATGACCGGTCTGCCTCTATCCACAGGGCTTCCCCCACCGTCAGATTGTAGGGGTATGGAATCTGGTTATCGTAGCTGACAGCCAGTGGATCTGCACCATAAGCAGCTGCAATCCCGTCCAGGCTGTCTCCTTCTTTTACAATATATATCGCCATCAGGACACTTCCGAATACATGATTAATATAGAGATAGAGGACTCACAAACAGCGGCAGCTGCGGCGGTTATGAGGTTCTCGCAGAGGTTCTCATAATATATTCTATGTCCCGCTTTAAAAATTGCTACTCAGAAAATCAATTCAAATCCCTGAAATGAAACTCCCTCTTTCCGCTGGCGTAATCGCCCACAATCTGCCCTTCCCCGAATAGCTTGTACTTGTAGGTGATTAACCCATCCAGTCCCACCGGGCCCCTGGCATGGATCTTGCCGGTACTGATGCCGACCTCAGCGCCAAAGCCGTATCGGAAGCCGTCGGCAAACCTGGTTGAACAGTTCTGATAGACTCCGGCGGAATCCACCATCTGCATAAAGTAATCTGCGGTCTCGGAATCTTCCGTAATAATACAGTCGGTGTGATGAGATCCGAAACGATTGATATGGGAAACAGCTTCCTCCACGCCATCTACCAGTTTCACGGAAAGAATCAGGTCAAGATACTCGGTATTGAAATCATCCTCTTCCATTAATTCCATTGAGATCTGATCTCTGCTCTCCGTCTTTCCTTCAGGCTTGCTTTTTTCTCCATCAATACTCTCTTTCTTCTTATCAGCCTTTTTCTTTTCTCCATCTGGGCTGTCAGCTAACGACCCCTTAGCAATAATCTCAGCAGCCTCCCTGGTTCCCCGCAGCTTCACGCCGGCCTCAGTGAGGGCAGCGGCCAGGTCCGGAAGTAGATCAGCTGCGATATCCCAGTGGATTAGCAAGGTCTCCACCGCATTACATGCCGCAGTGTACTGGGTCTTTGCATCGATCACAATAGGAATGGCCTTTGCCTTGTCATACATTTTATCGATATAGATATGACAGATACCATCAGCGTGGCCCATCACCGGAATCTTGGTGTGGTCCATGATGTAGCGGACGAACTGGTTGGATCCCCGGGGGATCAGAAGGTCCACATCCTTATCACAGGCCAGGAGCTCGTCAATTTCGCTGTGGGACTCTGCCTGGAGCATGCAGCCTTCGGGGAGTCCGGCAGCAAGTACGCTCTCATAGATAACCTTAAAAAGAACGCGGTTGGTTTCTGCAGTCTCTTTACCGCCCTTTAAGATGGCACAGTTACCGCTCTTGATGCAGAGGGAGGATATCTGAACCAGGGCGTCCGGTCTGGCCTCAAATATCACACCGATGACGCCTATGGGACAGGTCACCTGATATAATCTCAGCCCTTCATCAAGCTCCCTGCTGATCCGGGTACGATTCAGGGGGTCCGGCAGGGTTTTCAGCTGGTAAAGTCCCTTGACCACATCCTCAAGCTTTCCTTCATCAAACTTGAGCCGCTTCTTCACGGCAGCGCTCACACCAGTCTCATCCGCCCGGCCCATATCCTGGACATTTGCCGCAAAGATTTCTTCTTTATGGGCCTGTAATGCCTCCGCAATTATGTCCAGTGCCTGATTGCGCTGCTCTAAGCTGGATGCAGCAAGTTTCGGAGAGGCAAGTTTCATCTTATGGGCTTGTTCTGCGATATTCATATCATTTTCCTTTCTATCTTTCAATCTTTCTATATTGGCCAAGATCTCCTCCCTGGCGACTAATCAGAAGTATGAATTTACATTAGTCATAATCCGAAGCTTTGTCAATATCATTCCTAATCCTCCCTCATCCATTGCTTCAGATAAGCATAAGGAAATGTATAGCCGTCAATCTCATGACTGCCATGGGCGGCGTAGATGCAGCGGCGGCACTTCCTGGCGTGATCATGTCCGCCCCAGTAGCAGGATGAACAGGTGGAATTATACTCATGGAGGCGGTCATTTCTCACTATAGACTCCAGCTGCGAAAGATCCTCGGTCTGGACCAGGCTGCTGTCATAAAAGCCGCAGTAGTTCTGAATATACCATTTGATTATCTTAAGCTTTTCTTCTTTTTTCATAAAATAAGACCTGGAATGTGTTAATCTCCTTCCAGGTCTATTATACCATCTTAAAATCTAAAGATGAAGTGTTCTTCTCAAATTAATCTTATGCCTATATGATTTACTTTCCCTGTTCCTTTGCCAGGAGCTTATCAAGTACGGTCATGGCCTTCTTGCCGTCAAGACCGGTGATCAGGTCTACGCCATGCTCCTTGCACTTCCTGTAAACCTCCAGAATCAAGGGAACCTCTGTGGATATCTTGGACAGTACAAATACACAGAGGACGTCGATGTTCTCATTCTCAATTTCTGAGAGTATCTGATTCATGGCCGGCCGGTCCAGGCTGTCGGATGGGTAGCATCCGATGTCATGGTAGTAGACGAATTCATGGTCCTGTCCGTATATGGATATGGCCTTGAACTTGCACTTGTCTCCGTCCGCCTTGGTCAGCTTGGCATAGGTAAAGCGGTTTACAGGTTTATCTGTCACATCCTGATGTGTGTAGATTGCTATTCTCATCTATGTTCCCTCCAATCTCCGGGTTATCAGTCTTGGACTTATAATGCTATCTTAACATAGATTGGAGAGAATCATTTGTAAATATAAACAGCATTCCTTGGAGACAGGGGGAGGATGGACTATTTCTATTATGCATTTCCCTCTTTCTGCTCCACAGCCCGGCAGATCAGGTCCACCGTCCCGTCGATGCCAAAGACGCTGCTGTCAACGCAGAGGTCATAGTTCTTTACGTCGCCCCACTTCTGGGAGGTATAGTAGTTGTAATAGCTGGCTCTCTGCTTATCCATCTGGATGGAGTGGGTTTTCACCTTATCCAGGGGAATCTGGTACTGGTCATGAATCCTGGATTCCTTAAAGGATATGGGAGCATGGATAAAGACATTCATCCTGTTGTCGTATTTTTTCAGGGCATAGTCCGCACAGCGGCCTACAATGACGCAGGGGCCTTCATCGGCCAGCTTCTTGATGGTGTCAAATGCGGCCAGGAATACCTTCTGGTTTAAGGGCATATCAAAGTTGGATGCATGGTATCCCAGGGAATAAGGATCCATGACCAGGGAATACAGAAAGCTGTTGGTCGGCTTCTCATCGTAGCTTTCGAACATTTCCTCACAGATGCCGCTCTCCTTGGCTGCAATCTTTAAAAGCTCCTTGTCATAGAAAGGAATGCCGTAGTGGTCGGCCAGCTTGCGTCCGATTTCCTTTCCTCCGCTTCCGTATTGTCTGCCTATTGTGATGATCGTGTTCATAAATCCACCCCTTTCACATAACTCTTTCCAAATTGAATATCCATCTGCATCTGTTCTTTCAGTGCATCAACAGATTCAAACCGCATTTCCGGCCGGCAGTAGTGGAGGAGCTCTACCTCAATGAACTGGTCATAGACATCCCGGTCAAAATCAAAGATATATGTCTCCACTCCCTTTTTACAGCTGTCGTCCACTGTGGGCTTTACTCCCACATTGGTTATCCCGTAGCATACCTCATCTCCCAGATGAACCCGGGACACATAGACGCCGTTGGGGGGCGTCAGCTTGCCCTCTTCCGGCTGCTGGTTGGCTGTCGGAATGTTGATGGTGCGTCCCAGTGCCTTGCCATGGATGACCGGGCCAGCTAGGGAAAAGCCTCTTCCCAGCAAATGTGTCACGTCCTCCATCTTTCCTTCCATAAGAAGGTCGCGGATCCGGCTGCTGCTGATATCCTTGTGGTCTTCCTTGAGCTTATCTATCACGATCAGCTCATAGCCAAGGTCCCTGGAGTACCTTTCCAGGTCTTCGACCCCTCCTGACCGTTTCTTCCCGAAACGAAAATCCGTCCCGACCACCACCACTTTGGCGCCGGCCTTGCCCACCAGGATATCCCTCACAAACTCTTCCGGCGACAGGGCGGCGAAGTCCCTGGTAAAGGGATACTCGATCAGCACATCGATACCCATGCGCTCCAGAATAGTGTGGCGTTCTTCCTTGGTGAATAACTGCTGGTATCCCATATCTCCCGACAGGGCGAACCTGGGAGGCATGTCAAAGGTAAATACTACACTTTTTAGTTGTCTGTCTTCTTGTCTGATGATCTCATGCAGCAGAAGCTGATGTCCCCTGTGTATTCCTTCGAACTTGCCAAGGGCCACCGCGGTATCTGTCAGATGAAAATCACTGCTGGTGATATATTGCATCGTTAATCATGTCCTTAGTGTATTGATCAAAATCCCTGTAAACTGTTTAACCTTAGATAAACATCTTATAGGGTCTAAGCTGCTTTCTGGGAGAATCATATCGATAGACTCCGATAAAGAGTCCGCGGCTGTTATAGACCCGGACCAGGTCACCATCCTCAGGTGGGACTGGCAGGGAGTCTCCCGCAGGAATGGGGTTCCCATTCATCAGGAGCTTATCATAAGACGGATCTGCAGGGATTGCAGGATAATCCATAAAAACGGAATCTATGGGGCGGACCAGGTCCATGAGCCGGCCTTCCTCCCTGGCTGCCTCTATCTCTTCCAGAGTAAAGCTGTCAGTAAGATGAAAGTCTGCCACCCTGGTCCGGGTCAGTTCTTCCATGCATCCGCCGCAGCCTGCCTGCTCTCCTGCGTCTCTGCAAAGGCTCCTGATATAGGTGCCCTTGGAACAGGTGACTGAGAAGGTCACCCTGGGCAGATTAATTTCTTTAACATGGATGGACTTGATCTGGACCGGGCAGGGCTTTCGCTCTATCACTATTCCTTCTCTGGCCAGTTCGTAGAGCTTTCTCCCCTTCACCTTTTTGGCGGAGTACATGGGAGGAATCTGATTGTAATCACCCACAAAGGACCTAAGGATCTCAGCAATCTCTTCCTCAGTCACATTCACCGGAGCTCTGCTTAAGATCTGTCCGGAGCAGTCCTCCGTATCCGTGGTCTGTCCCAGAAGGAGAACAGCCTCATAGCTTTTATCCCAGCCGCCGATCAGGTCACAGAGCTTGGTGGCCTTGCCCAGGCAGACCGGCAGGACGCCGACCGCATCAGGGTCAAGGGTTCCGGTGTGACCGATCTTCTTCTGTCTTATTATACCCCGAAGCTTTGCCACCACGTCGTGGGAGGTGTATCCTTTTTCTTTTCTTACGTTAACAATTCCGTTTATCATTATAGCACATTTTTCTTATGATATTGCAGGTGAATTCTTGAATATTCTTATTGCAAATTCACAACAATCTATTCATTCTGATTGATCTGGTCTTCGATCAGGGCTGTGATGGAGTTGATGATATCTCTGAACTCACCCTCCATGGTGCAGCCTGCAGCCCGCACGTGACCGCCGCCGCCGAAATACTGGGCGATGGCGCTGACATCAATTCTGCCGTTGGACCGCATGCTGACCTTGTAGACATGGTCCTCCTTCTCATAGAGGAGCAGGGCACATTCCACACCCTCTGTCACTCTAAGCTGGTCGATGATGCCGTCAAGGTCCGATCCGTCCACCCCGTAGAAGGTCATATCTTTCTTTGAGATTACGGAGAAGATCACCATGCCATCCATCATGAGAATGCTCTCCATGAGAGCTCTTCCCAGAATCTGGTTCTGTATGTAGGTTTTCCGGTAAAATGTATCATCGATGATCCTGTCCGGCCTGACCCCCTTATCAATCAGGGCACCGGCTATCTCCATGGTCTGCCTGCTGGTGTTGCTGTGCTTGAAGACCCCCGTATCATGGATCAGCCCCAGATAGAGGGCCTGGGCACAGTCATAAGATATCTTATCATAATCCAGAAGATGATAAAGGACCTCGCAGGCGGAGGATAAGTCCGGCCGGATAAAGCGAAGATCTCCGAAACCCTGGTTTGTGATATGATGATCGATGCAGATCTTATAGGCCGCCTTATCGAAATATTTCCTGGCAAAGCCCAGCCGGTCCGGTTCCGAGCTGTCCATGGCAAAATAGAGATCGTAGGTCATCTCCGAAAGGTTTGCTGCCTCGGCTGCATCCTCATGGATAATCTCAGGGGCATACTTGAGAAAGCGGAATTTATCACTGATGGGCTCCAGGATCACATCGACTGTTTTTTCCGGGTACAGGTCCCTGATGTAGGTGCACAGAGCCAGGCAGGAGCCCACGCAGTCGCCGTCCGGGTTGGTGTGCCCGGATATGGCGATGGTGGATGCCTTTTCGATTGCTGCGATCATTCTCCGGCTTCCTCCCTTTCCCTGCGGTGTATATCCGCATTGATCTCATCGATCTTTTTGGACATATTGACACCGTACTCGATAGACTGGTCCATGATAAAGCGGATATCCGGCGTATTTCTCAGGTTGATGCTCCTGGCAAGCTCCCGCTTGATATAGCCATGAGCACTCTTTAAGCCGGCAAGAGTATCTTCCTGATCTTCCGCAGTGCCCAGAACACTGATATATGCCTTGCAGGTTTTCAGATCCGGGGCAACCTCCACGGAGACCACGGAGGTCATGGGGCTGATCCGGGGATCCTTGATCTCCCTGGCAATAATACGGCTCAACTCCTTCTGGACCTCGGAATTAATCCTTATATTTTTAACACTGTTTTTTCTCATAATCGTCTCCTTCTATCACTGATTTTTCTCAGATTATTATATCCCGGAGAAATCAGTTGTCAGGATATTCTAAGCTTGATCAGCGCGGAATCTCTTCCATCACGAAGGCCTCAACCTGGTCCCCTTCCTTGATGTCGTTGTATTTCTCGAATACACAGCCGCACTCGAATCCGGATTTAACTTCCTTGACATCATCCTTGAAACGCTTCAGGGATGCCAGGAGTCCTTCATAGATGACGATACCATCACGAACCAGACGAACCTGGCAGTTACGGCTGATCATACCGTCAACCACATAGCAGCCGGCGATGGTTCCGACACCGGAAGCCTTGTAGGTCTGGCGAACCTCCAGATGACCAATCACCTTCTCGGCAAATACCGGATCCAGCATACCCTTCATGGCTGCCTCGATATCCTCGATTGCATTGTAGATGACGCGGTAGAGCCGCATGTCAACCTTCTCTCTCTCAGCCGCTGACTTGGCCTGGGCATCCGGACGTACATTAAATCCGATGATGATGGCATTGGATGCGGAGGCAAGCATGACGTCGGATTCATTGATGGCACCTACGCCGCCGTGGATGACCTTGATCATGACTTCCTCGTTGGACAGCTTCATGAGGCTCTGTCTTACGGCTTCCACAGATCCCTGCACGTCAGCCTTGACCACCAGGTTGAGTTCCTTTACATTTCCTGCCTGGATCTGGTCAAAGAGGTCATCTAAGGACAGCTTGGTCTTGGTATCCTCCAGCATCTTCTCACGGCCATAGGCGATAAAGGCATCTGCGGTGGCTCTGGCTTCCTTCTCTGTGCCATGGGCCATCATGACTTCTCCGGAGAAGGGCACTTCATTCAGGCCCAGGATCTCAACGGGAACGGATGGTCCGGCGGTCTTCACCCGGTTGCCCTTGTCATCAAGCATGGCACGGACACGGCCATAGGCATGACCGATGCTGATGGTATCTCCCACATGGAGGGTTCCCTTCTGGATCAGAACGGTGGCTACAGGGCCGCGGCCCTTGTCAAGCTTTGCCTCGATGACAAGACCTCTGGCCATTCTCTTGGGGTTGGCCTTGAGCTCTAAGACCTCTGCGGTGAGGGTGATCATCTCAAGAAGCTCCTCGATACCTTCCCCGGTCTTGGCGGAAACCGGAACGAATACTGTACTTCCGCCCCAATCCTCAGCAATCAGCTCATACTCGGTAAGCTCCTGCTTAACGCGCTCCACATTGGCGCCTTCCTTATCAATCTTGTTGACTGCCACGATTACCTCAACGCCGGCAGCCTTGGCATGGTTGATTGCCTCGATGGTCTGGGGCATGACACCGTCATCCGCAGCCACAACCAGAACAGCAATATCCGTTGCCTGGGCTCCTCTTAACCGCATGGAAGTAAATGCTTCATGTCCCGGAGTGTCTAAGAAGGTAATCTTCTCACCGTTGATGTCCACCACGTAGGCACCGATATGCTGGGTGATACCGCCGGCCTCACCGGCAGTTACCTGGGTGGAACGGATATAGTCAAGCAGGGAGGTCTTACCATGGTCAACATGACCCATAACACAGACAACCGGAGGTCTTCCGACCATCTTGCTTTCGTCCTCCTCCTCTTCCTTTAGGAGTTCCTCAATTACATCAACCTGGACTTCTTCCTCAGCGATACAGTTGTACTCAAGGGCAAGCTCTGCTGCCTCATCAAAGGAGAATTCTGTATTGATGGTTACCATCTGTCCGGCCAGGAAGAGCTTCTTGATAATAACAGAGGGAGCTACCTTACATGCATCTGCCAGTTCCTTCAGGGAAACGGGATTGGGCAGGGTGATGTTGCGGATTACTTCTTCCTTGGGCTCTGCCTTCTTCGGCGGTTTCAGAACCGGTGCCTTGGTGTTCTTATTCTGGTTCTTGCGGCTCTTCTGATTATTATTGCCGTTAGCAAAGTTGTTATTCTTGTTGTTGTTATTATTCTTTCTGTTGTTCCTTCCGCCCCGGTTATCTCTTGGCTCACCGCTGCGGTTATTGTTATCCCGGCTGTGTTCCCGGTTGATCTCATGACGATTGGTATTGCCGCTGCGGCTTTCCTTGGTGGCAAATCCGGGATCGGCATTCATGCCCTGGGACCGGCTGCGATTGCGGTCGCCGGCACGGTCAGGTCTTCTGCCATCCTGATTTCTGTTATCCGGTCTTCTGTCCCGATTGCCCTCACCCGGGCGGCTGCTTCTGTCGCGGTTTCCCTCGCCCGGACGACCGCTTCGGCGGCTTCCATCAGCACTTCTCTCGGGTCTTCTGCCTTCTCCGTTCCGGTCAGGTCTTCTGCCATCACCACTGCGCTCCGGCCTTCTGCCTTCGCCCGGACGGCCTACCCTGTCCCGGCTTCCCTCTGCAGGACGTGGGCCCCGCTCACGACTGCCCTCCGGCCTTCTCTGGCCGCCTTCTGCACGGACAGGTCTTCTCTCACGGCTGCCCTCGCCTGGACGGCCGCTTCTCTCACGGTTTCCCTCTGCAGGGCGCGGGCTGCGCTCACGATTGCCCTCCGGCCTTCTCTGGCCGCCTTCAGGACGCTCGGTTCTTCTCTCCCGGCTGCCGTCAGCGGGACGAATGCTGCGTTCCCGGCTTCCATCTGCAGGACGCGGGCTGCGCTCCCGACCTCCCTCCGGTCTTCTCTGGACGCCTTCAGGACGCTCAGGCCTTCTCTCACGGCTTCCATCTGCAGGTCGCAGGCTGCGTTCACGGCTTCCCTCCGGCCTTCTCTGGACGCCTTCAGGACGTTCAGGTCTTCTCTCCCTGCTTCCATCTGCAGGTCGTGGGCTGTGCTCACGGCTTCCCTCCGGCCTTCTCTGACTGCCTTCAGGACGTTCAGGTCTTCTTTCCCGACTGCCTTCTGCAGGACGCGGACTGTGCTCTCGGCTTCCCTCCACAGGACGTCTCTCTCTGACAGCCTCACTCCTTACCGGTGCTTCTGCTGCCCTGGTCTTTAGCTGTTCTGTCTGCCTTGGAGCTTCCCCTGCCGGCGCTGCTGTCACCTTTTCCTTCTGATTACGGAAGAGTGGTTTCAGATTCTCCACATTATCCTCCGTGACCGTGCTCATATGACTCTTAACCTCTATACCCTGCTGCTTTAATGCAGCGATAATTTCGTTACTGCTTTTGCTGAATAATTTTGCTACTTCATGTACTCTCATTTTCGGCATCCGCTACACCTCCATATTTAGATCGAACTGCTGCACTTTAAGTATCACTTAACTGCTGCATCTATTCTCTTAATCACTGACTTTGCAAAACCTTCATCTAATATACAGATGGAAGCCCTGTATGCCTTGCCGGACCACTGTCCGAGTTTTTCCTTTGTTCCGAATATCCTGATCGGCGTCTGATAGAAGCTGCACATATCGGTATAGGACTTCTTCGTGTTCTCAGAGGCATCCTCTGCCACAATAACCAGCTTACCCAGACCGGATTTCACTTTATTCTCCACGGAGAACTCTCCGCTGACCAGCTGTCCGGCTCTTGTAGCCAGACCGATCATGGATAATATCTTATCTTCCTGCGTCAAGTTCTATCATTTCCTCCTTAAGACGATCATATATCTCATCAGGAATGGCAATCTTCAGGGAACGTTCCAGGCCCTTTGAACGTTTTGCCTTCATTAGGCAGTCGGATGAATAACACAGATATGCTCCACGGCCGTTCTGTTTACCCTTGGTATCGATCATCACATTTCCCTCGGGAGTGCGGATGATCCGGAGCAGATCTCTCTTTGCTTTCATTTCCCGGCAGCCTACACACTGTCTGTTCGGTATCTTCTTTCCCATGATTTTACACCAGTCTGATTACTCTTCCTCGTCAGAATAACTGCCGTCATCATATTGATCAACGTCATAATATTCCTCATCAGAATACTCGCCGTCGGCATACTGTTCATCGTCATAATATTCGTCGTCGGCATATTCTTCATCGGAATATTCACCGTCATCATACTGTTCGTCGTCGGCGTATTCTTCATCAGCATACTCGCCGTCGTCATACTGTTCATCGTCATAATATTCGTCGTCGGCATATTCTTCGTCGGAATATTCACCTTCATCGTACTGTTCATCGTCGGCATAATCTTCGTCGGAATACTCGCCTTCGTCGTACTGGTCGTCGTCATAGTATTCGTCATCAGAATATTCACCTTCATCGTACTGGTCGTCATCGGCATAATCTTCGTCGGAATACTCACCGTCATCGTACTGGTCGTCGTCATAGTATTCCTCGTCTGTATATTCCTCATCAGAATACTCAGCGTCGTCATACTGTTCGTCATCAGCATATTCTTCGTCAGCATACTCGCCGTCGTCATACTGTTCGTCATCAGCATAATCTTCGTCAGAATACTCGCCTTCGTCATAGTATTCGTCGTCTGCATATTCCTCGTCGGAATACTCGCCTTCGTCGTACTGTTCATCATCGGCGTATTCCTCGTCAGAATACTCACCGTCTTCATACTGTTCGTCACCGGCATGTTCATCGTCGGAATAGGAGGCTTCTCCCTTATCGTCTTCCGGATAATCATCATAATGATCATCTGCATAATCATCAGATTCATTATTTACATCGTCTGCAAAACCATCAGATTCATTATATGCATCATCTAAATTATCATAACCGGCATCAGAATCAAAATCATCGAAGTCAAGCTCTTCCATAAGCTCTGCAGCCTGGGATTCGCTCTTGATATCAATCTTATAACCGGTAAGCCTTGCGGCAAGCCGGGCATTCTGCCCCTCCTTGCCGATGGCAAGTGAGAGCTGATAATCCGGTACCACTACCCTGGCACTCTTCTCCAGCTGATTTACGGAGACAGACACCACATTGGAGGGACTTAAGGCATTCTTGATCAGGCGGGCCGGATCATCGTCCCATGCAATAATATCGATCTTTTCACCCTGAAGGTCACCTACAATGGCATCCACCCGGATACCGTTCTTACCAACACAGGCACCCACCGGGTCCACATTGGGGTCATTGGAGGAAACTGCGATCTTGGTCCGGGATCCTGCTTCCCTGGCGATGCTGCGGATTTCCACAATACCTTCAAATACTTCTGTAACTTCTTTTTCAAATAATCTCTTAACCAGATCTTTATGTGTCCTGGAGACCAGAATGCGGGGTCCTTTGTTGGTATCCTTAACCTCAACGACATAAAGCTTGATGCGGTCTGTAGGATGGAATACCTCACCCTTCACCTGTTCCTTTTCGGTAAGAACCGCATCTGTCTTATCATCCAGACTGACGCAGATATTCTTCCCGTTAAAGCGCTGTACAACACCTGTTACCAGGTCCTTCTCCTTGTGCTGGAAATGCTCATAAAGCACCCGGCGTTCCTCTTCCTTGATCTTCTGAACGATAACACTTCTGGCATGCTGGGCTGCAATCCTGCCGAAATTCTTGGGGGTAACCGATATATTCACAATATCCCCAAGCTCATAGTGGATATCCCTCATCTTGGCATCTTCCAGACTAATCTCATAAGAGGAGTCTTCCACCTCTTCCACGACAGTCTTTTCCAGGAATACGGTGATCTCTGCTGTATCCCGGTCCATATGTACCTTGACCACAGCATTCTTCCCGAAATCTCTGTTGCAGGCTGCCACCAGAGAATCCTCGATTGCCTGAATAATGACTTCCTTCTCTATATGCTTCTCTTCCTGAAGATCGTCAAGGGCTTTGATCAGTTCCTTCATTGTAATAATTCCTCCTCTAATTACGCCAGCTTTTATCTGCCTAACGTTGTCGGATGCCCGATCTTGTTGCTCTCTTGCTTCGCAATAGAGACAAGATCCGGCTCCTAAAATATAACCGAAATCACCTATGTGATTGCGCGAGCGGCGCGGTATGTTAGAAATCTATAGCCAGACGAATCGATGCAATATTCTTTCTCGGCAGACAGACCTCTTTCCCTTCTGCTTCGATCGTAACGGAAAGATCATCGAAGGATAAGAGAACACCATCCCACTCCTTCTTACCGTCTGCAGCCTGATATAATTTACACTCTACAGATTCGCCAATACTTCTTAAAAAGTCCTTATCCTTTTTGAGCTGCCGGCCCAGACCCGGGGAGCTGACTTCCAGAATATAAGGATCTTTGATGAAATCCTCCTCATCAAGCTTAGCCTCCAGGGCCCGGCTGATCAGGACACAGTCATCAATATTAATGCCGCCTTCCTTATCTGCATAGACACGCAGATACCAGTTGGCTCCTTCCTTCACATACTCCACATCGACAAGTTCAAAATCATTCTCCTCGATGATCGGGGTCACCAGTCTCTCTGTTCTTTCAACAATCTCTGTTTTTTTCATGTTGTCTCACCTTCTTTCCTTTGCTCAACAAATAAGAGTGGGCGTCTGCCCACTCTTATCATTGACCTTATTCTTCATGATTCTAACACAAATACGAAAAAGAATCAAGTAAATATTTACATTTCCTGAAGCTTCCCTGCCGCAAATGCGTTCACGGCCGCCCTGGCGCCCCCGTCAAAGCTGTAGAGGGAAAAACCGGCTGCCTTCAGCTTACTCATGGCCCGGGGACCGTAATTCCTGCAGATCAGGCCATCGATCCTGCATGCCTTAAGCTGGTCTATGGTGTCATCCATATCTTTGGAATAGACAGAGAGAATCTGCATCCTCACTACCTTATCCTCGTCTACTGCATAAATCCAGAAAGCCTCTGACCTTTCGAAGTTACATATCTCACTTCCCGTATAGGATACCGCAATGATATCCGTGGCATAGACCTTTTTTAATCTTCCAAGCATATCTCTCACTTTCCGGGGAACCCCCCTGTCTATATCCTATAGGAACCAGCAGAAACCTTATCTATACCCGAAGAGGCCCTTTTTACAGGCCTGGCTTTCCGCCCCCAGGCAATGGTAGCCGATGGGTGCGAGGGCTGACTCAATCTGGTCCCTGGTCAGAGCCTGCTCACTGATAATCACTGACTGATTCTTCTTATGGGAGGAAGTCACCTTCTTCACCGCAAAAGACTTTCTGATCCGTTCATTGATATGTGCCTCGCACATATCACACATCATGCCATCCACGGAGGCAATTGTTTTGTACATATGATCACCTTACCCTTATCATTGTCTATCAGGAGCTGACGGAAGTTTCTGGCGCTTCTTTTTAATCGTGATGATATATTCAGAATCATTCTGCCCGCCGCATCCGCCGCAGGAACCACCTTGGCAGCCTTTACAGCCGCCGCAGGAGCCTCCCTTATGCTCGTTTATTATGTTTCTGACACAGAGACCTGCAAGGGCTGCCACCGCCAGAATAACAATACAATAACCTATTCCCAATATTTGATCCTCTTTAACTATGTTTTCAGGATTCTACTGCCTCCACACTGGTCAGTGTGTAAGCCTTATCATCCGGCTGATATCCCTTTCTTATCAGGAGATAGATAAGAATGGCAACCAGAACTGCTGCAACGATGGTACCAAAGCCAAAGCTGCCGCCCATGAAGAGACCGCCAATGTTATATACGATCAGAGCCAGGACATAAGCCCACAGGCACATGTATCCGACAGCTCCCAGGGTCCATCTCCAGTTATTCATCTCACGCTTGATGGCACCAATGGCTGCGAAGCAGGGTGCGCACAGGAGGTTGAATACCATGAAGGCGAATCCTGAAAGTGGTGTATAATCATCTGCAACTCTTGCCCAGATTCCTTCACCGTTGTCACCAAGCTCCTCACCGGCTTCCTCATCAAAGTTGTAGAGAACGCCGAAGGTTCCGACAACCTCTTCCTTGGCAACCAGACCGGTTACGGTTGCTACGGTTGGTTTCCAGCTTCCGAATCCCAGCGGGCGGAAGATGATTGATGCACCGTTGCCCACAGCGGCCAGGTAGGAAGCATCCATGGGAGTAACGTCCTCTTCCGGAACATTCATCCTCTCTGCCAGTTGTGCCGTGTACTCGGCTGTTGCTATGGTCTCATCCTCGAAAAGGTTATCCACCAGTCCAGTGTGGCCGTTTACCGTGCCGAAGCTGGACAGGAACCAGATGATAATGGAGGAGATGACAATCACAGAACCGGCTCTCTTAATAAAGGACCAGCCCCGCTCCCATGTGGCACGAAGTACGCCGCCCACGGAAGGAACGTGATAAGCAGGAAGCTCCATAACGAAGGGAGCAGGTTCTCCTGCAAACATCTTGAATTTCTTTAAGATGATACCGGACAGGATAATGGAGCCGATGCCGATAAAGTATGCGGAAGCCGCAATCACTGCAGAGCCGTGGAAAAGAGCGCCGGCAATCAGTCCGATGATCGGGAGCTTGGCACCGCAGGGCATAAATGTTGTGGTCATGACCGTCATCTTACGGTCACGGTCATTCTCGATAGTTCGGGAAGCCATAACACCGGGAACACCGCATCCCGTTGCCACAAGGCAGGGGATGAAGCTCTTGCCGGAAAGGCCGAACTGACGGAAGATCCTGTCCATGACAAAGGCAACTCTTGCCATATAACCGATATCCTCAAGGATGGATAAGAGCAGGAAGAGAACCAGCATCTGGGGAACGAAACCGATGACCGCGCCGACTCCGGCAACAATACCGTCCTGAATCAGGCCATATAGAACGCCGCCTTCTGCAATATGTAAAGCAGCCAGAATGGAATCTACCGCTCCGGGCACCCACTCGCCAAATATCACATCATTGGTAAAATCTGTTGCAGCAGTACCGATGGATATCTTCCAGCCTCCCATGGCAATGGCATAGATGCAGAACATCACCAGGGCGAAAATAGGAAGACCCAGCACGCGGTTTGTGACAATCTTATCGATCCGGTCAGAGGTAGTCATGTTATCTTTCCTGACAGCCTTCTTCACCGAATCAGAAATTGCCTTGGTAATATAATTATATCTCTCATTGGTGATGATACTTTCCGCATCATCATCCTCTTTTTTCTCACACTCTTCAATGGCAGTCTCAATCGCCTTAAGCTGGTCAGAGGAAAGCTTTACACTTTCAAGCACCTGTTTATCCCGCTCGAAAACCTTGATGGCATACCAGCGGATCAGCTTATCATCCACTGTCCCCCTGATCTGGTCTTCTATAGTAGAGATGGCACTTTCCACATCCGGGGCAAAATCAGCAGGTGCCTCCACAGCCTTTCCGGCCTTTGCCGCTGCAACAGCCTTGTTGATCGCCGTATCGGTGCCCTCATTCTTTAAGGCACTGATCTCCACGATCTCACAGCCCAAAGTCTTGCCCAGTCTGGCAACATCGATACTATCCCCGTTTTTCCTGACCAGATCCATCATGTTCACTGCCACCACAACAGGAATACCCAACTCCACAAGCTGGGTGGTCAGGTAGAGGTTACGTTCGATATTGGTGCCGTCCACGATATTAAGGATTGCATCCGGCTTTTCGGTGACCAGGTAGGTCCTGGATACGACTTCCTCCAATGTATAAGGAGATAAGGAGTAGATACCAGGCAGGTCCTGGATGATCACCTCTTTATCACTCTTCAGTTTACCTTCTTTTTTCTCTACGGTTACTCCGGGCCAGTTTCCCACATACTGGTTGGCACCGGTAAGGGCATTAAACAATGTGGTCTTACCGGAGTTGGGATTGCCGGCCAATGCAATTTTTATAGCCATTTCATACCTCCATTAACCATAACTGCAAATACTTTCGTTTTGCTCTGCTATCTGTAACTGCAAATACTTTCCTTTGCCACTAAAATCCGTATCATCAGACATTACATCTGCTTGCGATGTCATCACTCCACGATAACCATCTCGGCATCCGCCTTGCGAACAGAAAGCTCGTATCCCCGGATCTGAAGTTCCATGGATCGCCCAGAGGAGCCACCTTGCGGACGAAAATCTCTGTCCCCTTGGTGATACCCATATCCATGATGCGCCGCTTAACCGGGCCCTCCCCGGTAAGCTTCTTAACCTTTACTGTCTGTCCGACCTGAACATCCTTCAGTGTCATGTTCATTTCCCTCCTCTTCATGCTTTAATCAAATGTAAATCTTGCTTACAAGATCTCTGCCCACAGCGATGCGGGCTCCCTTGACATTGACGATCAGATCCTCGCCATTCTTTGCGACGACAATCACCTTTCCGCCTGTATGAAAGCCCAGGTCAGCCAGATGCTGCCTGACCTCACTGGTTCCCGCCAGTCTTTTGATCTCGTATTCCTTTCCTGTCTCTGCTAAAGATATCGGCATAATCCATCCCTCACATATTAGTTGCGGCTTATAATAAGTAGTTATAACATGTAATAATTAGAATCCTCTTGCCCACATTAGAATTATCTAACTATATGAATAAAATATAAGACTGACTTACGTCAGCCTTATCTAACTGATTCTCATTATCTTTTTAGCACAATTATCGGTAAATGTCAATGTTTGTTCTTAATTTCCCTTGAACTTTTTCCCATATTTCTCTCCAAGATTGGTGACAGACCCATCCGGATTTTTCAGATCGATATTATCGAGGGATCCCCTGAGATTCCTTCGTATAGCCAGAATATACTCTTTTCTGAGTCTGGCCTGCTCCTCTGCTTCTTCCGGGGTCAGCCCCACATTCTTGGACTTGTGATAGAGCGTGTTTATCCTGTCGATATCGGTATTCTTCATATTATTTTATGTCCTTTCTATATTGTTAATCACTAAATCAAGAACGCCTCGGCGTTCTTGGCGCCGGATTCGAGTCAGCTTTGCTGACATATTTCCTAATCGAATCCGTGCGCATCCGCCGGAGGCTTAATCTCTGACGCAGGTATGTAACCCATGTCAAAGAGAAGTTAACAGTTGCGCATTCATCTCATGATTGAAATCACGAGAATTCTGCGTCAGAGATTAAAACTTCCCATCCCATGACAGTCTCTGGTTTACTGACACAATCGCCATATTCCGCTATTGTGTCAGTAAAAACAGAGTATTTCAGCTTGTTTCTCTTCCTTTTTTACTGACACAATCGCCGTATTTCGCTATTGTGTCAGTAAAAACAGAGTATTTTAGCCTGTTTCCCTCCTTTTTTACTGACGCAATCGCTGTATTTCGGTATTGTGTCAGTAAAAACAGAATATTTAAGCTTGTTTCTCTTCCTTTTTTACTGACGCAATCGCCATATTTCGCTATTGTGTTAGTAAAAACAGAGTATTTCAGCTTGTTTCCCTTCTTTTTTTACTGACGCAATCGCCGTGGGAAGTTTGAGTTAGTAATAATTAATTGTATAACCCTGCTTATATAGATTCACACATTTTCGCCGCCAGCATCTCCGCAGCCTTAAGCCCATCCATGGCAGCAGAGGTGATTCCTCCGGCATAACCGGCTCCCTCGCCGCAGGGAAAGATACCTGATATGCTGCCCTGGCCGGATTCATCCCTTTCAATCCTCACCGGGGAGGAGGTTCTTGCTTCTACCCCCAGCAGGATGGTGTCTTCCCTGTCATATCCACGAATCTTCTTCCCAAAAGCGGTCATGCCTTCCAGCAGGGACTGGCAGATATAATCCGGAAGACAGCTTCTTAGATCTGCAAGCTGAAAGGAGCCTTTGACCGCCGGAGTGTAAGCTCCAAACCCTGTAGTTATCCTGCCTTCCCGGAAATCCCCCAGGAGCTGGACGGGAATCCTGCCCGAACCAGCCTGCCAGGCCAGTTCCTCATATTTCCTCTGGAATTCGATGCCGGCAAGTGGTCCTATGCCAGGATAGTCCTCAGGCCCCACGGTGGTAATGATGGCACTGTTGGAATTCCTCCCATCCCGGCCATGATAGCTCATCCCGTTTATGCACAACCTTTCGGGCTCAGAAGATGAATTCACCACATATCCCCCGGGGCACATGCAGAAGGAATAGATTCCCCGGCCGTTGCTGCACTGGTGGGTAAGCTTGTAGGAGGCAGCGGACAGGTTATCCGGATAACCCTTCCCATACTGGCTTTCATTGATCATATCCGCCGGGTGCTCCACCCTCACCCCCATGGCAAAGGCCTTGGCATGCATATTAAGGCCGGTCCGGTCAAGCATAAAGAAAGTATCCCTGGCGCTGTGACCGATGGCCAGGATGACATTCTGACAAGGCCATTCCCGCGCTCTGCCATCCTGCTCAATTCTAAGCGCTATGATACGTCTTTTATCCGGATCTGTCAACCTGGCAGTATGTGATTCGGATAAAGACATCTCCTGCCTGGATTTATACTTATCCTGACCATCATTGGTCACAATCCCCACGACCTTTGTCCGGAAATGTACCTGGCCCCCGAGACTCCTGATCTCTTCCCGGATGGATGCCACCACTTCCTTAAGGACATTTGTGCCGATATGGGGTTTGGCATCATATCGGATCTCTTCCGGTGCTCCATGGCGGACGAACTCCTCCAGCACAAAACGGTTTCTGCCAAACTTATCCTTGACCAGGGTGTTGAGTTTGCCATCGGAAAATGTCCCGGCTCCCCCCTCTCCAAACTGGACATTGGATTCGGGATCGAGGACATTATCCTTCCAGAAGCTTTCGACCTTGGCAGACCGGACTGTCACCTCATCTCCCCGTTCAAAGAGAATGGGACGAAAACCGTTTCTGGCAAGAACCAGGGCGGCAAAAAGACCTGCGGGCCCGGCCCCCACAATGACAGGCCGTTTTACTTCCGGCAGCAATCCGCTATCTCCACCAGGAGGTATCCTGTAAGGGAAGCGATAAGTAATCTCCTCAACTTTTGACCAGCTGCTCTTCTTTATGTGAAGGAGCTTCTTCTCGTTGGAGAAGGCAGCATCAATCGTATAGATATAGTACAGAACCGGCTTCTTTCTGGCATCAATAGACCGCCTGACGATCCGCCAGCTATCCGGCTTTCTGCCTCCCGCCTTTTTCCGTATGGCCTCCTCCAAGTCATCCCTTGTGTGGGTGACCGGAAGCTTTAACTGTGTTATTCGCAGCATATATTTATTTCCTTTTGAACTATATTATTTAAATAGGTGATTGCGAAACTCGTGTCTGGCTCGAAAAATGATTCCTAAGTTTAAAACGGGCAGCTTCCCCGGCTGTCTTTCCGCTGCTGAAGGCCCACTGAAGATTATAGCCCCCGCAGGTTCCGTCCACATCCACGACTTCCCCCGCAAAAAAAAGGCCCGGACAGATCCTGGACTCCAGGTGACTGCTCAATTCATCCAGGGGGATTCCCCCCATGGTCACCTGGGCCTTCTCGTAGGACTTATAGCCCCGGATCCGGAGTTCAAAGCCCTTCAGTACCCCTGCCAGCCTGCGGATATCATCCTTGTCCCAATCTGAGACGGAGCCGTCCGGCCTGATGCGGGCTTCCTTAAGAAGGACCGGGGCCAGCTTGGCCGCCGCCCAGCCATGAAGAAATGTAATACCGTCCTTATATCCACAGTCTGTCTTCATGCGGATAAGCTGCCTGATAAGAGCTTCCTCCTCCATATCGGGCACGAAGTCAACCGAGACAGATACCTGGTCTCCCTTCTTTAAAGCCCGGATGGCAAACCGGCTCAGGCAGAAGACCGCCACTCCGGAGATTCCATAATCGGTCCACTGCAGCTCTCCCCTCTCCCTGGCCCTTTCCCTGCCATTGATATAGAGGGTGACCGCCGACCTGCTTCTGACCCCGTTCAGCTTTTTAAGAAAGGGAGCGCCGGAACATAGGGCGGTCAGGGCAGGCTCCGGAGAGATGATCCTGTGACCAAGTTTCCTGGCAAAGCGATAACCGTCGCCCTCACAGCCAAGCCCTGTCCCGGCGAGACCGCCTGTGGCTATGATAACCGTCCTGCCGGAAAAGCTTTTCCTGCCTTCCGGACTCCGTGTATGTACCATGAACCCCATGTGCTGATGCTCTTCTTCCGGCCTCTCTTTTAAGCCCTCTGTATTCTGATAATCTTCCGGAATATCTTTTAAGCCCTCTGTATTCCGATAATCTTCTTCGGAAATTCCAATTCCTTTCCCGGCGGGCTCAAGATCTGTCACTGTCATTTCTGTCATCACATGAATTGTCTTTATACTATTCAGATAGACTTCCAGGGCCTCCCGGACTGTGGCTGCCTGCTCATTGTAGGGATAGATATAGCCCTCCCGGCTTCTGGTCATCACTCCCAGCCTTTCCATAAGCTGCAGGGTCGTGCTCTCATCGCTGGCAGAAAAAATGCTCCAGGCCTTGTCCGGAGCGTCTGATCGATAATATTCCGGTTTCTGATCCAGATTGGTAAGATTGCAGCGGCCATTGCCGGTGACCAGCAGCTTCTTTCCCACTTTATCAAGGCGGTCCAGAACCAGAACCCTGGCTCCGTCAGCTGCCGCGTAAATGGCGGCAGTCATCCCGGCCGGCCCGGCACCTATCACAATTGTGTCGTAACAGTTTTTTTTACTCATCTTCTATATCCCTGGTATAACCACAAAGCTGAAGGATCTCCTCCTGCTTTTTCTCCATGACCAGCCGCTCATCCTCTGCCATATGGTCGTAGCCCATCAGATGAAGCATGCTGTGGGCAGCCAGAAATGCCAGTTCCCTCTTCATGGAGTGTCCGTACTCCGCAGCCTGTTCCTTCACCTTATCC
Organism: Eubacterium sp.; assembly: GCA_017459345.1. Taxonomy (GTDB): domain Bacteria; phylum Bacillota; class Clostridia; order Lachnospirales; family Lachnospiraceae; genus Anaerobutyricum. The sequence goes on from JAFUDC010000077.1 coordinate 25,151, forward strand.
ATGGAGATCAGGATATCCCCAAGGATCAGCTCCCCGGTCTCCGGATGAAAGGCATCCGGCTCACTCTCCTCAATATCAGTAAAGTCTGCCGGTTTCGGAAACTCTGCCATGGGGAAGGAGAGCACATCCGTAGGAGCGTCAATCTCTCTTTGCTCGGCGTTAACCTGGCCGATCTCCTCATTGTCCGTGAGAAGGACATAAAGCCGGGTCTCATAGGGACACTCTTCATAATCCAGGGCCTGGTTTACTACATTTTTGATGGTTTCCTCATAATCCGGTATCAGATTCTCATGATAGCAGTTTTCAATCTCTATATGCATGTTCTTTACACCCCTTAAGTTCAGGTTCTCTTACTTTTCGCCTTCCGCTTGTCATACTCATCGTAGGCGGTGACAATCTTCTGCACCAGTGGATGTCTGACCACATCCTGGCTGGTAAGCCGGCAGACCCCGATCTCCTTGATATCCTTTAGAACTCTTAATGCATCATCCAGGCCCGACCTGGCCCCGTCCGGCAGGTCCTTCTGGGTCTGGTCGCCGGTGATGATGGCCTTGGAGCCGAAACCGATACGGGTGAGGAACATCTTCATCTGGGCCGGGGTGGTGTTCTGGGCTTCATCCAGAACCACGAAGGCATTATCCAGGGTTCTTCCTCTCATGTAAGCCAGAGGTGCCACCTCGATCAGGCCCTTCTCCATATTTTTCATAAATGTATCTGCCCCCATGATCTCATATAAGGCATCATAGAGGGGGCGCAGGTAGGGGTCTACCTTGCTCTGCAGGTCTCCGGGCAGGAATCCCAGCTTCTCCCCTGCCTCAATGGCCGGTCTGGTCAGGATGATCCGGTTGACCTCCCCGGCCTTAAAGGCAGTGATGGCCTTGGCCATGGCCAGATAAGTTTTGCCTGTTCCGGCAGGACCAACCCCGAAAACGATCATCTTATCCTTGATCATATCCACATACTGCTTCTGCCCCATAGTCTTAGGCTTAATGGGCTTACCCATGGTGGTATGGCAGATCACATCATTGTCAAGATCGTTCATCACTGACACCTGACCGGTCATGGAAAGAGCCAGGGCATAGTTGACATTCTGCTCTGTGATCTGATTGCCCTTCCGGGACAGGGTCAGCAGCTCATCGATTACCTCCTTTGCCCTATAGCAATTCTCCTCGGAACCGATCACTTTCAGTTTATCACTGCGAAAGATCAGGGTCACCCGCAATGTCTTCTCCAGTTTCTTCATATTGGCATCAAACTGGCCAAATACATTGGCCGCGTGATCTGCAGGAAAAGGAATTTCTACTTCCTTTAAGTTCATCGATCAATCTCCTCTCTAAATGTAACTTCGGCCGCCTGCAAATCCATCTCTTAAGGATGACATTTTCTCTGATACATGATAAGGTCAAAGCTTTTTTATTTTCCCGAAACGTTCCCTTAAGATGATCGTTCCCTTGGCGGTGCAGGTCGAATCATTACAGTCTATTTTAACATTATTTTTCAATATTTCTACCCCCTTTGACTCATATTCTGCAAGAAATAGTTTAAGTCTTTTCTTCATGACTTTCTGAGCCTCCTTTTTTGTCCAGGTCTTTTCCTGAAAATGACACTCAGACTGAGTAGTTACCTGGATTGCCAGAGGCAGATAGAAATAGCTGCCCAGGTGGAATTCCCTGACCTCCGTATCGGTATCATAATTAGTAAATGTTTTTTCCCGGGAGGGCAGGGGGTAATAATGGTCCTTAAGTACGACTGCCATCTTTACATTTTTCTTTCCGGTATACTTCTTCTCACTATGGGCAAGCGGAAACCGGTCCTTAAAGACCAGCTTGCTGATGGCATAGATTTCCCCGGATGCCGGAACCCGGACTTCCTCTGTGACCTCCCCGGCATCATCTTTTAAAGTAATCAGACCCTCAATCAGGACATCGCCCTTTTTTACTTTATCCCCTTTCCTAACCTTGCCTGTTCCGCTTCTTACGATGATGGAATCGATTACCCCTTCTTTTGCAGCGATGAGATTGCAGGGGTAATCCGGCAGTACTTCTGTCTCTTTATCATCCAGAGTCTCCTTCACCGCCACAGTGAGTTCGGTTCCCTTCCTCTCACAGGACACCCAGGAGATATCGGAAAAATCTTCCCGGATCTGCTCTTCCAGGTCAGCACAGGATAAAGCGGATATCCTCATGCCGGAATGAATCCCCTTTTCCTTTAGATAATCCAGCAGCTCCTCCCTGGAGTGGCTGTAGCACCCTTCCGTATCAATCTTCCAGATAAACCGGGAGGAAATGAAGAGAAGCAATATAGAAAGACAAAAAGCGCCAATCAGACATTTCCTTCCCAGGTAGGTGGAAAAGAGATAGGGAACTCCCCGCTTTGAAAGCCAGCTGACCTGGCACCCCGTCTTCTCCGCAATATCCGCAAGCTCTTTGGCCCCTCTCCGGCTGATATAGAAGCTGTAGTCATCCTTCTTGCGGCAAAGCTTCCATATGAGAATCTGTTTGGAAGTACAGAGATTCAGGAAACGTTCCTTTGCCTGTCCGCTGACCATGACCTTGCAATAACCGGTCAGATAATGCATCAAAAAGAAAATCATGAAACCTCCCCGATATATATAATATTATCTACTCAGAACCCTATCTCGATTCCACAAGGCTCTAAGTAGTTACATTTTATAAATGAATCGCCCGTATTCTTCCGGTGATTTTCATATCGATATCTGTGAAATAATCAATCAGCAGTCCTTCCCCCTCGATGGTCAGGATAGATTTCCAGGCATGAAGAACTACCTTTTTTTCGCTGTAATCACCTAAAGATCCATAGTTTTCGATATATACTTCATGGGGTCCGTTCATGGTGCAGACAAAGGCTCTGTTACGGTCTTTTACAGAGGGACGCCTCTTTTGCTCTTCATCTCTTTTAGACTTCTTTCTCATCAATCCCATATTTTTAATCTCACTCTTTTTTAATTATTCATATGCATCAGGAGAGAAAAAAGAAGAAAAAAAGGGGAAGCAATGAATGCTTCCCGGCATGATTTATTAAATTATACGAACTCAGCGATATCTTTAAGCATGATCGTGAAGGATGTGGCACCCGGATCCTGATGTCCGATACTTCTCTCTCCGATGTAGCTTGCACGACCCTTGGTAGCGATGATGGTCTTGGTGTACTCGATTCCATCCTCGGCTGCCTTGATTCCGGCTTCGAATGCCTTCTTGGCATCCTGGTCTGCTGCGTAGGATTCCTTCATGGCATCCCTGGCAGGAATCATGGAATCAATCATGGTCTTCTCACCAACCACTGCCTTGCCTCGCTTCTGCACGCCATCGATGGCTGCATCCAGCATGACAAAGAAATCATCCATATTGACATCGTCTTTTCCTGCTGCAGCGGCACCTGCCTTCATGAATGCAGTTCCATAAAGCGGACCGGAGGCACCGCCTACTGTGGATAAGAGCTTCATGCCAACCTGCTTGAGAATGGTGGCAATATCTTTATCCTCAAGGCCCGGCAGAACTTCTTCCACTGCTGCAAATCCGCGGGCCATGTTGATACCGTGGTCACCGTCGGCGATAATATTATCAAGCTCTGTCAGGAAATCCTTATTATCCTCGATATCCTTGCTCATCTTCTTAATGATTTCAAGTACTTTCTTAGCATCAGCCATATCTGGTCCCTCTTTTCTTTTTATATAATAAGTCGGGCCGGCTTTTCTGCCGGCCCCATTATTAACACTATACTATGCTATAGACACTGTATATTATCCGGCTGCTATTAGATTACGGTCATGGCTGGTGTATCTGCCTCAGCATCCAGGAGTTCTTTGAGCTGGTCATCCAGACGGAGTAATGTGATGGAGAAGCCTTCCATCTCAAGAGAGGTCATGTACTCACCAACTAATGTCTTGTAAACCTTGATGCCCTTGTCAGCCAGAACATCTGCTACATGGTTATTCACAACGAATAACTCCATGAGAGGTGTAGCTCCGCAGCCGTTGATCATAACAGCTACCTCGGAACCTGTGTAGTCGATGTCAGCGAGGATCTTGTCCAGTAACTGATCTACGATCTGATCTGCCGGCTCAAGCTCTGCCTTCTTCACACCTGGCTCACCATGGATACCGATACCGATTTCCATCTCGTTGTCAGCCAGCTCGAAACCTGGAGTTCCTGCTGCGGGAACGATACAAGGCTTAATAGCCATACCCATGGTACGAACATTATCAATAACCTTCTGAGCAACAGCCTGAACTTCGTCAAGGCTTGCACCTGTCTCAGCTAATGCACCTGCAATCTTATGAACAAAGATTGTACCTGCAACACCGCGGCGGCCTGTTGTATACAGAGAATCCTGAACAGCAACGTCATCGTTAACAACAACCTGTTTTACTTCGATGCCATCCATATCAGCTGCCATCTCAGCTGCCATCTCAAAGTTCATAACGTCACCGGTGTAGTTCTTGATTACCATAAGAACACCCTTGCCGGCGTCGATAGCCTTAATTCCTTCATATACCTGGTCAGGTGTAGGAGAAGTAAATACAGCACCTGCAACTGCAGCATCCAGCATACCCTTGCCCACGAATCCGCCGTGTGCCGGTTCATGTCCGCTTCCGCCGCCGCTGATGAGGGCAACCTTGCCTTCCTTCTTCTGAGATCTTACAACGATATTGCCGGCGTCAAGCTTCTTCACATACTGAGGAAAAGCCTTACACATACCTTCTATCATCTGGTTTTCTACCTGATCCACAGCATTGATAATCTTTTTCATGAGAATCTCCTCCTTATAAAATAAAATAAATGTGACCGGTATATTCATACCAAAATCCGCAATTATTATAACACTTTTGTACAGTAGGGTCAATACAAATCCTGTGTATTTTATGACATTTTACCAATGAAGATTACTATATATGTCCCACGGATTGGTCTGCTGCACAGACAGCTTTTGCGGGTCCGATACAATAAAAAGGCCTTGAATAAATCAAGATTCTCCTTTTTAAATATAATAAAAGAAGCACCCCGAAAGGGATGCTTCCAAATGCACAATTATTTATATTTTCTTTTTCTGGCAGCTTCAGATTTCTTCTTACGTCTAACGCTTGGTTTTTCGTAATGCTCTCTCTTACGGATCTCCTGCTGAATACCTGCCTTAGCACAGCTCCTCTTGAAACGACGAAGAGCGCTGTCTAAAGATTCGTTCTCTTTAACGATAACATTCGACATTGTCTCACCTAACCTCCCTCCAGTTGCGTATTGTGCCTAATACAACTGTTTGGGTATTTTTGCACTGTCTAATATTATACCATACAAGTGCGGTTCGTCAACAATTTTTTTAAAAAAAGTACAAATTAAGCCAGCTGACCCCTTGCCAGCTCTACTGCCTTAGAAAGAGATGCGGAGATGCCTGCCGGGTTCTTGCCGCCGGCCTGGGCCATATTGGGGCGTCCGCCGCCGCCACCGCCGACTAAGGCTGCGGCTTCCTTGATGATCTTGCCTGCATGGGCTCCTGCCTTAACTGCGTCATCGGTTGCGGTGACGATCAGGTTGACCTTGCCGCCCATGTCAGAGGCCAGAACCACAATACCGGACCCAATCTTGACCTTGAGGTCATCACCCAGGGTTCTAAGGGCGTTCATATCCACATCTTTGACAGAAACGGGAAGGATCTTGAAGTCCCCTGCTTCCACCACGTCCTTCATGACATCAGCCACTTCGCTCTTGGCGATCTGGTCTTTAAGCTTCTCATTCTCGGAGGACAGGGCCTTGATCTCATCAAGGAGAGCATGAATACGGTCAGACAGCTTGGAAGGCTCGGACTTAGCCACCTTTGCTGCCTCCTGCAGGGTGCGCTCCACACCTGCATAGTAAGCCAGAACATTTTCTCCTGTGATGGCCTCGATACGTCTCACGCCGGCAGCCACTCCGCTCTCGGACAGGATCTTAAAGGTTCCGATGTCACCGGTATTCTTTACATGGGTACCACCGCAGAACTCCTTGGAGAAGTCGCCCATGGAAACGACACGAACCTTCTCGCCGTATTTTTCGCCGAAGAGGGCAACTGCCCCTGTCTTTTTGGCCTCATCCACAGTCATGATATCGGTATTGACATCATTATGCTCGGCGATCTCCCGGTTGACCATATCCTCCACAGCCTTGATCTCCTCCGGAGTCATGGCCTGGAAATGGGAGAAGTCGAAACGGGTACGTCCGCCGTCCTGGAAGGAACCGGCCTGCTCCACGTGGGAACCCAGAACCTCCTTTAAGGCCTTGTGCATCAGGTGGGTAGCGGAATGGTTCTTACAGGTAGCCCGGCGGTTATCTGCATCCACAGCAAGCTCCACTGTGTCGCCTACCTTGATCATACCCTTGGTCATCCTGCCGATATGACCATATTTGCCTCCCTTTAAGGGGATGGTATCCTTAACTTCGAACTCGGCATCTGCCGTGCGGATAATACCGAAATCACCCTGCTGACCGCCCATGGTGGCATAGAAGGGGGTCTTCTCCACGATGATGGTACCCTCGTCTCCGTCTGCCAGAGCTTCCGTGATTTCTTCCGTACTGGTCATGACAGTCACTTTTGACTCAGCTGTCAGACTGTTATATCCTACAAACTCCGTTGTGATGGCCGGATCGATCTCATCATAAACTGTTGCGTCAGCCCCCATGTAATTGGTGGTCTTTCTTGCATTTCTCGCTTTCACACGCTGCTCTTCCATGCAGGCCTTAAAGCCATCCTCATCCACACTGTAACCTTTCTCGGAGAGAATCTCCTGGGTCAGGTCGATGGGGAATCCGTAGGTATCATATAAGCGGAAGGCTTCCTGTCCGGACAGCTCCTTAGCTCCCTCTGCACGAAGCTTCTCTTCCAGGTCAGCCAGGATAGCCAGCCCCTGGTCGATGGTCTTGGCAAATTTATTCTCTTCCTGAGTAAGGACATTTAAGATAAAGTCCTTTTTCTCTTCCAGCTCCGGATAGCCATCCTTGGAGCCTTCGATGACCGTTTTACTAAGCTCGGCCAGGAACTTGCCCTCGATGCCAAGACGGCGTCCGTGGCGGGCGGCCCGGCGGATGATTCGGCGAAGGACATAGCCCCGGCCCTCATTGCTGGGCATGATACCGTCAGAGATCATAAATGTGGCAGACCGGATATGGTCGGTGATCAGGCGGATGGAGATATCATCCTCCTCATTCTCCTTATAATTCTTATGCGCCAGCTCGCCAACACGCTCTCTTACTGCACGGATGGTATCAACGTCAAAGATGGAGTCCACATCCTGGACAACCACGGCCAGACGCTCCAGGCCCATACCTGTATCAATGTTCTTATTCTCAAGAAGGGTATAATTATTGTGACCGTCATTGTCAAACTGGGTAAATACGTTATTCCATACTTCCATGTAGCGGTCACAGTCGCAGCCTACGGTACAGTCGGGCTTGCCGCAGCCATACTGTTCTCCCCGGTCATAGTAGATTTCTGAGCAAGGACCGCAGGGGCCTGCACCATGCTCCCAGAAGTTGTCCTCCTTGCCGAACTTGTAGATTCGCTCCGGGGCGATACCGATGTCATCTCTCCAGATAGCAAATGCCTCATCATCCTCCAGATATACAGAAGGATAAAGACGGTCCGGATCCAGTCCCACGGTCTCGGTCAGGAACTCCCAGGACCAGGCGATGGCTTCCTTCTTAAAGTAATCGCCGAAGGAGAAGTTGCCCAGCATCTCAAAAAATGTACCATGCCTTGCCGTCTTTCCCACATTCTCGATATCACCGGTACGGATACACTTCTGGCAGGTAGCCACCCTCTTCCTGGGCGGGATCTCCTGGCCGGTAAAGTAAGGCTTTAAGGGTGCCATACCGGCATTGATCAGCAGCAAGCTCTTATCATTATGCGGAACCAGAGAAAAGCTCTTCATCACCAGATGACCCTTGCTCTCGAAGAAGTCGAGATACATCTTCCTCAGTTCATTCACTCCATACTTTTTCACTTTATTTCCCTCCTGATTATTGTAAACATTTACCTATTTAAGGGTGCTGAACAACAAAATGTCAATCAGCACCCCGGACATACAGTATATATAACTGTCGCTGAACAGGTCAGACAGTTTTTACCTAGTTAAGTCAATATGTTGTCATTACTTGGTTGATGCATCTGCGGCATCGGCTTTCTTTTCTTTACTGTAACTATTCAGCAATCTGAATAGTTACGCCGCATCGGTGGCCTGTCGGCAATAGAGTACCGATGCGGCTTGGCTGATTTATGTGTACTGGGCAGTTGTCTCGCAGCAAATGCGAGCCCCTGCTCAATGATTATTTTTTTTTCTATTTAGCAGCGCCTTCCCGGCGAATATACCGGCCGCCGCTATGATAATATAATAAATCATCGAAAGAAGATATTGTATAAATGCACCAAATACAGCTGCCATAATCCGGCCTCCTTCCCGCTTGAGGATGCATCTGTCGAAGTTTCGTGCTCTTTCGCACAGATGGTCATAGTATAGCATAAAAAGAGAAAAGATGTAAACTATTATTTTCCCAATTATTCTGTCTATTATTCCTTGTTATGGATTTGACTTTGCGTTATAATAATTCTGTATTACTATGCAATTATGGTATTTGAGATATATTTAAAAGGAGAGGTTACCATGAGCTTTAAAGAATTATACCAGCCGGTTCATACCATCATCGGCGAAGGCTGTATCAATGAGATACCCCGTCATATAGATAATATTGGTGCTAAGAAAGCCCTGATCTGTACAGACCAGGGGCTGATGAAAATCGGGACTGTTAAGATGGTGACCGATGTACTTGACAGTGTGGGCAAGCCTTATGCCATCTTTGCGGATGTACTTCCAAATCCGACCGTTTCCATTTGCAACCAGGCCAAGGCCTTATACGACAGTGAGGGCTGCGACTATGTCATCGGCATCGGCGGCGGTTCTCCCATCGATGTAGCCAAGGCTGTGGGTATTCTTGCAACGAATGGCGGAACCGTGGAGGACTACAACGGGCTGGAGCTTTCCACCCATAAGTCTGCCCCCATTATTGCGGTCAATACTACCGCAGGTACCGGTTCCGAAGTTACCCGGGCTTTTGTAGTAACCGATGAGAAGCGCAAGAGCAAGATGCTCTGCGTAGACTCTAACTCCCTGGCTTACCTGGCCATCAATGATCCGACCATGATGGTGGGGATGCCCCCGGCTCTTACCGCAGCAACCGGTATGGATGCCCTGACCCATTCCATCGAGGCTTATGTGGCTAATTCCCGCTGTCCCTTCACCGATGGCATAGCCTTAGAGTCCATCCGCCTCATCGGCAAGTACCTGCAGAGAGCCGTGGAAAACGGCAATGATATGGAAGCCAGAACCAATATGTGCTGGGCCCAGTATATGGGCGGCCTGGCCTTCTCCAATGCAGGACTAGGCATGGTACATGCCATGGCCCATCAGCTGGGAGGTTTTTATGGCACGCCTCACGGAGTTGCCAACGCCATCCTCCTCTCCTATGTAATGCGTTTTAACATGAAGTCCTGCCCGGAACGCTACCGTGACGTTGCCCAGGCATTTGGCTTCAACACCGGCGATATGACACCGGAACAGGGCGCTCTTGCCGCAGTCCGATACGTGGAGGAACTGGCAGCTGCCATCAAGATCCCGCCGCTGAAGGAAACCGAGTTCGATCCCAAGGACGCTGTGGTCCTTGCGGAAAACGCCATGGGCGATACCGGCATGCCGGAGAATCCCCGTCAGCCTACCATCCCGGAAGTTGTGGAAGTCTTCATGAAGGCTTACCTGGAGAGAAGAGACTGATTAAGCTTTACTCCACAGATAACAATAGGCCTGGGTTCTGGCCGCAAAACGATACTTTTTGAGCAGGTCTCGTACCTGCTCTTTTGTATACCAGGCTGACTCAATCTCCTCAAAGGCAGAATCGCTTTCCTTAAATTCACCTCCGGCAACACCTACCACACAGACATTCTTCTCGTTGGCGAAACCCACTGCACTGTAGCTCTCCCCGATAAAATCAGTAACCTTCACTATGTGAAGGCCGGTCTCCTCGGACAGTTCCCGCCGGGCGGCCTCCTCCGGGGTCTCTCCAGGGTCAATCAGGCCTGCCGGAAAATTGACAACCCACTCTCCCACCGACATACGGTACTCCTTATTAAGAAGCAGCTTCTCTCCTGTTTCATCCTCCATGATCAGCACCACCGCATCCGCCTTCTTATCGTGCAGGTCGGACAGGTCTTTCATGTCATGATTCCGGCTGATGATCTCATATATCTTATCCTGACCGTCCCTGGTCTCATAGGTCAGGTCATACCTGGTGATAAAGGTACCTTCTTCTTTTTTCTCTAATCCTTTAAAAATCATTGTTAATCTCCTGATATAACATCTGCCAGAAACCTCTCCAGTCCCTCCAGCCCTTCCTCCACGCAGGCAAGGTTGGTCTGTCCCAGCGAGATCTTCTTATTCCTTCCATGATAGTCGCTGCCTGCGGTTACATAGAGATCGTACCGGTCGGCGAAGTCCAGCAGTTCACGGATAATTCCCTCATCAAAGCCGGAATAATAAGCTTCCAGGCCTTTAAGTCCATAGTCCATCAGGTGCTTCAGGCGCAGCTCCATCTCCTGCCCCCGGATCCTCTGGCTGCCGCTCCCAAATGAAGGATGGGCCAGAACCGGAATTCCTCCGCTTTCCAGAATCCCCTTTATGGCTTCCTTGGGATCCACATAGGCATTCTCCGTCTTTAAGAGATTGATATAGTGATCTATAGCATCCTCTTTGGTCTCGGCATAGCCGTACTCCACCATAAGGTTGCCCAGATGGGGCTTGCCCGGATTATCCAGGGCGAAGAGCTGATTCAGTGAATCCTCAGAAAATGTCATATGAAAATGTTCTCTTAAAAAATCAACCCTTGCATGCATTTTCCCCATACGGAGCTGGTGGCCTCTTGCCACCACAGCCTGTATGGGGGAGGCCTCCGGATCATATCCGTAGCCCAGGATATGATACTTGCCCAGACTATCCTTGCAGGAGAATTCTACCCCGGTGATAAAGGCAGGATCATCCGGCCTGATGATTTTAAGGATCCGTCTGCTGGCAAGAATAGCATCATGGTCGGTGACAGAGAAACAGTCCAGACCGGTCTTACGGACCTTATCAAGGATCTCCTCCGGAGTATCCGTCCCGTCGGAAACAGTGGTATGCATATGAAGATCAATGGTTTTGATGGAATCCGTGTTCATATCTAAGCTCCTGTCTGGCACATGCTTTTTGCGATTTATGTTCTCTCAGAAACACATATAACATATTATTTTAAAATTGCCAAGCAGAAAACTTTAATATATTTTGAAATTGCCAAGCAAAAATATATATTTCATATCAAAATTGCCAAGCAAAAAATAAGTGAGATAGAAAAAGTCCTGCCAAAAGACAGGACTATAAGGTCTACTTACCAATATTCAGATCTATATGTGCAAATATATCCTGCATCTCTTTGGAAAAAACATCCTCCTCCCAGGTCTGCTCTTTTCCGTCCAGACGATAAGAAAGGGTCGTCGTATTGAGCAGGTCTTTCCATGTGATATTCTGGCTGCTGCTGTTTCCTCCCCAGGTACCGCAGCCAAGTGTGTTGGTAGATGCAAGGCCATTAAACCATGCTCCGCCGTTTCCGGAGGAGTGGGGCTGATTTACCAGAATCCGTGAAACCTTCATCCTTTCCGCTAATTGCTCCGCCTGTGCATTCTGCTTTGTATAGAGTCCGCAGCTATGGCCGCTTCCCTGATAAGATAGTATATCTTCCATGATATTTTGTGCCTGCACAAAGTCTTCGACACGGAAAATGGTCAGCACCGGGCAAAGCTTTTCTCCTGCAGAAACAGGGACTTTGGTAAACTGGTCTTCTTCTAACAAAAGATATGTGGTGGAAGACGGAACCTTAAAACCGGAAAGCTCTGCCAGCTTCAGGGCATTTTGCGCCGGTGTTTTCCGGCTCATCTGGTTGTTTTCCGGCCAGTTGGGCCATATCGTCTGTATCAGCTTCTGCTTTTCTTCCTGCTTTCTTTTTATAACATAAGCGCCATGTTTTTCACATTCTGCAATGACCTTTTCGTAAATGTCGGTATGGACCAGGAGGTTACTTTCTGAAGAACAACTGGAGGAATTATCAAAGGACTGAGACTGGTTAAGCTGTCTTGCCAGCTGTTCTATGTCAGCGGTTATATCGACATATACGGTGCAGTTCCCTGCCCCTACGCCGATGGCCGGCGTCCCGGAAGAATATGCAGCGTGAACCAGTCCCTTTCCGCCGGTCGCCACAACAAAATCACTTTGCCCCATCAGTTCCGAAACGGTGTCCCGTCCGGAATGTTCTTCATCAATAAACTGAAGCAGGTCAGGGGGAGCATCAAAAGCCTCCAGCACCTTCCGGATATAGTTTACAATGTAATCTGCAGTCTTCCGCCCTCTGTGGTGAGGAGAAAGGATCAGGGCATTTCTGGTTTTTAAAGCCCAGAGGGTTTTGATGATGGGGGTGGACTCACCATTGGTAACCGGGATCACTGCACTCACCACTCCCATCGGTTTGGCATAGATTACCAGCTTCTTTTCTTCATCCCTGGCAATCTCACCTACCGAAAGCTGTCCTTTCATTTCACTGTAGACCGAAGTGATTTTATTCCAGAGCTTTTGCTGCTTGTCCTGCTCCTTGCCCATCTGGGATTCCCTGACAAGTAGCCGGGCAGCCTTTTCCCGGAATTCTCTCCGGGTGCAGGCGTAAGCCACCGCTTCACAGAGCTGGTCCACTTTCTTCTGGGAAAAATCATTGGCTGTTTTCTGGGCAATGCGTGCTCTGTTTATCAATTCATTGACATATGCTTTATGAATAAGTTCATTATTTTCTGACATTGTTTGATATTTAACTCCCATTTTATCAGACTGCTAAAGAACAGATTTGTACGTTTTATGTATTCAGGCTCTCCAGTTTTTCGTCAGTTTTTCAAGAGGGTTAAAGAGGAATTCATCCATAATGATCATCATCACGCCAAGGCAGATGATGGTTACAATGGTGATATCTGTCTGTCCCGTTGACCGGCCTACACTGAGCACATAGCCGATTCCGTTTGGTACGCCCACCAGCTCTGCCGCAATGAGAACACGCCAGGCAAAGCCCAGCCCCAGACGGAAGCCTGTGGCGATATAGGGAATGATGCTTGGAAGAACACATTTGGTGATCATCTGCCATCTGGTCGCGCCCATTGTCTCTAAGGCCTGCATCAATATGGGATCCACATCCTGTACCCCCTGCAATGTGTTGGTAATGATCGGAGACAGGGATCCCATGGTGATAATAAAGATTGCTGCTTTATCTCCCAGTCCAAACCATAAAATGGCCAGAGGTACCCAGGCTACACCGGGAATCGGGGATATGAAGCGAAACAGGGGATTGATAAAATCGTGAAAATGCTGGCTAAGTCCCATGAAAATCGCAATGGGAATCCCGATTACAACGGCGAGAATGAAGCCCTTTAATACCCGCAGCAGGCTGACGCCCAGGTTACGGAGCAGGTATCCGGACACCACCATCTCATAAATGGTATGGAAAACCTTTGAGGGAAGTGGAAGCAGAAGCTGGCTGGCACGGATGCTGACCCTTCCGAATATTCCGGTAACAGAAGCAATATACCAGATGATCAGCAGCAGTACGATCCCGGCGATTCCTTCCAGCCAGGGAATGATCTTATTTTTCATGAAAATGTCCCTTCCATATCCTCATTCTACAAAACTGTTGTTATAGAATTCTGCATCGTCCGGAATGCTGTCCAGATATCCGCAGTTCAAAGCCCACTCCAGGGTGGTATCAAGACCTGTGATATCAATATTATAGTTGAAATCCACACGAGTTCTGGAATCTGCGATGGTCTGTTCATCCTGTTCAAGGATACCAGCGATCAGCTCATTTGCCTTTCCATCTGTGTTGATATAATCTACGGTCTTCTTATAAGAATCAACGAACTTCTGCAGGATATCTGCGTGGTTGGCAATGTAGTCACCGGAGGCCGCAACAACATTTACAGGATAAAAGCTGTCACTTCCGGTTTCAGCCTGGATCTCCAGCGCAGAATCATATAAGATCTGTACATCATCGCCATACTGCTGCTGAGCCTGTGTTACAAATGGCTCCCAGGAAATGATGGCATCAACTTCTCCTGTTGCATAAAGGGAGGTTGCCATATCTGCCGGCTTCATACCAGGCTGTGAAGTGACATCCTTTTCTGCGTCAAGTCCTGCATTCTTTAAAATATGATCCCGAAGAAGGGTGTCTGTTACAGATCCAAGACCTGGCTCTGCGATGATCTTTCCCTTAAGGTCTGCCACAGAATCAATTCCTTCTCCCTTTGTCACCAGTACCACATGACCGCCGCCATTAGCGCCTGCTACCACCTGCATGTCAACCCCTTTGGAAAACCAGGTAGCTGCAGGGGCGATTCCAAAAAGTCCGATATCCAGCTCTCCGGCTGCAAAGGCTTCTGCAAGTGCTGTACCATCTGAGAAATCGGTGACTTCCACATTGATGCCTGCTTCTTCAAAGTATCCCAGTTCCTCGGAAACATATGGTGTCACGGTTCCCAATGCTTTGATGGAGCCTACACGAATGGTTGCAGCTTCAGCAGAATCCGCCTGATTATTGTCTGAGGATTCCGCATTTTCTGTGTTTTCTGCATTACCTGCAGAGTCTGATGAACCGGCAGAACCGCATGCCACAAGGGACATTCCCAATAATACTGCCATGATTCCCGCAAATACTTTCTTTTTCATTTCCTTAATCTCCTTCCTGGTTCATGAATCTTATAGTGAATATATCAAAAAGAGGATTGGTGTTCTTCCTCATATCTGCTCACAAATTTTAAGCGTTGTATTTTTCCACTGGGGCCTTTCGGGAAATCATCTGTAAAAAATATTTCCTTTGGAGCCTTGAAATCTGCCAGTCTGCTTTTGCAGAATTCGATTACTTCCTCTTCCGTAAGGCTCTGGCCTTCCCGTAATTTCAGATAGGCAACAACCTCCTCATTATACAAGGGGTTCGGTACCCCAACTGCTGCTGCCAGCTCCACCTGGGGAAGCTGATATAAGACCTCATCGATCTCCCTGGGAGAGAACTTTTCTCCTGCCCGGTTGATCAGTTCCTTTTTCCTTCCGTTGATGAAAAGGTAGCCTTCTTCATCCAGGTACCCCATATCTCCGGTGTGATACCAGCCGTTTCGGAAAGCTTCTGCCGTTTCTTTTGGTTTATTGAGATATCCAAGGGCAATATTATCACCCCGGACAACGATCTCTCCTGTTTCCCGTGGAGGCAGGATATTCTCCAGATCATCCATAATCTGCACTTCATTACCATAGGCAAGCCCTACAGATCCGGTCTTGGTTTTTTGCGGAGGCAGCGGATTGGAAGTGATCTGGCTGGCTCCCTCCGATATTCCATAGGATTCGATCATGGGAATATGGTATCTTGCTTCAAATTCTTCTAAAACGGCTGCCGGTAAAGAGGAAGATGCGGATCTGGCAAAACGCAGGTGAGATGTATCAATATCCGGATCCTGTTCCTTTGCCAGCAATATGGAATAAATGGTTGGTACCGCATTCAGCCAGGTTACTTTATACTCTTCTACCCATTTCCAGTAATTTGAAGCACTGAATTTTGGGGGCATGATGATCTCACAGCCTGCCGCCAGGGGTGTGATCAGTGTAATCACCAGTCCATTAATATGGAAAAGAGGCAAAACTCCCAGCACCACATCCTGGCTGGTGAGACGATGGGCTTTTGTAATGTTGTCGGTTTCCGCAATCAGGTTTTTGTGGGTCAGCATCACTCCTTTGGGGTTTCCGGTTGTCCCTGATGTATACAGGATCAGAGCCAGATCATCTTCTGTGGGAAGAACCGGATCATTATGTTTTGGTGCAGCTTCATTGTGCTGCCTGTCAATCAATGGCTTTACTGCTTCATCTGCTGCTCCATCCTGTTCTGTCTCCTGTGCAGATAAAATGATCAATACGATATCCCGCTGTCCGCTCTCCTTTATCTGGTACTGATAAATTGTCGGATCACTCTGACCTCTGAAGAAGGCTTCCCGCAATATATTTTCTTTCTCCGTAAATATCTTTTTGGTTGTCAGTATGTATTTTACCCCTGCATCTTCCAGAAGATAGCGGATTTCCTTTGATTTATAGGAAAAATTTACCGGAACAGTGACCTGGCCCGCGTAGGTGATTCCAAAAAATATGGTGGCAATTTCAATTCCGTTTTCCATATAGATGGCAATCCGATCCCCTTTTTTTGCACCGTAATCATGGATAAACTGACTGATATTTTTTGATTCCAGAAAAAATTGATGAAAACTGATACTGTCCCGTGTAACCGGATTAGTGAGAAAGATATCTTCACTTGCTGAATGTTTCGTCAGAATACCTGATAATGTACGTTCCATTGTTTTCCTCCTGATAAGCAATAGTTAAATGGAATATTCAATCGAACGCTGATCCACATATCCATACTGTTCCAGAACATGATTCCGGATCATGGAAAATTCATCACTGGTACGGATACGTGGTCTGGACATCTTTACATCCACGATCGTTTTGATCTTCCCGGGAGAGCTGGTCATGACAACAATTCTGTCCGAAAGATAGATGGCTTCCTCCACATCATGTGTGACAAAGACGGTAGTAAACCTATGCTTCTGCCATAATTCGATCAGGTCATCCTGCAGGTTCATCCGGGTAAAGGCATCCAAAGCTCCGAAAGGCTCATCCATGAGCAGTACCTTTGAATCCATCACCAGCACCCTTGCAATGGCAACCCGCTGCTTCATTCCACCGGATAACTGATGGGGATAGCTTTTCTCAAACCCTGTTAGTCCCACCAGGTCAATCGCCCATCGAACCTTCTCTCCCATCTCTTTTTTGTCAGTATGGACAAGCTCCAGTCCCACAGATATATTTTTTTCTACGGTCATCCATGGAAACAGTGCGTATTCCTGAAATACCATTCCCCGGCTTCTGCCCGGACGAACTAACTTCTCACCATCAAGCCAGACGCCTCCTGTATCCGGTTTCAATAATCCACTGATAATCTTAAGCAATGTAGATTTCCCACAGCCGGAAGGTCCAAGCAGGCTGACAAATTCCTGGTCTTTGATCTCCAGGGACACATTGTCAAGGGACAAAAACCGTTCAGAAGACTGATTCGATGTGAAGCTTTTTGAGATGTCCTTGATGGACAGCGCCATGATTTCACCTCCTCACCCAATAAACATATATATAAACTATGTTTAATTATTGTATGTGGTATAGAGGGTTTTGTAAATAGGATTAAAATTTAATTATTTTCTATGGGAAAAAATTCAGGAAGAAATGTAAAAAAAAGCGATAGTCCAGTCCTTTACCCTATAAATAACAAAAGTGCCAACGATAGTATTGGCACTCCTGTATCATATCATTATTCAATTTTTACTTTTGGATATCCCAATCCCCGGGCCATGCTATTTAAAGTCAACGGATGGTTATTGTGTATTGAATAAACCGGAAAGAGTCTCCTGGTTTTCTTCCAATACCTTCAGTACATATTTATCCCAATGACGTGCGTCCTTAGTGGAACTGCCGAAAACGTAATCCTCCTGCCCATAATCTATCACGTCGAATCCCGGAATGGCCTTACTTGCGCCGGCGGTTCGATAAGATACAGCATCTGCAAGAGTAAACGCTGCCCCCTCTTTGCTGTCATAGGTTACCCATCCGGAAATATCTGTTCCGGCTGCTTCCGTGGCCGAGCCATTTGCCGTCTGCGGGGAGGGGTCTTCCTTGGTCACTGCCACGGCATCTGCCTTGTATTTGCCATACATTTCATCCACATAAAGGGACAGGGAGTCTCCCAGGATTTCTGAAGGTACATGTCCCCCGTCCCACTGCCATTCAATCTCTGCATCCGTGCCGGCATTCAGCCATGCAATCTGCAGATTCAGTGAGTTCATCATGGAGATATCTCCCTCGGAGGCTCCGCTTAAGATGCGGGCCCAGGCTGGATTAGAAGTTCCTTCTGCCCCGATATAATTGATGGGGTTATAGAGGTCCACGATGTTGTTGCCATACTCATCTCCTGCCTCAAGCTCTGCAATATCAGACTGATAGGCCTCAAGCATCTCTTCTAAACTGGAATAATTGCCGGAATCCGTGCCGCTTCCGGCAGATTGAGTGGTGCCTGAATCGGGAGTGCCGACTTTTTCACCACCGCCTGGGAAATTGTTCTGATTATCATCGCTTACATCGCCGGGAAAGTCTTTCTGATCTTCGCCAGTTTGGTTTCCACCCGGGAACCCCTTCTGGCCGCCATTTCCATTCCCACCGGGGAAGCCGCCGGGACCGCCGCCATTATTGTTTCCACCGGGGAAGCCGCCGGGACCAGGTCCCTGCCGGTCTGACTCAGAGCTTCCCTTCGCATAACGCCCCTCTATAAATGCCTGGGCTTTATCATCGGATGACATTGCAGCGACCTCCTCATCCGAAAGAGCATTTCCATCTGTATCGAACCAGGTCCAGTCCTGGGCATAATCCAGTCGGTCCAGATAGTCGTTAAGGCTCTGTCTGAATTCCGAAAGGTAGAGGTCAAGATAGGTTCCATAATAGCCATTGGTATCCTCGTGGGACTGGGCATCGTACTCAATCGTCAGGGGAACGGTATCCTCAGTGTCCCCATCCTGATTCAGGTCAAATCCAAGATCCGCCTCACTGACGGACAGGTTTTTTTCGTTGATGTAATCCATGTATTCTGCGGCCAGGTATTGGGCAGTCTGCTTCTGGAAAGCAGTATTAAATTCATAGTCCGTATCCAGATAATACTCAAAGGCCATTGCCATATCCGCCTCGGAAAGAGAGGTGATGGCACTGTAGGCCATGCAGCCCCACACGCCATCGGACAAGGCCATTTCCTGACCGTCGATGGTCACACTGGTGATGTAGTTCCCATTTTCATCCTGGTAAACGCCTACCGCGCCGGCTGCAATCTCATAATCGTAGTAATCAGAGTGATCGGAGCTTGCCGCCAGCATCACTGCGTGAGCTCCTCCCCCGGATCCTCCTGTGGAGACAAAGTAATCCACACTTCCCGGAAGGTTTCCAAGCAGGATATTGTACTTCACAAAGCGAACGGCGTTTTTCTGGTCCACCAGACAGGAGGGGGCATCTCCGGTGTAAACTGTATTACCACTTTCATCTGTTGTGGTACTTTGCTTGCCCCTGTTGCCGCAGGCTACATTGATATAGCCCTCTTTAGCATAGGTGGAGGCAGCCGTCTGGTTCTGCTGCTCACTGTAACCGGCCGCTCCTGTATTGACGATCACCGGTGCAGTGGCTGCGGTATAGACCTGTCCGTTGCTGCTGGTAACAGAAGCTTCATCATCCATGACCAGGTTTCCATTTGCCGTCCCGCTTGTCACATCAGCCTCTCCATCCCCATCGGTGTCAACGCCTTTTACGTAGGCAGCCGGCACACAGACGGATACGCCTTGCTCATCCTCAATTTGAGGCTTGGTTACGGCAGTGACGATGGAGAGAGTCCAGGAATCAGAGCTGTCATCATAGGTCCATTCCGGATTCATATTGGCAAGGTTCAGTTTATCTTCGATGGCCGTCATGGCTTCCGTTTTATTCCGGGTGCTGCTGCCTGCTGTCGTGCTCTGACCTGATTCGTTGACTGATCCGTCAGCTGCGTTAGTTGAATCGGAAGAACTTCCTGAGCCTGCAGAACAGGAACAAAGGCCAATTGTCATGATTGAAGCCAGTAAGAATGCCGTAAATCTTCTAAAATGCTTCATATAAAAATTCCTCCTGTATGATTGAGCAATGTGTTAATCTGTTTCGCAATAGCACCTTGGGCTTTGCCCTTTTTAAGTTCAGAGGTGCCAAAACAATGCATAGCTCTATCATACAGGAGGAAAATTGAATATTAATTGATTAAAGTATTAAGATTTTGTGAAAAGGGAGGATTATCACCGAATAAAATGGGTCGGAATCCATTCTTCCTTCTCCGGAAGACCCAACTGGTCCTTACCCAGCTTAATACTCTTCATGAGGAAAGCCATATTTCTGGCCAGGCCCCGCATGGTCTGCAGACCTTCGCCGTCCTGGGCTGCTTCTCCTTTCTCCCTGCCGTGGATACTGTTCCAGTACTGGCTGGAGACAACCGGCATATTGGAGATGGTGAAGTATTTATTTAACTCATCAAAGGTTGCAGATAAGCCTCCTCTTCTGGCACAGACAACAGATGCCCCCACCTTCATGGTCTTATCAAAATGGGTGCTGTAAAAGAGCCGGTCAAGACAGGCGATGAGGGTGGCATTGGCAGACCCGTAATAGACCGGGGATGCGATGACCAGGCCGTCTGCCTCCTCGAACTTGGGAGCAAGAGTATTAACGGGATCATCCTTAAAAACGCACTCCCCGTGGCTGAAGCAGTAACCGCAGGCCATACAGCCGCGTATGGCCTTGCTGCCTACACGAACCTCCTCATATTCTATGCCCTGCTCTCCGAATACCTTTTCCATCTCCTGCAAGGCAATGCTGGTGTTTCCGTCCTTTCTGGGACTTCCATTGATGATGAGTACTTTGCATTTTTCTGACATTTTCTTAATCTCCTTTTTTATATTTTTTCAATCCAATCAGTATTGTCTTGATAATCCTCTGCGCATAATACGCAATTCTCTGCCGGGGAATCGCTTTATACGCTAAGGCATCTGCTTCTTATTCATGATCTCTTCCAGCAGCTTCGCCGGCCCGTCTTCGTCGTTGGACGGGCAGATATAATCTGCATGCTTCCTTAATATCTCCATACCGTTGGCCACAGCAGCCCCCAGATGAGCGTACCGAACCAGGGAGAGATCATTCTCACTGTCTCCGATGCCTATGGTATCCTTTTTAGATATATTAAGCTCTTTTCTCAGATGATCAAAAGCCACATCCTTATTGGAACCTTTCGGGAAGATTTCCACCGTATAAGTGGTGGAGTAGCCATATGTAATATTATCAAACTGTCCCAGCCATTCCACACAGGCAGCGATATCATCCGGATCGATAAAGGAGAAGAATACCTTGTCGATGGCCATCTTCCCGGACCGGATCCTCTCATCCAGAGAAGGAAGACGGATATCCGTGGACAGAAGATCGCGGCATAGGTCATCGCTTATCTTAGTAGCATACATGATATCATCCGCGCCGTATTCGATGTAGGAATCATTGCCGCTGTAGCCGTCGTAGAAACCACCCCGGTCCGTGATATAGCGGTAGATCTCATAGGCCGTATCCTGGTCGATCCTGCGCTCGTAGAGAATCTTTTCATCCCTGCAGTCTGTGATGACGGACCCGTTGGCACTGATGGTATAGGGTATTCCGGATAGATTCTTAATCTGAGCCATAATGCTTCGGTGGCTCCGCCCAGAGGTGGGAACCACCAGGATACCGTGCTCTGATGCTGCTTCTATTACTTTTTTAGAATAATCTGATATGGTACAGTCTGACCGAAGCAGTGTTCCATCCAGGTCAATTGCGGCAATTTTCATAGTGTGTGGTCCTTTCTATTCCAGCTATCCATTGCTGATTCTTTTCCTTCTTACTGCCGGATTTCCAATCCTGCAGTTTCCCTTAGCAGCATCAGCCATTATACCCGGCTCTAACCCTCGTAGTTTATCACCATACCCCTGCCCAGCCAGACAAGATAGGAAGCCCCATCCGGATCTTTATAGCATGCATAGTCTCCGCCCTCCCATTTGGGCGGCAGCTGGTCTGCTTTTATATCCTCATCTTTCAGCTGTTTTCCACAGAATCGGTCTGCAAAGGTCTTAACCAGCTCAAGAGCTTCTTTTTCATCGGTACTCTGCTCCGGCACATCTGTCTGAACAAAACCGTAATCCTTACTCACATATTGAACCAGCTGTCCATTCTCATAGGAGAAATCAAGGCGGAGGGTCACCTGGTCATAGTCATCACTGTTGGCAAGAAGATAGGACACGCTGCCTTCCCCACTGCCTTCCACTGTACGCCAGACCCCATGATCCTCTACTTCCTTCACGACCTCTGCTGGCATGGTCTCTGTCACAGCATCCCATAAATATGTCGTCAGATCATCGTCCTGGTCAGCTGCAGCTGTAGTTCCTTCGGCAGATACTTCTTCCACAGATGCTTCCTCCACTGTTTTACTGTCAGTAGTCCCGGAATCAGTATTCCCGTTGCATGATACATTGCCGATCAGGCACAATACCACAGTCATAAGTATTACAATCTTTCTCTTCATCATCTAGTCCTCCATTCTGATGTCATTTTAGAGTATTATAGCCCAAATAATTTGATATGTAAATGAAAAGCAGGACAAGAAAAAACGCACCTCATAATGAGATACGTTTCCTTTAGTACTAAATCTTCTGATGATATGGTTAGTCAGCATAAAAGATTACTGATTCTTTGTGTGAAGTTTTTATATATATTACTTCTCCTCTGCTTCCCCTTCTTCAATCTTATGGAAGGAAATCAGCAGGTCGTCCTGGTGTACGGACTCTCCTGAAGCCACGTAGATCTTGTCCACGGTACCGTTTACGGTTGCCACAACGGTAGTCTCCATCTTCATGGCCTCGATGGTCATAAGCGGAGTATTCTTGGTGACATAGTCGCCTTCGGATACGAAGATCTTGTCCACAGTACCAGGAATGGCGGAACCGATATGCTTGGGATTGGACTTGTCGGCCTTCATGCGCAGGTCGGTCTTGATCTCCAGGTTCTTATCCTGAATCTTGACGTTACGCATGGATCCGTTCACCTGGAAGGTGAGAACGCGGTAGCCTTCCTCGTCCGGGTCACTCATCTCAATGTACTTGATGAGCAGCTCTTTTCCCTCGCCGATACGGAGGTAGGTCTCCTCCTGCTTGCGCAGACCGTAGAAGTATACATGACTTTCCAGTCTGGTCACATCATTGTACATCTCAAAGTGGTCACAGTAGTCAGTATATACCTTCGGATATAAGGCATAGCTGATGGCCTTCTGTCTCATCTGCTCGGCATTGAAGGTCTCGGAGTAATGATACTTGGCATCCAGGTCAGCCTTGATCTTCTCCAAGTCTACCGGTGGCAGAAGCTTGCCGGGACGCTCAGTCAGGGGCTCAATATCCTTTAAGACGATTCTCTGCAGGTCTGTGGGGAATCCGCCGTAGGGCTGTCCCATCATACCCTGGAAGTAGGATACCACGGAATCCGGATAGGGAAGGCTGGCACCCTTTTCCAGGATATTATCCTTGTTGAGGCCGTTCTTGTACATGAAGATGGCCAGATCGCCCACAGCCTTGGATGTCGGCGTTACCTTTACAATGTTGCCCAGAAGGTCATTGGCCTCTTTGTAGAGCTTCTTGATCTCCTCAAACTCATCCGGAGATCCCATCTCTGTTACCTGGGCCAGGAGGTTGGAGTACTGGCCTCCGGGAATCTCATACTTGTAGATCTCCACATTAGGAGCCTTCATATCACTTTCAAATGGCTCATAGACCTTACGGATTCTTCCATAGTAGCGGGAAAGCTCGTCCAGCTCCTCAAAGTCAAGGCCGGTCTCACGGTCTGTTCCGCGCAGGGCTTCAACAACAGCGTTCATGGAAGGCTGGCTGGTCATGGATGCCATGGACTCGATAGCCAGGTCGGCGATATCCACGCCGGCTTCTGCGGCCATGAGGACGGTGCTGACACCGGCTCCGGTGGAATCGTGAGTATGTAAGTGGAGGGGCACATGAAGCTCGGACTTCAGTGCGGTAACCAGTTCCTTGGCAGCACGCGGTTTAAGCAGGGCGGCCATATCCTTGATAGCGATGGCGTGACAGCCCAGGGACTCCAGCTCCAGAGCCATCTTGACATAGTAATCGATGGTATACTTGGTCTCGGTGGGGCTAGTGATATCGCCGGTGTAGCAGATGGTACCTTCCACGATCTTGCCGGTATTCAGGGCAACATCGATGGGCATCTTCATATTTTCCACCCAGTTTAAGGAATCGAAGATTCGGAAGACATCGATACCATGATTGGCGGATATCTGGATGAAATCTTTTACTACATTGTCCGGATAGTTGCTGTAACCCACGGCATTGGAGGCACGAAGAAGCATCTGCAGGAGGGTGTTGGGCATACGCTCTCTTAAGAGCTCCAGACGCTTCCAGGGAGATTCTTTCAGGAAACGATAAGCCGTATCGTAGGTTGCTCCGCCCCAGCACTCAGCAGAGAATGCATTCCGCATGTAGGCATTGGTGGCATAGGCGGCTCCGCAGAGGTCCTTGCTTCTCATACGGGTAGCCAGCAGGGACTGCTGGGCATCACGCATGGTGGTATCTGTCACGTAAAGCTTCTTCTCCTTTAAGATCTTCTGCATAAGGCCTTCAGCACCCAGCTTCAAGAACTCATCCCGCATACCATAAACCGGCTTGTTCCGATCTACGGCTGGCAGAACCCGGTTTTCGTAGAAGGGCTTCTCCTGACCGCGGTTGGAGTTGACGATCTTATCACCGATAAACTCGATAATCTTGGTAGCCCTGTCCTGGCTCATGGTCAGGTTGAAGAGCTCCGGTGTTTCCTCGATAAATGTGGTATAGCACTTTCCTGACTGGAAGATCTCATGGTTCAACACATTGATCAGGAAGGGAATATTGGTCTTCACACCACGGACACGCATCTCCTGGAGGGCACGCAGAGACTTGCGTACTGCCCCCTTAAAGGTACGGTCATGGGATATTGCCTTAACCAGCAGGCTGTCATAGAATGGCTGAATTACAGCACCTGTGTAGGCATTGCCGCCGTCAAGACGGACACCGTTGCCGGCACCGGAACGGTATACGGAAATCTCACCGGTATCCGGCAGGAAGTTGTTGGCCGGGTCCTCTGTGGTCACACGGGTCTGGATGGCAAAGCCATTGCACTGAACGGATTCCTGATCAGGAATATTGATCTCCTCGGAATCCAGCGGATAGCCCTCTGCCACCAGGATCTGGGTCTGGACGATATCGATGCCGGTCACTTCCTCAGAAACGGTATGTTCCACCTGGATACGGGGATTCATCTCGATAAAATAAGGATTATTCTTATCATCAACCAGGAACTCAAGAGTACCTGCATTCTTATAGCCAACAGACTTGGACAGGCGGATGGCTGCATCAAAGATGATCTGCCTGGTTTCATCCGGGATGGAGAAGGCCGGTGCATATTCAACCACCTTCTGATGTCGTCTCTGCACGGAACAGTCACGGTCGAATAAATGTACTACGTTGCCATAGTTATCCCCGATCACCTGAACCTCGATATGCTTGGGTCCACGCAGATATTTCTCCACGAAGATCATATCATCACCGAAGGCCTTCTTGGACTCATTCTTAGCCTCGTAGAACTCCTTCTCCAGATCTTCCGGACCATTCACGATACGCATACCACGGCCGCCTCCGCCATTACTGGCCTTGAGCATGATGGGATAGCCAACCATGTCAGCGATTTTCGCAGCCTCATCGGCTTCCTTTACCGCATAATCCACACCGGGAATGATAGGCACATCAGCCTTGATGGCCATCTTCTTGGAGGAAATCTTATCTCCCATGGCATTCATGATATCAGCGGAAGGTCCGATGAAGACGATGCCGTTCTCCTCACAGGCTCTGGCAAAGACCGGGTTTTCCGACAGGAATCCATATCCGGGATGGATGGCATCCACGCCCACAGACTTGGCGATGCGGATGATGTTCTCGATATCCAGATATGCATCAACCGGTCCACGTCTTTCATCTAAGGGGTAGGATTCGTCCGCTTTCGAACGAAACATGGCGTAACGGTCTTCCTTGGAGTAGATACTTACGGTTGTGATACCAAGCTCGTTCAATGCACGAAAGATACGGATGGCGATCTCACCGCGGTTTGCAACCATTACTTTCTGGAAAGGTCTGATTTTCACTTCGTTTTGCATGTTGTTATCCTCTCATATTATCAGATTGGTTTGCATATCAAAACAGGCAAACCTGGCTCATACGGATTCTCTTACATGTGTTGTCCTATAATTATCTGAGTCGGGAAAGTATCGAATGCCGCATATTAACAGGTACATAATTAAATGTTGTGAGTTGTGTTTGAAAGATAATTACTTACATTCATAACTCAATTTAATGAAATTATAAAACATAGACATTCTTTTGTCAATCTGACACTTGTGATAAATATTTAGCAAAATGAAGGAATGTATCGTGAATGATTCACAAAGCCGGCATCTGTTTGGTTCGGATGCCAGATAAGTGAAGAGAAATCGTAGTGAAAGATAATACTTAGAAAATCATGGTCTTATTATCCAGAAAATGGATATTAAAGCCATGTAATCCAAATAATTATCCATCGATTATCTGGAATTGAGGCGAATTCGACCGCCTTTCCACTTTTTTAATGGATAAAATATGATCGTATCCTTCCCAGTTATCTTTTTTCTGGATAAAATGGCTTATAAAAATGTGATTCTATCTCACACATCGTTTTTGAAATTATAGCAGACAGGGGCGTTTTTTACGTTTCCTGTCTCCAAAAGAAAAAGGAGACAAAGAACCGTCCTCCTGTCTCCAAAAAGAAAAGGAGACAAAGAATTGTCCCCTTTCTCCCAAATATATTATTAGATAGCTAATTGCGATACTCGCTTCTGCGATCATCTAAATCATGAAAACCAGAGATTATAGGATACCTACTCCACAAAATAACTGGGAATCTTGGTCAGCTTTCCGAAAGTCTCATCATGAATCTCCTGCATGATCTTATGTACAGGCTCCTTCTTATGCTTGATCTTTAAGAAATCAATGATCTCATCCACCCCTTCTCCCGTGTAGGAACTGGTGTGGAAGATCTTCTTGCAGCCTGTAAGCTCCAGCCACCTGGTGGCCTGGTCCACATCCGCAGCCCAGTGGTCAATCTTGGTCACAATGCCGAAAATATCCCGGTTGGCATAGGGTGTGACATTAGGAGGATAGAGGGAGTAAGGCTCTGTGGCGCTGATGCAGATGCCCACCACATCAGACTCTGAAGTATACAAGGCGATAGCATGAGCCAGATCCAGATTCTCCGCGTACTCACCCGGCATATCAATCAGCACATCATACTGACTGACATACTGGGTTTTATGGTAGGTAATCTTCTCTCCACGCAGAACCTGCTTCAAAGTGGTCTTGCCGCACTCGCTCCTGCCCACCAGAACCAGCCTTCGCATATCAATATCCTGATTAGTTTCTGTCAAATCACTGTACTCTATGTTCTCATCATGTATGATCACGAACAATGCACCTCCCCGGACTGCAGTATAGTATAAATCATCCGGCATCCTATGATTAGAGCGTCAAATGCTGCCATGGATTACTTTGCTGCAAAAGATATTTACAATCCCGTTTACTAATACTATATCATAAATCCAGCTGATTTTGGGGAAAATGTGATAATAAATATGAAAAATATGCAATCATCATCGGTATTCCATGGAAATCTCCAGGAAACTCCTCTTCCCCTCAATGTAATCTTCGTAGGCAATCTCCGGCTCCTTGCCGCGGAAAACCTTACAGAGACCGCAGGAATCACAGTCCGCGATGCACTTAAACATCTCACGGATGACAGCCTGCCGTTCCTCTTTGGTAGAATTCTCTATATCCGGTGGTCTCATCTGTTGATACTCTCCTTTAATAACGCATGGTTCATAATCCATATTCAACGAACCAGCCCGGTATGGGGCCTGTAGGCTTCATTTAACTCCCTGATTTCCTTCTCTCCGTTAATGTATGGCTCATAGAAGGAATCCACCAGACCCCCTCCCAGATTATCACAGCCATTGCAGTAGTCACAGGCTCCGCCGCAGGCAGAGAGCCCCTGCTGCACAATGCGGATTCTCTCCTCTTTAGTGGTATCTTTTATTAGTATTGATTTCATAATAGGACCTCCTGGTGATTCCTCTTTGAGAGCCGCTAAATAAGCGCCCATTAAGGGCGCTCATTTTATTTAACGTTGACAGTTACTTTGGCTTTTTTACCTCCCACCTTCATGGTCAGGTTGGATTTACCCTTCTTAAGTCCGCTGACGGTAACAGTCACTTTACCTTTAGACGGTGCAATCTTTGTCACTGAGGCAACAGCAGTCTTGGATGAGCTGGCCTTTAATACATCCGTTGTGATGGATTTGGCATCCTTTGCAGTTATTTTAAAGACAATCTTGACCGTCTTGCCGGACTTTACGTTGACGGTCTTTTTGGCAGCCTTCACAGATTTCGCAGCATTTGCTTTCTTAAGCACAGTCACGTTTACTTTGACTGTCTTGCTTCCTGCTTTTACTGTGATCACTGCCTTACCTGCCTTGGCTCCCTTTACTTTAAATGTAATCTGGCCTTTTGCAAGTTTGACTGCGGAAACCTTGGCTGTATTCTTTGAGGATGTGACAACAGCCTGGTCTGTACTGATTCTTGTATTATCTTTAGCGGTAACCAGAACAGTGACTGTCTTGGAAGCACCCTTCTTTAAAATAACCGGTGTCTCATAAGCGGCTAATCCGTTAATCGGATTAAGGGCAGCAATCCGGGCTGCCTCAGCTTCCTGGGCCTTTTTAGCTTCTGCAGCCTTCCTGGCAGCTTCCGCCTCTGCTGCTTTCTTTGCAGCCTCCGCCTCTGCATCTTCTTTATCGTCATTAGCAGGAGGAGTATAATTGAGTTTTAATGTATAGATACCTTCAGCTTCTTTCTCTGTCAGAAGGTCATAATGGTCCGGTACCTGGACAGTCCACTTATATACAGCAGCGGTTCCGTCAGGATTATAGGTCGGAAGGTTCTCTACTGTAGAAGTCCAGTTATTTTCTTCATTCAGAATTGTCACGATCTCATCATCTAATGAAGCGGTTACTTCCTTGCGGAAGCCAAAAGCATTATTATCATCATCCCAGATAAGCTTAATGCTTCTGGTTACCGGAGGATTATATCCTGCAACCAAGGAGAGATCACCCACTACCCCGTCATATCCTACTGCCAGCATTTCATAATGGATATGGTATTTATGGCCAGCAATGATATTCTTCCCTTTAATTGTAATGACCTGATCAGCGGGCTGGCCGGACACCGTCTTATCATAGTAGAATCCGTCCGGATCTGTCTCATCCCACATCTCAAAATACAGTTCCCGGGCCTCCTCAGGCAGGCTGACGGGGATCACTGCATCTACTCCCTCATACAGGTGTTGGGGCAGAGTTGACCAATCAAATTCAAGTTTGCCATTGGGCGCCCCCACCTTGACTGTCAATTCTGTTGATCGGACTGACTCATCTCCCTTCCAGGCAATGGCATAAATCTTATAAGTTCCTGAATTGGGGAAGCTCCATCCTGTATTGATGCTGTTTCCATCTTCAACCCAATCCCATCTGTCAGGATCTCTCTCTTCTCCATCCTTAACTACATAATAGGCGATCCTGTCTGAGGAGAAGCCTGCCATGGCGCTGATCCGCATAATCTCACCTGTCTGAACTTCATTGCCGGAGACACTGAGAACCACTTCGTTTTCTCCTATCTCTGCGTCCGTCACATTTAACAGGATGCTGTTATTTGACCTTACACCTGCTATGCCTTCTGCGAAAGCGTTGATCCAGATCCTCCAGGTCCCCACCGGCAGGCTGCCTGCATCCAGGGTCAGAAGATTGCCGGAAACGGTTCTTCTGTAATCCCGGTATTCCTCATCACTCTCCTCATTCCAGACACGTAAGTCATAGATGCTGGCATTGGAACTCTCTGAGAAGGTAAGGCGCACAAAGTCTGTCTGCTTAACTGTGACAGGATCCATAGACGGGCTCCAGTCAATATCATTGACCGTGAGGATATCAAAGGAACCTGCATTCCCCGTCTTAGAAATAGTCACAGAAAGCGGCTCTGATGTGATCCACTCATCCCCAATCCTTACCTTTGCATACAGGGTAAATGTTCCGGTCTCACCAAAGCCGATCTCCCTGGTAAAGTCCCCATCCCTGTCCGGTTCTTCCTCATTCCAGAAGCCATAGCCATCATAGAGCTGAACCTGAGTCATGCCCTCTGCGTGGACGCGCACCTGGAAGTTCTGATTAACCAGAATATGATCCGGATCGTTCACATCCTCAAGTTGCAGAGTCACCTTGTCATCTGTCCTGCCAATTACCGCAATCCGCCACTCCTGCCGACAGGCATCATAGCCCCGGCCCCATGCTTCAAATTCCACATGAAGGGTCATGCCTTCAATAAGCCGGTCTTTATTTATCCTGACATCCATGGAATTCTGATCAGACTCATCATAAAAGAGGCCGTTGTCCCCCTCATGGTCTCTAAGGTCAAACCAGACATCACCCCGGATACCTTCCGCACCCTTAGGTTTTAACAGGGTAAATGTCACATCCTCATCGGATGAAACAGCAGCCGGAAGACTTGTCTTACTGAAATCAAAATTACCCTTGGGGGCAGTCACGGTAAAGGTAATCTTATCGGAGCCCTTATGGCTTCCGTCCTGATAGTACGCTTTTACGTATACTTCGTAGGTGCCCCTGGCACCAAAATCCCAGCTGTCACTGAAACTGTCTCCGCCTCTGTAGTCGGTCCAGTTGTCATCCCCATCTGTCCGTTTGAAGATGATATCAAATCCTTCTGCATCGGGTGCATAGGCAGAAAGATGATATCTCTCCCCTGTTTCCAGACTGATCTTATCTGCCTTGAACAAAATACCATCTGCCGGCAGCTCTGCATCCGTCACAATCAGATCCACCGTCTGATCCCAGGTTCCGTACTCTTCATAGCCAGGACCATTGGCCTTGGCTACCAGGCGGTATCTGCCGGGCTCCAGGTCCGCTGTGGAGAAGGTCACTTCTCCCGGGTAATCTTCGTGAATCAGATCAGTGCAATAATCCCATTCATCCTCCTCTTCGTTTCTGAGGATTTCCGCAGAGATCCAATAATGGTCTGCATGCTCTGATTCAGTAAAAGTGGCCGTGAGGAAATCTCCCCGGGAAACCGTGATCGGTCCAGAACTGCCTGGATTATCTACCGCAAACCGGAATGACCCAACCTTACCCCTGGAATAAGTGGTAAGCTGGACTGGTTGACTGTATGACCAGGGGCCATCATCCTCATAGCGCACCCTGGCATAGATCGGAAAGCTCTCCACATCTCCATGGGAGATATCCCTGGTGAAATCTCCATCTTCATCCGGCTCTTCCACGTCCCAGAAGCCATATCCGTCATAGAGCTGAACCTGAGTCATACCCTGGGCGTGTACACGCACCCGAAAATCCTCATTAACCAGAATCTTACCAGGGTCATCCACATTAATAAGCTCCAAAGTCACCTTATCATCTTTCTTGCCGGTCACGGGGATGCGCCATTCCTGCCAGCCATATTCATATCCCCGGCCCCAGGCTTCAAGGGAAACCCGGAGAGTCATGCCCTCCTTAAGCTGATCAGCAGTCAGCCTGATATTCATGGAATCCAGATTCCCATCCTCGTTAAAGAGACCATCATCTCCTTCATAATCATCAAGCTCAAACCACACATCGCCCCGTATCCGATCTGCGCCGGCCGGTTTTTGAAGGATCCAGGACAGACCCTCACCCGCTGCTACGGAAACCGGAAGCTGGGTCTGGCTGAAGTCAAACTCCCCATTGGGAGCAGTCACAGTAAAAGTGATCTTTTCGGAATCCTTATGGCTTCCGCCCTCAAAATATGCCCTTACATACACTTCATAACTGCCGCTTGCCCCGAAATCCCAGCTGTCGCTGAAGCTGTCCCCGTATCTGTCATTGGTCCAGCTTTCGTCTCCATCTGCGTAATTGAAGAAGATATCAAAGCTCTCTGCATCTGCTGCATAGGCAGAAAGGATAAATTTCTCCCCGGATTCCAGACTGGTCTTGTCTGCGCCAAAGAGAATTCCGGTTTCCGGAATTTCAGGATCCGTAATAATAAGCTCAACCGGTTGATCCCAGGTTCCGTACTCCTCATAACCCAGACCGGTCGCCTTGGCGATAAGCCGGTATTTGCCGGGTTCCAGTTTTGCGGTACTGATGGATACTGGTCCATAATCATCCTGATTGGTCAGGTCAGTATACCAGTCCCACTTGTTTTCCTCTTCGTTATTCGCCTGCTCTGCATCAATCCTGTAATTATCTGCATGATCTGATGCAGTGAATGTACCTGTAAGGATTGTCCCTCGGGAAACAGTGATCGGTCCAGAACTGCCTGGATTGTCCACATTTAATTGGAAGGCGCCGACCTGACCGTTGGAATGAGCCTTAAACTCCACAGGTCTGGAATAGGACCAGGGGCCATCCTCTTCATATCTAACCCTGGCATATACTACAAAGCTTTCCGGGTCACCATGGGAGATATCCCTGGTAAAAGCCCCATCCCAGTCCGGCTCATCAATGCCCCAGAGGCTGTAGCCATCATAGAACTGCACCTGATTCATACCCTCAGCGGAAACCTTGACCTGAATGTTCTGATTTATCAGAAGATTCTCAGGATCCACATCATTTCCCATGGACAGTGAGATGTCTTCATCTATTGAGCCGATGACAGGCAGCCTCCATTCCCTGAAGGTATAATCCTCGTTCCTGATCCAGGCCCCTGCATGTATCCGAATAACCATTCCCGGCTCCAGCTTCTCTTTCTCTACGTGAACAGAAATATTCTCATCTCCATCCTCATGGAAAAGTGTGGGATCTGTATTTTCATCCATATCATTCATGTCATACCAGACATCCACACTGATACCATCTGAATCAGCAGGTTTTTCGACAGTAAAGCTCAGATCCTCCTCAGCCGTCATATAGACAGGCAGATCCGGCAGGACCAGGCCTTCTTCGTCCTCGCTTCCGCCGGACTGGGCATAGACTCCCCTGCCTCCGCACCATAGAATCAGTGCAGAAAAAAGCAGCATCCACAAGTATCTGCTGATTGTTTTCCCGGTTTTCATGAAACCCCTCCTTTCAAACAATAGCGTTTTATAATCTGCTGCATCAGGAATCCTCTGCTGTCCCTGGTGATCTGTCATTATGCCTATGATATTCTGGGTTCACCTTTAATGATTATGTAAATCCTGATGAAAAAATATATCATTATTATACAAAATAATAGTCAAAATGTCTATTATTACTTATGTCATTTAGAAACAGAGCGGCGGATTATCTGTAACTTTTTTCCTCAGTAAAGGAGACAGGGGGACTTTTCTTCGTCCCCCTGTCTCTTAAAATATTATTATAAATCTGACTTAATCATTGATAACCTGAATCTGGCAGGACCGCATGGTTTCCAATGCCGCAAGATGCTTTTCGGGGGTCACACCGGCACAGCAGGAGGCATCCACCGTAATCTTTACTTCCGGCATATTAGCCTTGAGGAGCAAGGCGTTTGATATCACACAGATGTCAGTGCACAGTCCCACCATTTCAAGCTCAATCTCTTCCTTCTGAGACAGTTTTGTAAGATCTTCAGCCAGCCTGGTGCTGCCAAAGGTCGGCTTCTCATATATCTTAGCATCGCCAAGCAATTCAGCAATATCAGGGCGGATCTCCCATCCCTGCTGACCTTTGATGCAGTGAGGTACCGGCAGATATGTCCCCTCCTGGGTCTGCATATAGTTGTCCTGATGGGTATCCATGGTTGCAATCACATCATCTGCGGGATAGGAACGGATCTTATCCTTAACTGCCTCCACGATATCGACCGCTTCTGCAGTACCTAAAGCTCCGTCTATGAAATCGTTCTGCATGTCAATGACTAGTAATAGTTTTCTCATGTCTTTCAACCTCCTTCATTATTAATTCTTCCTAAAAGTTGAACCTTTGGCTCTATTCAATTTACACCATTTTAAGGACTTTACCATATACGCTAATGTACTCAGCAAAAAAAATTAATTTTCAAAGTGATTCTAAATCATATATGGTTTTTATTTGCCTTTTAATTTGGTATAATAAAGGACATAGCTGTGATCAGAATAAAATATTTGCTATTTTACTCTATAAATAAGTATGACCATCGAACTATCATTCACATTGATGGAATCCCCTTCACCATCTTATAAAGGATAATGAACTATGGAAATTCAAACACCATCTCCAGTAATAATCTACTATACCTGCTGGGACATGGAGTCTCAGTCATCCCATGTATTGCTTAAGGATGCAGTGTTCCGTTACTGTCAAGGACCGTGTATGCCAGAAGGCCGCAAATTAATACATTATGATGATACGGAGGATGCATTTACCATTATGAAGGGTTCACACGGCAAACCCTACATCAGGGAATATCCCCATATCCACTTTTCCATCTCCCATTCCGGCTCCTTCTGGGCCTGTGCGATCTACAACCAGGAAGTCGGCCTTGACCTGCAGAAGACAGATGTCCGGAACTGGGAAAGGCTTCCCGGCCGATTCTTTCATCCCGATGAGTGTCTGTGGATGGAAGGCCGAACCCGGGAAGATTTCTGCCGGCTCTGGGCCTTTAAGGAAAGCTATGTCAAGTTTAACGGGAAGGGTCTGTCCCAGGAGCTTAGTTCCTTCTCTGTGATATCAAAAGATACTCTGTCTTTGTCAGGTGCCCCCGAAGTATGCCAGAGGGAAATCTCCTTTCCCGATCCTGATTATGCCCTGGTGGTGACGACAAAAAGACCTGCCAGATATCGATTGCATGGGAGTTTATCGAATCACTCAAGCACGCCCTGCTCTTTAAGAATTGCCTCCGTCAGTTCTACCAGTTCATAAACCATGCCATCACAATGCTGCTTCTTGGGAGTTCCTGTCTGGGCATTCACCCGGAGAAGATCCCTGCAGTCAGTTAAGCCATCGTGATTCTCTCTGGCCTGGCGCAGGAGACCGGCGCTGTCATCGATTCCGGCCAGCCCCAGTGTCATAAGAGCGCCGGTGATGGCTCCGCAGGTTGCCCCCATCTTCATGCCGCTGCCGAAATTGGCAGCAATCCGATAGGATGCCTCCTCGTCCAGTCCCAGGTCTTTGGTAAAGGCCATGATGACCGCCTGGGCACAGTTGATGTGGATGTCTGTTCTCTCTCTTAATGCTTTCGCATTATCCATGTACTTGCTCATTTTTTCTCCTTTGTGTTTAGTTTAATTGTATTCGTTTGTCCTGCAGATGGCAGAATACTTTTTGTCAGTGACCGCATCTTGTCACCCCGGACTCCGTCACCAGGATATCCATCCTCTGGTCGTGGTCTTCCACAGGCAGATCGTGTAAAATCAGCTCCTCCCTGCAGAGGATGATCCGGGGGAATGAGGTATGTTCCAGATATCTGTCATAGAAACCTCCGCCGTATCCCAGGCGTCTTCCATCTCTGTCGGCGGACAGGCATGGTATGCAGGCCATATCTATCTCTTCCGGACTGACCAGAGGGCAGTCTTCCCCAGGCTCCAGAATCCCATAGCTGCCTGGGGAGAGGTCAGAAAGACTCTCAATCTCATAGGCATGCATTATCCCCGGACCTGTGCATCTTGGCACACCGACTCTTTTGCCCCGGGTAAGGGCATCAAGAATCAGAGGGCTTGTATTAATCTCCTCGTCTGTACCCACATAACAAAAGATGGTCTGGGACTTCTGGTACTCGGGAAGACCTTTTACATTGGTCAGGATAGACCGATCAGAGGACAGGCAGTATTGAGGAGATAGTTTCCTGATCCTATCCTTCAACTGTTGCCTCAGTGTCTTTTTTTCATAATAAAAATTCCTTGCTTCCATGTATATATCATACGCAGAAACAAGGAATTCTACAAGCTTTTTATTTGAAACTACTCAGAACTATGCGGAATTTGTATGAGCAGACCCCATAGATCACATAGCCAGATGCTCCGTCAGGTTCCACTCTGCCTTCTTGAGGATGGACTCCTTCTGGATCCGCTTTAAGTCCTTCATCACATTGCTCTGGCCGCGGCCGAAGTAGTCATGGAGCTCCACATAGTTTTTATAAAGCTGGTCATAGAGCTTGACGTGCTGAGGATTGGGCCTGTACTCGATATCGGTGAGGTTGGCCATAACCCTGGTGGCGTCCTCAATGCGGTCGTATCCGCCTCGCTCAGAACCGGCTGCCAGGGAGGCGAGAACGGCAGAGCCAAGGGCTCCTGAGTTCTTTGAGGCGGCGATCCGAATGGGCCGGTTGGTGATATCGGCAAAGATCTGCATGGCTACCGGATTCTTCTGGGAGATACCGCCTGTGGCATAAATCTTCTCTACCGGCACACCTGACTCCTCAAATGTGTCGACAATCTTGCGGGTTCCGTAGGCAGTCGCCTCAATGAGGGCCCGGTAGACCTCTTCCGGCCTTGTGGTCAGCCGCATGCCGACTATGAGACCGGTTAAGTCGCTGTCATTTAAAACCGACCGGTTTCCGTTCCACCAGTCAAGGGCCAGGAGGCCGCTCTCCCCGGGATTAAGTGCGGCACATTTCTCCGTGAGATACTGGTGGATGTCCATCCCCTTAGCCCGGGCCATCTGGCTGTACTCCTCCGGCACGCAGTGGTTTACAAACCAGGCATAGTGGTCGCCGAAGCCGGACTGGCCGCACTCATATCCGTAGAAGCCGGGCAGAACGGAATCCTTGGCAACGCTGAAGCAGCCGGGTACGATCTTGTCCTCGGTCCCTACAAGAAAATGTGCACAGGATGTACCCATGATCATAACCATCTGACCTTCTTCCGCTTCCTCCAGAGTTCCTGCAACAGAAGCATGGCCGTCTGCGATGGCAACAGATACGGCAGTTCCCACCTTCAGTCCTGTAAGCCTGGCACCTTTTTCAGTGATCTCCCCGGCCTTAAAGCCGATCGGCCTGATGGGAGAATGCAGCTTCTCTTCCACTACATTTTCCAGGCGGGGATCAAGGGCACGAAAAAAATCTTTGGAAGGGAATCCTTCCTGTGCGTGCCAGAGGCTCTTACAGCCTGCATCGCAGGAGTTGCGGTAGCGGCTGCCGGTCAGCTGCTCCACGATCCAGTCACCTGCCTCCAGATATTCATCCATATCGTGATATAATTCCGGGTCATCTTTGGCGATCTTCCAGATACGGGGAATCAGGGATTCGGAGGACACCTTTCCGCCCAGGCGGGCCAGGAACTTCTCGCCCCTCTCCTCCGCAAGCCTGGTAATCTCGTTGGCCTCCTCCTGGGCTCCGTGATGCTGCCAGAGCTGGACGTAAGCCATGGGGTCTTCCCGGTATTTGCCCAGGAAGCATAAGGGAGTACCCTCCTTATCTACGGGAAGGACAGAGCAGGCGGTAAAGTCTACGCCGATGGCGATGACGTCCTCCGGAGATACCCCATTCTCCTTCATCACATCCGGGACAATGTTGGACAGGGCTTCCAGATAATCCTGGGGATCCTGCAGGGCGTAATCTACCGGCAGCTTTTTGCCGCCGGGCAGCTCTGTCTTCATCACTGCATGAGGATAATTGTAATCGCAGACCTTGGGCAGCTCCCTGCCTGTCTCCACATCTGCTATGATCGCTCTGCCTGATAATGTACCGTAATCCACACCGATAATATATTTTGCCATGTATATACCTCACTTATTATTTACATAATGTCTAATCAATCATTTCCTTTACTGATATGTTCTATATAGATAATCTCACCGCATAATTAATCTCAGCGAAAAATATTTTGCCATCATCTAAAATATTTTCTCCCCCACTGCTTCCAGGAGTCCCAGATCCCATAGCAGGCGGCTGCCGATATACTTATCCCGGATATCCTTGGTGGCATAGAAGGTCTTCCTTGTCTCTGTCTTATCATGTCCCAGGTCTTCATAGGTCTCTGTGAGGCCAATCTCGCTAAGAAGCCGGTCATATTCTGAAAGAGATGGCACCTCTTCATCAATTATGGTGAGAATCTCATCCCAATGCTCTTTAATTATGTTGAATCTGGCCTGGTGGGTAGATAAGTCATATTTCCTTTCCCTTTCCTCCAGGGCAATCATGGCGTCCGCACTCTTTCCAAGGAAACTCTTAAGCTCCTTCTTCCAGTCCTCCCAGGAGAATGCATCCACATATGCTCTGGCTGTCTCATAGTCAGGAGTGATCTTCTTGATCTCATCATAGATCTGTATGCAGGTCCGGGTGGCGATACCGCACTGGATACCGTGATAGTCTGCGGGAGTTCTGAACTCCTCACCTCTCATATCCCAGACATGAGAGAAATAATGTTCCATGCCTGATGCCGGTCTGGATACCCCGGCCATGGCCATGGCAAGGCCGGCATAGATCAGGCCTTCCGTCACAGCGGCAACTGCCTCTTCCTCCCGGTTGATGAGGGCCTGGGCGTTATCTGCACATCGCTTTAAGGCGTTCCGCACCAGGGAAGCAACCCTGGGACAGTAATACTCGCCGTTGATCACATTGGAAATGCGCCACTCACAGATGCTGATATACTTGGCGAACATGTCGCCGATTCCGGACTGGAGGAGACGTAAGGGGGCGTCCTTCATGACAGAGGTATCAGCAAGTACCGCTGCCGGTGCGATGGTATTTAAGGAAATCTTCAGTCCGTCACGGATGACAGAGGAGGTTGCAGAAGCAAATCCGTCCATGGAAGGAGCAGTACCCACGATCAGATAGGGACGGCCGGTCACAGAGGAAACCAGCTTGCCGATATCATTCAGAGTTCCGGATCCTACCACAACGATATAATCGCAGGAGGGCTCAAAGTGCATGAAAACTGCCCCGGCTGCCTTTTCATCCGGCTCCACCTTCTCTTCATCAAAGCAATAGGAGCCGCAGAGCATTCCCCGGTCTTCAAGAATCCTGGCCACTTCCTCACCGGCAGCCTTATAGGTATTGCGGTCAGAAATCATGAAAACCCTGGACCCATGCTTCTTAACCAGGTCTGCCACCTCCGGAAGGATGTGAGACCCGATCCGGATATCCTCCAGGATTACTTCATGGTCCTTACCGCACTCGCAGGCTCCACCGTATTCTTCTTCAATTCTTGTTTTTAAATCTTTCATATTCCGTTCCTTTCTGGTTATTCATTAAAAAAGTGTTTGCAAAAAACTAATCAGTGCTCTAATAGTACCTGCGTCATTTTCAAATAGGATAGGTCCACTTGTTTTATGTATTTAAGAAATGCCCGATTCCAGTAATCTGTAATCAAACTGATCGATGGCATAAAGTGCAGCACCTGCCAGGAAAATGTGCTTCCTGCACTGACAGGGTAAAATGTAATCTACATCTCTGGAGAAGTTATCATATTCAGCGGCAATCTCAGACAGTCGGTCGATATAAGGTTCCATTTGGGCTCCCACATCTCCTCCCAGTATAATATCCATATCGAGCATCATATTGATATTGCTGACTAAGATTGCCAGGTCATGGAGATAATCATCCCAGGTCTTTTTAGTATCTGCCTGGCTCTCATATTCATAAGCTTCGGTATTATAACCTGCATATGCCTCCTCCAGCCTGGAAAAAAAGTCATCAAGCTCTTCATTCTCCTTAAGAAGGACTCCGGTCCATAAGTAGGCATCTGCACATCCTGCTTTCCCGCAGTAGCACCGCTTCCCTCCCGGGTGCAGGACTACATGGCCGGCCTCCCCGGCCCGCCAGTTGGTCCCGGTCACGAGCCTGTGATCAAGCATCAGGGCTCCTCCCACTGACTCATTCAGAGAGAGATAGAAATAAGAATCCTTGTCCTGATTCTGCTCCGCATAGCAGGCGCAGTTGGCATCATTAGCCACAATCAGGGGATAGCCGATACATTTCCTGAATCGGTCAAGGCTTATATTGCTAATATCAAAGACATGGGAATGAAGAATCCTATGGGTCTCCTGGTCAATGATTCCGGGGAAGGAAAGACCTGCACCGAGAATCTTCACGGCATCTACAGCGGAGGATCTGATAAAGTCATCCAGATCCATACCCAGCTGCCTGTACCATTCCATCTCATCCGCAAATGGGTGGGCCAGCTTCTGCGTCCTTTGCACCTGTCCGGCAAGGTCGGTCAATGCAAAGCGTACATGCCGCCTGGTAACCTGAATGCCGATACCGTAAGCTGCCTCCCGGTTCAGAGAGAAGACCTTGGCTCGCCTGCCGCCTGTGGAAGCATTCTCACCACACTCAACAATAATATCTTTAGTCAGAAGCTCCTCGATGCAATGCAGTGCGGTGGGCATGCTGATTCCTAAGGCTCCGGCCACCTCCTGTCTGGTCATCTCATTGCCATGCTTCAGCAGACTTATGATATCCAGCAGATTCTGATATCTGCCTCCTCTTCCCTTTTTATCCTCTGCCCTTGTTCTCGTAGAAATCTGTTCTATGATAATCACCTCACTATTAACAAAACATTTATTAATATTTTTATTTAAGTTAGTTATAGATTAGCATATCTCACTTTTAATGTCAAGCAATAATAAAATTCTTTTATAAATATTTTTACTTAAGTGGAGAAAAAGCTAATCCACGCAGCAGATATCCACCACAGTCAGATCATTTCCCTCAACCCGGAATCTTATATCAAAATGATGATATCTCATGCCATAAACCCTGTCCGGGTCATCCTGATAGGGTGGGCGGGGATCCAGAGCCAGAGTATCATATAAGGCCTTCCTCTTCTCCCCGGGAATCCGCCCAAGCAGATCCTGTTCACAGTGGATGTTCAGATGCTTATCCTTCGCCTTGCCGGCATAGCCGCCTGCAGCTTCCGGGATAGCATCAGATGCAGGCATATAGGGCTTGATATCATAGATGGGTGTCCCGTCCATGAGGTCTGCTCCGGATACGATAAGTACTGGCCCCAGTCCTTCTTCCATATCAATCCTCTCAAGCTTAAGGGCACTTAAACCAAGGCCGTTGGGGCGGAAGGGAGACCGGGAGGCAAAAACACCTACCCTCCTGTTGCCCCCAAGCCTCGGCGGACGGACAGTGGCCTTCCACTCAGCAGGTTCATTGGCAGAAAAGCCCCAGATGACCCAGATATGAGAATAGCCATCCAGCTCCCTTACACAGTCAGGGCTTGAAAACTCCTTCTCAAAGATGATTCGCGCCTCGTTGTCCACCAGGCCAAACTGGCGGGGAATCCCGAACTTAGTCGGGTAATCGGTATGAATATATGCGATGGGTTTGATGTTTTTATTATCAGGCATGGTAAATATCCCTTTCCTTATTATATTTACATACATTGTATAACTTTCTTCATGGATGAGCAATTAATATTCTTTAATCTCCGGCACCAAGAAATCGTAAGTATCCTTGATTATGCGGGCAGTTTATCCTTAACAAAACCACTTACAAGCAGTATTCCATAATGCAAACAGTTTCAATCTGTGTTATGATACATATGTAACACCGTCAATAATATGGAATTATTTTACATTATTTATTGACATTTTCTGGAAATTATGTTTTACTTGTATTACAGGCACGGCAGGAGTCTGAATGCAGAAAGAGAGGTAATGATGGAAGAAATGGGAATGACCGATAAGCAGTTTAACGGATATGTAAGATTTCTTTTAGACGCCCTTCAGGAAGCAAAAGAAGAACCCGAACGGGAGAAGCTTGAACAAAAGCTTGATAGGATTATTGACAATCTGCAGAAGACATTAGAAGATTAATGCCTCCATGCCAAAGATAACAATTCCGGCTGCCCACTGACAGTCGGATTATATATACATAGGATAATCAGGAGCAGGCCTGCCGCCTGCTCTTAATAATAGAACCATAAATGAAAAGGAGATTCGTCATGCAGATCAAAAGCTTAAGAATAAAAAACTTCAAATTAATCTCCGACATGAGGCTTAGCAACCTGGACAATGTACTGATCCTGGTTGGAAAGAATAACACCGGCAAGACAGCGGTTTTGGAGGCCTTACAGATTCTTGGAGGAAAATACCAGATCAGCCTGTCCGATTTCCGGGAGGATTACCCTAACGTTGAGATTGAAGTCTGTCTTGAGATTACCGAGCAGGACCTGCACAGCCTCCATGAGGAGGGACGGATCAGCAGCTTTCGAAGATATGATAAATGGCTGGAGGATTTTTCAGGACACTTTCCTTCCTATCAGGATGGACAGATTACATTTACTTATGTGGCAAACCGGGATGGGAAGGTTCGATATGATGATGGGACCAGCAAGAATAATCCTCTCCTTAAGGAACTGATTCCGGACATCTACAGTATGGACTCCGGCCGGTCCGTCATGGACCTGCAGGATACCCTCTTCTTCCTGAAGGAGAATGATATGGTCAGGTTAATGCGCGAAGACCGGTGCCTTTTCGACAGACATAAATCCTGCAATCGCTGTTTTTCCTGTATTGGTCTGATCAACAAAAAGTCTCCGGAAGACCTCACCGCCTTTGAGACCAGCCGCCTCCTGGATTATAAGTTATACCAGATGAACCTCAACGATTTCTCTCTTCACATGAATGAAAATTACAGAAACAACGGCGGAACGGAGGAACTGATTTATTCCATGAACCGTGACCCTGACCAGCTCTTTACGGTGACGGCAAAGTTTAAGGGGGAGAATCAGAACAATCCCATGCCGCTAAGCCAGATGGGCCGGGGCATGAAAAGCATTTATATGCTGTCTCTCTTAGAGACCTATGCCCAGTCAGAGATGCAGAATCCGGGAATCATCCTGGTGGAAGAACCGGAGCTTTTCCTCCATCCAAAGCTTGTTAAGACAGCCGGCGACATCCTCTATCGCCTGTCCCGGAAAAACCAGGTCATCTTCACCACCCACAGCGCCAATCTCCTGCAGAACTTTAACAGCAGACAGATCCGCCAGATCATTCTGAATGATTCAGGCGATTCCACCGTCTTAAGGGGAACCAATATCAGCAGAATATTAGACGATCTGGGTTACAATGCCGCAGATATCATGAATGTGGATTTTGTCTTTATCGTGGAGGGCAAGCAGGACAAGAGCCGCCTGCCTCTGCTTCTGCGAAAATATTACAAAGAAATCTACGATGAAAACGGTAAGTTGTCCAGGGTATCCATCATCACCACCAACAGCTGTACCAATATCCATACCTATGCCAACTTAAAGTACATGAATCAGGTCTATCTGAAGGATAATTTTCTGATGATCCGGGATGGAGACGGCAAAGATGCAGGAGAGCTTACCAGGCAGCTGTGCAATTATTATGCCCAGAGCAGCCGGGTTGATTCCGACCGCCTGCCCCGGGTGACAAAGGATAATGTGCTCATACTCAAGTACTATTCCTTTGAGAATTATTTTCTGAATCCAGACATCATGGCCCAGGTTGGTGTCATAAAAAAGCCGGAGGATTTTTACCGGATATTACTTGGAAAGTGGAAAGAATACCTTAAGAATATCCGCAGCGGAAAAGCCCTGATCAAGGCAATCGGGAAGGATCCTGAGACAGTTGAGGACCTGAAAGCTTACAGGGAAGATATCCTGATCCATGTGCGGGGCCATAATCTCTTTGACATCTTCTATGGCAGATACCGAAAGAAAGAGCAGGATATCCTGCGCAGGTATATTGATCTGGCTCCCAGGGAAGAATTCGCGGATATCCTGGATGCTATAGACCGATTTATCTATTTCAGGAATCACAAATCCTGATTACGATTGATATCTCATAGAGAACAAATGGGGCTGTCACACTAAAACAGCCCCATTGTTATTTGTCACCAGAAAGGCCAGAACCAGAATCTCTTTCCGGACTTTTTATCTGATGTTTTTTTCCCTGTTGATTTATTCTCTTCCGATTTCTTCTCTGTAGTTTTTTCCTCTGAAGACTTACCCTCGGCTGTGCCTGTCTCCGCTGATGGATTTTCTGATGCTGTATCTTCCGTCGATTTAATCTCCGTTGCGGTCTCCTCCGCCGGGCCATCTGCCGTTGGTTCTGCCTGGGATGTTTCCCTAGCAGCTGTCGTTTCTGATGTAGAGTCCCCTGCCTCTTCCGGAGGATCAAACTCAGAAAGCTCTCCAAACCGGTAACCCTTATCCTTAAAATAAGATATAATATCCGGCAGGGCCTCCGCATCGGAGGATGATATCACATGCAGCAGGGGCATCATACCCGGAA
This sequence comes from Eubacterium sp., assembly GCA_017459345.1. Classification (GTDB taxonomy): domain Bacteria; phylum Bacillota; class Clostridia; order Lachnospirales; family Lachnospiraceae; genus Anaerobutyricum. The sequence continues at coordinate 69,258 of JAFUDC010000077.1, forward strand.
AATAATGTTTCTTAAATTTGGCCAGCACATAGTCGGCTCCCGGCTGATCATTCTCCTCATAATCATAAATGGCAAGGCTCCAGAGCATAGTTTTATATCCCATATCCTGTGCCACCTTCATGACACGCACGCTGTACACTCCTTCGGGAGGTCTCATAAAATGGTCCATAGTATAGCCGGTCAGTTCTTCCACGGTTTCAGCGCAGGTATTAAGTTCTTCTTGTATTTCTGAAACTGAACGTTCTGTCAGACGGGGATGGGTAGTGGTATGGTTGCCAACCAGATGTCCCTCCTTTTTCATCCTCTTGACCAGCTTGGGATTCCCCTTAACATAGGGAGTCGTCACAAAGAAGGTCGCCTTGACCCCTGCATCTTTCAGAGCATCAAGGATTGCCTTGGTATTCCCATTCTCGTATCCGCAGTCAAAGGTCAGGTAGATAACCTTGTCCTTATTCTTGTAGGCATCGATATTATAATAATATGTATCATATTTTGAGATTTTCTTGACACCGGGCGGCTTCTCACATTCAGGCCTCTTGTGGTCCTCCCTCAGATTCAGACCAAATGCCACGGCTTCATTGGAATAATCACTGTAATCCTTTGCATCTACGCCGACAGATAGGACCATCGCCAAAGCCAGTGACGTGATAATGGTATAGAACTTCTTGCTTTTTAATTGTCTTTTTATCCGATGTATCATAATTCCACTTTCCCCTAATCCGTCTCTCATATTGTAAAAAGCCAGAAGACATGATTGCTTCCGGCTTTTTAAAAAACAGTTATAAATAATTACTTTCCAGCCATCTGCTTTGCCAACTTTTCACGCAAAACCCTTGTAAATAAAGGCTTTCCGGGCTATTGGTGAAGTCGATTGACGAATTTTCTTTTTTCACCAGTTTATCGGGCTGCACCGTCTAACCCCTTAATTTCGTCAAATTGCAATGTTCGTCAAGTCACCGATTTCAATTTCGATACTATCTGAATCCATGTTGTCATCTTCACCCATCAGACTACCAAACTTCTCAACTTCACCCTGCATTGCGTCCTCTGTCACATGAGTGTAAATGTCAAGAGTGGTTGAATAATGAGCGTGACCCATTAACTTCTGAACCGTTTTAATCTTCATACCCTTTTCAAAGCACATAGTACAGAAAGTGTGTCTTAAAGCATGAGGAAAAACATTTTCCATAAGAATGGGTTCTCTTTTTTCTTTCATTGCGGAAATCATCTCTGCATGATTGATCTCCTGAATAACACGCTTTACCTGTTTTTCGGCAACATGGCGTGTAACCGGGCTACCCATCGTTGTTACAAAGACGGAATTATCAAATTCACCCTCTGAACGCCACCTATCGCCTAACTGCTTTCTCAATCCCTGTACTTTTTTTAATTGAGAACGCAACATTAACTCGCATTCTCCCATAAAGGGAATGTCTCTTACTGAATTAGGGGTTTTCGGCTTTGTCAAAAGCATTGTCTTGACTCCGCTGTTATAGGAACAAGATAAAGACTGTCTTACATGAACAACTTTTTTCTTGAAATCAATATCTTCCCACTTCAGCGCACCCAATTCGCCGACTCTTACACCCGTACAAAGCATGAAGTAAAACATCTCTTTATACCATGAATTAGCGACCCATTCAAGGAAACGGACTCTTTCATCATGAGAGAGATAACGCCACAATTTATCATTTGACTCTTTTTCCCACGATACACTTAATTCGTAACAAGGATTCTGGGGGATTGCTCCGTCATACTTGGCACGTTCAAGGCACTGCTGGATAAGAGATAATGAACTGCGAATTGTAGAAGCTGCATAACCATCTGCTTGATGTTGGTTGATAACCATCTGAATATCTTGACTCCGTATGTCCTTCAACTTCATATCTCCGATATAAGTACCAAAATAGTTCTTATAGCTTCGCTTCATTGTCGGAACACTGGTTATCTTCGTAGAAGGTTTCTTGAAAATATCAAACCATTCTTCAAAATATTCATCAAGCGTTCGTTCGCCTGTTCTATAATCCCGGCGTTCTATTGCCGGTTCTTCTGCTTTTTTCAGTTTGTCTTTAACGACACTCAACTTTGGATCAACAATATAGATGGGAATACCGTTGATTTTTGCCCTCGCTTCATATCGTCCGTCTTTCTTCTGATAAAGTCTTTTCCCTAATTCCTTTCCTTTCAAGTCCTTACCCATTTGCTACCTCCTTCATACGAAAATAGCAAATGGCGTTAGATTTATGCTTATCCATTATACCTCATTTCCCTTATTGACTCAATATTTTTTTGCAACTTCTTCTTTAGGCGTACTGTTGCACCCGACACATACGGTTTAACCATGCGTCAAGGTTTCTTTTATTAGAATACCAGCACCTTCCTATCTTCAAAGTCCAGCTACAGTTTTTTGCAGTCATAAGTTCACGAGTTTTCGTCAAGCCGATTCCTAAATAAGAAGCGGTTTCCTTGACTGTAAGTAATGCTTTTTCAGTTGTTTCCATTTACTATCTCTATACTTCCTTTTTACATTGTAATTATTTTTCATATTGGTTGTTCCTTTCCATGTTGATTTAGTTGTGTTTGATCGTTGCCTTTAAGCTGCAGCATCCAGTTTCTTTGCTTCTTCATTTGTAATAATCACTGCCGTACCTTCAATCCAATTCCTAATCCATGTAAGCTGAACACTTCCATAGAAAAGCCCGTCAAAAGAATCAATATCAAATACTGTTTTGGGATAATTACAGACGATTTCTTCTAACTCTATTGCTTCATCATTGGTTATCCC
>JAFUDC010000078.1 GCA_017459345.1 Eubacterium sp.
ACCAAGGCAGCCATTGGCTCAGCTGTGGGAGAAGAGCAGATTCTCTTCCATGTCCCTTCCAGGAATTCCAAATGGAAGAATTACTTCAGCCAGCTCCTGGGGATTGCTGATCGCATCGGCAGGTATTCTGACAGCAATCAGTCCGATATTGAAGCTGCCAGGGAGCTGATGGAGAACGACAGAAGCGGGGTGTTAATGTACTATGCGAAATGAACAGACACCTTATGATGAAAGGCCGGATGAGCATGTGATGAATGCAGCAGAGACGGAGACAGCTGACCTGTCGGCAGTTGGAAAACCGATATTGGAGGTTGAAGAGGCCGAAGCAGTTGTTGAATCAGAGTTGGAAGCAGTTACCGGATCAGAGCTTGTAGAGGGGAGAACCGGCAGATGGCATACAGGCGAAAACGGGAGTTCTGAGAAGCTTTACGGGTCCGGTCTCCCGGAAGAAGAGGAAACGGACAGGGTTTATGCCGGATTTTTTGCCCGGCTGACCGCCTGGCTGCTGGACCGCTTTATCATCGGGATACCGATACTAATTGTCAGGATGGTAACGGGACTAGTCTCTCTGGGAATATCCTCGAATTTGTGGACAAAGGATATTCTATTTACATTTTCTCCTGCAGATATAGTTTATTATCTGATCGGAGCCGCCTACTTTGTGATTTTTACCTATATGGGCGGCAGAACAATCGGGAAAAGGATTATGAAGCTTTGTGTGGTCAGCGCAGATGAAAACCGTAAACCGACCCTGTTTGAGATTGTCTTCAGGGAGACTTTCGGACGGTTCCTGTCGGCATTTATTCTGTGTCTGGGATACCTGATGATTGTTGTGGGAGATGAGAAGCAGGCCCTTCATGATTATCTGGCGGATACCAGGGTGGTTTATTCGGTGGATAAACAGAAAACTATGTAGTATAGTGGCTTTAACTGAGAGCGCATATCAGGAAGGTTTTAAACCAAAGTGTACAAAGAAATCCCAGGAGATGGCTTCTTGTCCTTATGACTTGAAGCTCCTGGGATTTTTGCTTTTTCAGGAACCCTTCTGAAGTTCGATTGACTTTTCAGCAGCGGCGGCGGCCCCTTCAAAGACGGCAGCACGAAAGCCCATCTCTTCCAGTACCCTGACCCCGGCGATGGTGGTACCGGCAGGGGAAGTGACCATATCCTTAAGCTGACCGGGATGTTTTCCGGTTTCCAGTACCATCTTAGCGGAACCGAGTACGGTCTGAGCAGCAAAGGTGTAAGCCTGCTGCCTTGGCATGCCGCCATTAACTGCGGCATCTGCCAGTGCTTCGATAAACATAAATACATAAGCCGGACCGCTGCCGCTGACTCCGGTGACGATATCAAAGAGGTGCTCCGGCATAAGCTCTGCCTTGCCAAAGGTACGAAGTAAGGCCATCACCTGGTCTGTTTCTTCCGGACTGACATACTGGTTGGGGCATACAGCTGTCATGCCTTCCCCCACCTGGGCAGGTGTATTGGGCATGATCCGGACAACCTTGACCGGTTTGCCAAACTGATCATCCAGGTAGGCCAGGGTTCTGCCAGCCCCCACACTGATGATCACATGATCTTCCCGGACCTGATCCCGGATTCCTGCAATCATGTCAGTATAGTACTGAGGCTTCACCGTGAAAAATACGATATCTGCCTTTTCCATTACGGTGAGATTGTTATCTGTCGTGGTAATTCCCTGCTGTTTCTGTGTGCGGATGCGGCTTTCCTCTACGGGGTCGCCCCCGATGATATCCTCCGGCCTGTATATTCCGGCCTCAATGATTCCGCCCATCATGGCATTGGCCATGACACCGCATCCGATAAATCCAAGCTTCATCTTATCCTCCTCTATCATATTCCTTCGTATTCTTCTCTGATTCCCTTAAGCACAGGATTCTCGATCATCTCGGAAGTTCTGTGATCGAAGGCGGCAGCGGCAGCTGTCGGCATGGGAAATACTGTTCCCGCCTGCGGTCCCATCTTTACTTCGAAGGGGATGCTTTCTGTGAGAATAATCTGCTTGATCATCATGTTGACAACCGTGGAGAGGTTGGTTCCGAGATTCTCAAGGATCTGGGAAGCTCTTTCCTTATCATCTTCGTTAACTCTGACCTGTAAGAATGAATTTGCCATAATTCTATGTTCCTTTCTGTGTCGAAATCGGTTTAATGTTTCCTGGGAGGTATTATCTTTGTGAGCCTAATATAGCACGATGTAGTGACAATGTCAATACATAATTTAAAATAATTTTATTTATTTAGACAGGCTTCTTTTTTAAAGCAGAGATTTTAAAATGAGTTTGTTATATTAGAAACTGACCATATAAAATATATTTAAATTGAGCATTTCAATATAATCAGATTAATTATATACTGTCACTCGTATAAAATATATTTAATACGTAGGAATATATGGATTAAGATCGAAGAAATTGGCTATGTCAAAGAAACGTTAGCTTATGACCTGGCTGAGTTTTTCTTCGGCTTGCTTATTATCACGAAAGAAAGGTTGTGACAGTATGAATTCGAAAACACTTCGCCTCGTCAACAGTGCATTGTTTGCGGCACTGACCTGTGTCGCCACCATGTGCATACACATTCCGACGCCGGGAACCGGCGGCTACATTCATCCCGGGGATGCCCTGGTGATTCTTTCCGGCATTGTGCTGGGATCACTCTATGGAGGGCTTGCAGCAGGGATAGGGTCTGCTCTTGCAGATATGCTCTTCGGGTATTATCTGTATGTCCCTGTGACATTTATCATAAAGTTTGCCGTGGCTTTCCTGTCCGCTGTCATCTACAGGAAATTACGTGACCATGGTACAGGGAAGACCTTTGCCTGTATTGTCTGCGGGGCTGCCGCCACAGTTGTGGTTGCGGGAGGATATCTGAGCTTTGAGCTTCTGATATACGGACGAGGCGCCATAGCCAGTCTGCCTGCCAACATCATTCAGGGTATATCCGGTCTGGTACTTGCGACTTTACTACTTCCGGCAGTGACTAAGGTGCCGGTTTGACAGCAGGGAGGACTTGAATCATGAAAGAACTTGGAGACGTAGTGTATAAAGAAGCCTGTCAGGCAGCGGAGGCGCTGATTGAGGCAGCGGGACGTGTGGAGGGAGACCTCCTGGTTG
>JAFUDC010000079.1 GCA_017459345.1 Eubacterium sp.
ACTATCCGGCCGATTCTCATCAATATCACGGAATCAATGCACCCGGAAAGAACAAATCTCAAGAAAAAGGCTGAGAAATATATGACCGAAATCGGAGTTACTAAGATGCAGCAAAGAAAGCTTAGAGAGCATCTGAAGGAGAAGTATAAGTGACTGTACGCTAGCGGGCAGCTTTGACTTCGAGCCTGCCTGGCTGGTTGGCAGGTTAAGAATTATCAAAAAAACTTCGACTCCATCTTATACCGCAATGCCTCAAAGGATACATCCGACAGCACCTTCATTGCCTCTGCCGGATACCGCCCGACGGCAGTTTCCCCTGTCAGCATGAGGGAGGAGGCGCCGTCGAGGACAGCGTTAAAGATGTCACTGACTTCTGCCCTGGTGGGTACCGGGTTTTCCGTCATGGTATGAAGCATCTGGGTTACCACCATAAAGGGGGTCTTTGTCCGATTGCATATGCGGGCTATGGATTTCTGGACTGCCGGCAGTTTGGTGAGAGATACAGCGTTGCCCAGATCACCCCGGGCTATCACGATATGGTCACAATGGGGTATGAGGGAGGGGAGCTGATTAACCCCGGCCTGGTTTTCAATCTTGGCAAAGATGCGGACATGGCTGTGGCCATAATCCAGGAGGGCTTTTTTCAACGTGATTAAATCTTCTGCATTTCTTACAAATGGGAGCATGACCCCGGTAACCCTGTATCCGGAGAGCTGGCTGATATTCTCGATATCCTTATCTGTCAAAGTTGGAAGGGTGATGGAGTGACCGTCCAGAGCCAGACTCTTTCTGGACTGGAGGGTACCGCCAATCAGAACTCTGGCCTTGTTTAGACCCACTACTTCAAGCACAATCCGTCCGTCATCCAGACGAATTTTCTGCCCGGGAAGCAGATAAGGTTTTGTACAGGCCGGGACCGGGATTGAGATCTCTTTAAAAGCGGATGCGTTATCAAAGCTAAGACCGATAATGTCCCCCTCTTTTAAAGAAACAGGTTCATTGAGAAGTCCAATCCGCAGCTCCGGCCCCTGCAGGTCCACCAGAAGATCTGGAACAATATGGAGTTCCTCTGATGCCATATGCAGCTGGTCAAGCCAGCCGGAACACTCTGAGAGGCTCTTGTGGGACAGATTGAGCCTCAGCCCGGTCATGCCACATCTAAACATTGCCTTTAAGGTATCTTTATCACAATCTGAAGGACCAAGAGTCCCGTATAATTCTAACGCTTTCATATATGAATTCCTTTCCCGATTCTTCCTCATACCTTTTCATCATTTGCTTCTGAGACTTCTTTTGTAAAGTAAATGTCGATTTTTCCTCAGGAATAGACTATAATTATGCTTAATTAAAAGGAGGTAGCAGATATGCCTTTTCAGATTATAAGAAACGATATCACGAAAGTCAAGGCCGACGCCATCGTCAATACAGCCAACCCGGAACCAATCTACGGCAGCGGAACAGACAGTGCAATCTATAAGGCCGCCGGTGAGAGGCAGCTGCTTGCTGCCCGCAAGAAGATTGGTGAGATTGCTCCGGGACAGGCGGCCTGGACCATAGCCTTTCGGCTTGATGCCAGATACATCATCCATACAGTAGGCCCGGCCTGGGCAGGAGGACATCAGGGAGAGCGGGAAATCCTTCATGCCTGCTATGCCAATTCGCTGGCCCTGGCCGCAAAGCTCTCCTGCGAAAGCATTGCATTTCCCCTCATAGCCACTGGAGTTTACGGTTTTCCCAAAGACCGGGCCCTTGAGATTGCCCTCTTTGAGATCAACCGTTTTCTGCTGACCCACGATATGGAGGTCATTCTTGTAGTCTTCGACAAGAAAGCCTTCACTCTTTCCGGAAAACTGGTAGGGGAGATTGAGGAATATATTGACGAACATGCCGTTGGTGACATTGAAGATATTGAATACGAGGGAGATGCTGTCCTCGAGCGCAGGAGGCGGAACATTGAACCTCGGAAAGCCTTCCGGGATACTGCAGCGAAGAAGGATCCCGGTATTCCCCGTGATTTAGCTCTGGATGAATTATGTCCATCTGCTCAGAAAGCAGATTTTGAAGATTTTACAGAAAATATCCCGGTATATGGCAGTACATTTTCCGGTTCAGGGGAGAGTGCGGCTCCCATTGCGGCCCCATTTCCGGATGCAAAGGGGAAGAGTCTGGATGACCTGCTTGAGAATACAGGAGAGACCTTCCAGGAGAAGCTCTTTGAACTGATTGACGAACGCGGACTGGATGATGTGACGGTTTATAAGAGGGCCAACATCGACCGTAAGGTTTTCTCAAAGATCCGCTGTAAGCCGGATTATAAGCCTAAAAAGAAAACCGCCGTGGCCTTTGCCATTGCCCTGAAGCTTGACATGCCCACCATGGTAGACCTGCTATCCCGGGCTGAGATTGCATTTTCACCCAGCAACAAGTTTGACCTGATCATCAGCTACTTTGTCAGCAATCAAATGTATGACATCTTTGAGATTAATGCAGCCCTTTTTGAATACGGACAGCCTACATTGGGTTAGGCTAGGCCTGGCTGTCAGGAATTCCATATAAAAAATATAGAACTCCCGATAGATATGTGGTATAATCATATAATAATGTTGGGAGTAGTAGATATTCATATAAACGAGGATACGCATATGGAAAAAAAGTGTATTGGGCTGATTGAGGCGATCGGCATGGCTTCGGCTATTGAGGCGGCGGATGCCGCGGTCAAGTCGGGCAATGTAAAGCTGATCGGCATCGAGTACAGCGGATATGATGCCCGTATTGTTGTCAAGGTCGAGGGCAATGTGGGAGCGGTCAAGGCGGCTGTCCGGGCGGCAGCGGCGGCTACAGACTGTATCTCAGGGAGCTTAAGCGGATGCCAGAGCTCCACGACCAAGGCAGCCTTGGATGGCAATGTATATGAGCTGCTTATCAGCAATAAGAACACTATCGGTGACGAGAAGCAGATTGCTTCCGGCAGGCGGCCCCAGGGTACCAATAAGAGTGCCAAGTGGGTTGGCCACTGGAAGCAGAAGGGATGCTATATTTACGAATAATACTAAGATAGAATAGGGAGATTACAATGAGCAAAAAGAATGTGATTGTAGGTCAGTCCGGGGGCCCTACGGCTGTGATCAACAGCAGCCTTTACGGTGTTGTTTTTGAGGCCATGGAGAATACGGACTATATCAGAACCTGTTACGGGATGATCAATGGGATCGAGGGTTTCCTTGAGGGCCGTTATCTGGACTTTGCAGAGGCTCTTCCCGGCGGCAATCTGGAATTTTTAAAGTCTACACCGGGTGCCTATCTGGGTTCCTGCAGATATAAGCTTCCGGATGACCTGTCTGACCCGGTTTATCCCAGACTCTTTGAGAAGTTTGAGGAGCTTAACATCGGTTATTTCTTCTATATCGGAGGGAATGACTCCATGGATACGGTGAGCAAGCTGTCCCGCTATGCAAAGCAGATTGACAGTCAGATCCGCATCATGGGCGAGCCCAAAACCATTGATAATGACCTGATTCTGACCGATCACACACCTGGGTACGGCTCAGCCGCCAGGTATGTGGCTGAGACGGTCAGAGAGATTACTCTGGATGCCTGTGTTTACGAGAAGAAGTCCGTGACCATCGTGGAGATCATGGGCCGGCATGCAGGCTGGCTGACGGCTGCCAGTGTCCTGGCCAGAAAATATGTGGGAGATAATCCATTGCTGATCTACCTTCCTGAGGTGGATTTTGATGAGGAGAGCTTCCTTGCCAGAGTGGAGGCGTCCTTTGAGAAGAACTGCAATGTGGTTGTCTGCGTATCAGAGGGTATCCATGACAAGACCGGGACATTTATCTGTGAATATGACAGCTCTGTGGGAACCGATTCCTTCGGCCACAAGATGCTGGCAGGCTGCGGCAAGTATCTGGAAAATCTGGTCAGAGACAGACTGGGTGTCAAAGCCCGCTCCGTCGAGCTGAATGTCAATCAGAGATGTTCTGCTGCCATGATATCCCACACAGACCAGCAGGAGGCAGTGATGGCAGGGCGCTATGGTCTGCAGGTTGCCATCAAGAGGGGAATCACCGGCAAGATGATTTCCTTTGTTCGCTGCAGTGATGATCCCTATGTGGTTGCCTGCGGCCTTGAGGATGTGAATGAGGTCTGCAACCAGGAGAAAACCGTTCCCCTGGAGTGGATTACCAACGACGGCACAGATATTTCCGAGGACTTTATCACCTACGCCACACCGCTCATCCAGGGCACCCCGCCCATCCCCATGGGAGAGGATGGCCTGCCGGCTTTCGCCTATCGTAAATAAAGCAGGTTCATGAAAACAAAATATATCACAGCATAAGAAGTTACAAAAGGAACAAAAAGACATGTTTGGAATAACAAGAACCCCTGCAGCAAAGGGTTTAAAGATAATCATAGTAGGCGGCGGAAAGGTTGGAACCGCCCTGGTGGAACAGCTTAGTCAGGAAGGCCGTGATATCACCATCATTGATAAGGATGCCGATACGGTCCAGGAGATTGCCAATCTCTACGATGTCATGGGTCTGGCTGGGAATGGTGCCAGCTATAATGTCCAGATGGAGGCAGGAATCGAGAATACCGACCTGATCATCGCGGTCACCGAGTCGGATGAGCTCAACCTGCTCACCTGCACCGTGGCTTCTCAGGTAGGTGACTGTGCCGCCATCGCCAGGGTCCGCACACCGGATTACAGCCAGGAGGTTGAGTACCTCAGAGAGAAGCTGGGGCTTGCCATGATTATCAATCCTGAGCTGGAGGCTGCCAGGGAGGCGGCCCGTATCCTCTATCTGCCTACCGCCCTGGAAGCCAGATCCTTTGCCAGAGGACAGGCGGAGCTGATTAAGTTCATTATCCCTAAGGGAAACAGTTTGAACGGGCAGACCATCGCCCAGATCGGACGGAATTTTTCCGGCATCCTGATCTGTGCCGTGGAGAGAAAGAAGGATCTGAGCATCCCGGGTGGAGATTTCGTCTTAAGAGAGGGAGACATTGTCTCCTTTGTGGCCCCCCGGGTGAAAGCGAAAACCTTCCTGGAGTCCATCGGTTTTGATACCCATCAGGTGAAGAATACCCTTATCGTGGGGGGAGGAAAGTGCGGCTATTATCTGGCCCAGCGCCTTCTTCAGATGGGGATAGATGTGAAGATTATCGAGCGCAGCAAGGCCCGCTGTGAGGAACTGTCCATTCTTCTTCCCAGGGCCATAATCATCAATGGGGATGGAACTGACCAGCAGC
>JAFUDC010000080.1 GCA_017459345.1 Eubacterium sp.
AAATCAAGGGGAATAGGAGCAGATTTTATCATAGATAAACTGCCATGGAAGAGGTGTAAAAGAGATGGGATTATATGATACATTGTTTTCTTTAAATACCAACCATAACAACATGATGATCACTGCCCTGGATAAGGAAGAGTCAGGTCAGAAGCTGCTTGTCAGTGATGGAGCTTGTGTATGGTCTCCTGACCGGGATTGCAGTCTTACCAGAAACAGAGACCAGATAATCAAAGAGGCGGTTCCCGGTACCTTCGAGCTTCATGGACACCGATACTTCGCCGATTCCCTGGGAAGCGAGAAGCATATCGTAATCTGCGGCGGCGGCCATGTATCCATGCCGGTGATCAGCCTGGGAGTCATGATGGACTTTAAGGTGACCGTGATTGAGGACAGACCCCAGTTTGCGGAGAATGCCAGAAGACAGGGAGCCACGAATGTCATCTGCGATGACTTTATGAAGGCTCTTTCCCGGATAGAAGGGAATGAGGATACCTACTTTGTGATCGTCACCAGGGGACACCGCTATGATAAGGAGTGTCTGGAGGCCATTTTACCTAAGAAGAATGCCTACATCGGCATGATCGGAAGCCGGAGAAGGGTAGGAATTGTGAAGGAAAACCTCAAGGAGGCCGGCTTCTCCCAGGACAAGCTTGATGCGGTCTATACTCCCATCGGCCTGAAGATCGGGGCAGAGACCCCGGAGGAAATCGGAATCGCCATCATGGGCGAGATTATTCAGGTCAAGAACTCCAGGAAGCGTAGCGGAGGCCTCCCCCAGCCCTTAAGGCGGGCCATCCAGGGCCTGACAGAGGCAGGGGAGGGCAGCATCCTTGCTACGGTTATTGCCAGAAAAGGGTCCGCTCCCAGAGAGGTCGGCACCAAGATGCTGGTAAAGAAGGACGGAAGTATCGTCGGCACCATCGGCGGTGGCTGCGTGGAAGGGGATGTGATTACCCGGGGCAGAAGGATGCTGATGCTTGCTGACAAAGAGCCAAAGATTATCACGGTAGACCTGACCGGGTCAGGACTGGCTGAGGAAGACGGCATGGTCTGCGGAGGAATCCTTGATGTGCTGCTGGAGTGGGTGGAATAAGGTTACGATTCGCTTTGGCAGGAATACAAGAAAATGTGTCACATTTTGAGGAGAAGGCAATTGTATTATTTGAAGTATTATGATATTATTTAATCAATTATTTGTTTCCGAGTCTGAGATTCTAAAGAGCAATCCATGAATCCAGGACCGTAGCCTTTATAAGGCACAGAGCCATACTGGAAACGGTATGACTTTCCGTATATTTGAGAAGGTGACAGTGATTACCGGGAAAAAGGGTGGACTGTCTGTATTAAGACAGTCCTTTTTAGTACATCAGTTTCGATTGTAACTCCCCATATGACATATAAGAATCACAAGCAGCTGTAAAACCTGCCTCTTTCATCATCGAATCCTGCGCCAGGAACGCCGAGGTGTTCCTGATTAATAACATGATGCGGATTTGAATTATTTACTGAAAAAGAGATGAGAGAGATAAAGGGTTTTGCAGCTTTTTTTATCAGGAGAATGAGGACTTTATTATGAAGATTATGAAAACAACAGAGGCTGTCGGCCAGATTTTGTGCCATGACATCACACAGATCATCGTAGGCGAGAAAAAGGGACCAGTTTTCCGGAAGGGACATATCATCCGGGAGGAGGATATCCCTGTCCTGCTTTCCGTAGGCAAGGAGAACATCTATGTCTGGGAGTACAACGAGAACATGCTCCACGAGAATGAGGCGGCGCAGGTTTTAAGAGAGGTCTGTCAGGGCCCCGGCATGCATCCTACCGATGTGAAGGAGGGGAAGATTGAGCTGCTGGCAGATGTGGACGGCCTTTTGAAGATCCGCCGGGATGGCCTTAAGGCGGTCAACATGCTTGGGGAGATGATGATTGCCTCCAGGCATGGCGAACTGCCTGTACATAAAGGAGATAAGCTGGCCGGTACCAGGGTG
>JAFUDC010000008.1 GCA_017459345.1 Eubacterium sp.
CAATCAGGGCTTCCAAGGCTAACTATAAGACTGTAGAAAAGACAGGATACTCACTTACAGTTACGCGTAGACCAGTTACTGTAACAGCGAATGATACTGGGAAGGTATACGGAGAAGATGACCCGAAGGAGTTCACCGCTAAGGTAGAAGGAACAATCGGAAGAGATACCGTTGAATATCAGGTAGCCCGCGATTCTGGAGAGGATGTAGGAACCTATGCTATCAAGCCGTCGGGTAAAGAAGAGCAGGGTAACTACACGGTAACATACAAGAATGGTACATTTACCATAACAGAAGCTGAATTGAGCATTGATCCAGAACCTGGTGATGAGCAGGAAAAATTGTCAGCAGATGGAACAACTATCACAGTAGAGTATGATGGAAATCCGCATACAGTAACTGCTAAAGTTAATGTAGACGGGGCAAAGGTTGAGTACAAGATCGATGGAGGGGACTGGACAGATACAGCGCCAAGCCGTACCGATGTTGGAACAACAAGCTACTCAATCAGGGCGTCCAAGGCTAACTATAAGACGGTAGAGAAGACAGGATATTCACTTACGGTTACACCGAAACCAGTCACTGTAACAGCGAATGATGCTGGGAAGGTATACGGAGAAGATGACCCGAAGGAATTCGCCGCTAAGGTAGAAGGAACAATCGGAAGAGATATCGTTGAGTATCAGGTAGCCCGAGATCCTGGAGAGGATGTAGGAACCTATGCTATCAAGCCGTCAGGTAAAGAAGACCAGGGTAACTACACGGTAACATACAAGAATGGTACATTTACCATAACAGAAGCTAAACTGATTATTGATCCAGAACCTGGTGATGAACAGGAAAAATTATCACCAGATGGAACAACTATCACTGTAGAATATGATGGAAATCCGCATACAGTAAGAGCTAAAGTTAATGTAGATGGAGCAAAGATTGAGTACAAGATCGATGGAGGCGAGTGGACAGAGACAGCGCCAAGCCGTACTGATGTTGGAACAACAAGTTACTCAATCAGGGCTTCCAAGGCTAATTATGCCACAGAAGTGAAGTCTGGTTACTCCCTTACAGTAACACCTAAGGCTGTTACCGTCACAGCCGTTGACAAATCAAAAGTCTTCGGTACAGATGATCCAAAGCTTACCGCATCATTTACTGGTACTATCGGATCCGATACGGTTAAGTATGACCTGACCCGCGAAGAGGGCGAAGATGTAGGAGAATATATCATTACTCCTGCCGGTGATGCTGAACAGGGCAACTACACAGTAACCTATAAGACTGGTAAATTAACCATTACTCAGTCGGGATTACTGGATCTGACTGCCCTCAAAGTAACACAGGTTTATAATGCTAAGCCTCTTATTGCGGAAGGTAAACCAAGCGTAACAGAAGGCACAAGCTTAACCTACAGGTACAAGGATGGTGAGAATTGGAGTGACTGGACAACAGAGGCACCTCAGCTTACCGATGTCGGAACTCTTACCTATGAAGTGAAGGCAGTCAACCCGAATTATACAGAAAAAACTGCTCAGGGTACTTTGACTGTAACTCCGGTATCAGTGACCGTGAAAGTCAATAATTCCGGCAAGGTTTATGGAGAAAAAGATCCTGTTGAATATGATACGACGGTGACCGGTCTTCTTGGAGATGATAAGATTACATTTACTGTATCACGTGCATCAGGTGAAGATGTGGGCGAGTACACGATCACACCTGCTGGCGCTGCTACTCAGGGTAATTATACGGTTGATTATCAGACAGGTACATTTACCATCAGCAAGGATAATCAGTTAAATGTAACTGCCATTTCCGTAACCAAGCCTTATGATGGAGAGGCATTACCGGGTGGTGGAACACCAACTGTAACAGAAGGCACAAACTTAACCTATAGTATTAAGGATAAGGATAGTGAGACCTGGACCGAATGGACAGAAAGTGTACCAGAGATTAAGGATGTTGGAAGCCTGACCTACAGGGTGAAAGCTGAGAATAACAACTATGAGACTAAGATTGATGAAGGTACTCTTACCATTACACCTGCTAAAGTAACTGTTCAGGCTGTAGATGCATCAAAGACTTACGGCGATGCAGATCCAGAAGAGTTCAAGGCAACAGTAACCGGACTTGTTGGCGATGATACGATCAGCTATACTGTTTCCCGGGAGAAGGGTGTGAATGCAGATAGCTACACAATCACTCCGGCTGGTGAGACAAATCAGGGTAACTACACAGTTGAGTATATTCCTGGTACATTTACCATCAATCCGAAGGCAGTTACAGTCACAGCAAACGATGCCACCAAGGTATTCGGCTCCGCAGATCCGACATTAACTGCCAAGGAAGATGGACTGGTTGGAGATGACACCATTGTCTACGAGCTGACCCGTGAACCTGGTAATGACGTTGGAACCTATAAGATCACACCGACAGGTGAAAAAGATCAGGGTAATTACACGGTAACTTATGAATCTGGTGAGTTCGAAATCACAAAAGCATCGATAGAGGATACGAATCTGTTCACAGTTTCTGATCTGGATGATGTGGTTTATAACGGCAAAGACCAGAGACAGCCTGTCACAGTGACTCCGGCAGCTCCTGGAGGAGTGCCGCTGGTACCTGGAGCAGACTATACCGTAACCTATTCAGAGGATGTCAGAAATGTTGGAACAGTAACCGTGACAATTACGGGTATTGGAAACTACACCGGAACAGTAACAAAGACTTATGAGATTACTCCGAAGGAAGTTACAGTCACAGTCACCAGTATGAGCAAGACAACCGGTGAGGATGATCCGGACTTTGCAGCTACTGTAGATGGTCTGGTTGATGGAGACACAGAGGATCTTATCAGCTACTCACTGACTCGTGAACCGGGTGAAGAGATTGATAATCCTTATGCAATCACAGCCTCCGGTGATGAGATCCAGGGCAACTACAAAGTATCCTTTGTACCTGGTACCTTCACCATCCTCGAGGCTACAGAGCCGACTCAGCCGACTGAGGAACCGACCACAGAGACTCAGCCGACTACGGAAACTCAGCCAACCACGGAGACTCAGCCGACGACAGAGACTCAGCCGACGACTCCGACGACACCAACCAACCCGACAACCCCAACTAATCCTACTAACCCGACGACACCGACCAATCCGCTGACACCAGCTAATCCGGCAGCACCGGTAACACCGATCGCTCCTGGCACCCGGGCAGCAGCACCAGCTGCTCCGGCAGCACCGGCAGCCAATGCGGCAGCTCCTGGAAACGCAGGTAATGCGACTGCTAATCCGGCAGCACCGGCAGCGGATAATCCGGAAACAGTTGCGGATAATCAGGTACCTCAGGCAGAGCCTGAAGATGAGACTATCCCGGAGGATATCATCGATGATGGTGTTCCGCTGGCTGAGAGTCCGGTTGAGGAAGCTTATTGGGCACTGCTCAATCTCCTGATGGCAATCGGAACTGTAATTCTCAGTCTCCTCATGCTGATCTTCTACTTCAGAAAGAAGAAAGAGGATGAGGATACCGTGGATGCAGATGACGAGAAGAATCAGGGCAACAAGGGTAAGGCAAGGATCGCAAGTATGATCCCGGCCGTTGCATCCGTCATTGCATTTATCCTGACCGAGGATATGAGCAACAAGATGCAGCTCGTGGATAAATGGACGATTCTCATGCTGATCTTCCTCCTTGTCAATCTTGGAATCGCTGCTTACACAGCCAGGAAAAAGAAAGATGACGATGATGAGATCAGCCAGCCGGCCCAGTAAATGATTAACTTAACACGGAAGTGAGGGGAGAATCATTCTCCCCTCACCGGAATCAGAATCCATGCGGATTGAGATTGGTAGCTTATGATGCATGAGAGATGATTGGCGGCAGCCCGGCGGATTTGATTGGTCAGGCTGCCGTTATTTCTTTAGCGGGAGATGTAAAATATTTACATTTGATTTGGCCTGGATGGTGTGATACATTTACCATATATGTATTCTTTAAGGAGGTGCTTTCATCATGAAAAAAAGAATCATCCTGACTCTGTGCCTGGTTTTTTGCCTGCTGATGATTTCGCAGATAGGCTGCCTGGCGGCAGATAATGATACAAAAAGTCTGGGCAAGGCAGTCAGTAAGGGAGATATCATTACTTTAGGTACCTGGTCATCGGGGTCCGGTCTGTTTGGAAAGAAGGAAGAGATCCAGTGGCAGGTGCTTAAGGTGAAGGATGGCAAAGCTCTCTGCATCAGCAGGTATGCGATAGCCTCCATGCCATTTCAGGATGAAACCTCGGAAGTGGATCCGAAAGATTCCAGATGGGAGAATTGTACCCTGCGTCGGTGGTTGAATGAGGATTTCTTTCAGAAGGCATTCTCCGGGGAGGAGGCTGGCTATATTGTGAATGCATCTGTGCCGGCGGAGGAGAATGAGGACTATCACTCGGATGCCGGGAAGGATACGGTTGATCATGTTTTCCTCCTGAGTATCGGGGAAGCCCGGACCTGTTTTGCTTCTGATGAAGAGCGGAAGCTGGAGCCGGCTCCAGACCGGAAGAAGACTTCCTCCGAAGAGGAACTGACCGGCATATGGTGGCTGCGGTCGCCGGGCCGGAATGATCATACAGGAAGCCTGGTGATGTCGGATGGTTTTGTTGATATCGGAAATGCTTATAAGATTAAGAACTACGATGTCAGACCTGCCATATGGCTGAATGTGGGGAATGCCTCTCCGGATACTCCGGATTCTCAGCCTCAGCAGAAAGAAAATGTAAAGTATAAGAAAGGGGATCTTCTACTTCTGGGTCGTTATGAACAGGATGGTGATGATAAGGAGACGGAGGAGATTCCATGGATTATTATTCATAAGGATGGTGACAAGGCTCTTCTGGTCAGCAGAGATATCCTTGATGTAAGCAGATTTACCGGGTCCAATACTCCCGTCACGGAGCCTGATGCCGCTGACAGTGACTGCTTCTGGGAGGATTGCGGAACCCGCACCTGGCTCAATGATGGCTTTTATCAAACTGCCTTTGATTCAGAGGATAAGAAGGCCATAATGGAGACAAAGGTGAGTGCTCAGAGCAGTCCCTTTACCCCATCCTGTCCCCAGGGAGGAGATACGGTTGATCATGTCTTTCTCCTGAGTCCGTCGGAAGTGACAGATTATATGACCAATCCCCTGATTCGGGCGGCTAAGCCCACAGAGTATGCAAAGAGCAAGGGCTTAAGGGGAGATGAAGGATATGAAGGGAATGGATCCTGGTGGTTAAGAACTGCCTGCTATGATATCCCCCGCGGTGAAGGTCATCATATTACTATCATAAACCCTGACTCTACAATCGAAGAACATGGGAGAAGTGCCGGGTCAGACATTTTCGGTATCCGTCCATCTATCTGGGTGGATCTGTCAGCGAAAGACTTCACGGTGACGGGTAATATGGAGGAAGAGCTATCCGTCGGGACTGACAAAGCAGAGAAGCTGACAGAAGATACATTTGCCAGCCTGCAGTCAGGAGACAGGGTGCTTTTCGGCTCATATGAGCAGGACAATGATAAAGGAAATGGTCCGGAAGACATCAGCTGGATTGTGCTGGATAAGCCTGACGAGCATACGGTTCTTCTTCTCTCGACCTATATACTGGATTATCAATGCTATTATCCTTTCAAGACAAAGCAGGTGGAGGACATCATCTGGCAGGATACAAGCATACGCCAGTGGCTGAATGCAGAATTTATCAGCAAGGCATTTACCGGGGAGGAGAGAGGATATCTATCTGATATCCAGTCCGACAAGGCCAGTCTTGACAAGGTAACCATCCCCTCATTTGCTGAGATCAATACTTACATAAAGGGGAATGAAGTCCTGGAAGCGGACCTGAAGGCAAGGGCGACAGAGTATGTCCGTAAGCAATATGCCCTCGAATTGGAGCCCTACTATTCCACCTGCAGCTGGATGTGCCGGACTCAGAACGAGATGGACACGGATATCTATTCTATAGATTCCAGAGGTTTCCTGGACAGGGTAGACGGATCTTTGATGGATATTACGGATGGAGTCAGGCCTATGATTAAAGTAAGCTGGAAGTAAATATCCTTCAGACGAAACGGGGGAAAGATGATAGTAGTATCAGTCTGAATCGAGCCGAAGACTCTGGAAATGACAGACGAAACAGGGGGAGGATGGTAAAAGTATCAGTCCGCGATGAGCCGGAGGCAACGGAAAGTACCGACAATGGGGATGGTGATACAGTCGCCATTATGACTACAAGAAACAAGAACAAATGTTTGCTTATCTTGGTGACGTGTGCTATAATATAGTTGTATAAAATTTACAATTATACATTTTTTCTTGACAATTTACTAGGCAAAACATACAATGGTATCAAATGATACCTTGTAATTGAGAGGTAGCATACTTTGGCTGACATTAGGACTAGAATTGGGAGTGAACTTGAAGTCAACTCTTATCTGCAAAATCTACGTTATGCATTAAATCATAATGCCAAGATTATATTTCAGGCAGAAAGGCTGGTTGATCAGAATAGGAATAAGCGTTATACAAACCAATTTACTGTAGCAGATTTGTTTCCTGATGAAAACCCGGTCCTGGCTTTGGCACGTGAATTGCAGACATTAACAATTGAAAATTATATGCAGACAGTGAGAGACCTACGATTCCCAAAGAGAAGCGAGATGCGTGAATTTGGAAAAGCATACGATGGTAAAGGTGATGTTTATATTAAGATTCGTGTGGAGTTATTAACTGAGTTTGGAAATCATATGACATTTGTTATGTCCTTTCATTATGCTGAGTTTCCTTTTTCTGGTAATATGTTTCCATATAAAAAGAAAAAAAGAGGTGAGACCCCATGAAAATCCTAAGAACAGAGATAATGCTTTGCCCTTGCTGCATGGAAGAACATGGAGTGCAGCGGATTGAGGTGATTGAGACCAATATATTCAAGGAAACAGCAGTTGAATACAGAGCAGAGTATTTTTACTGTAACAGAGCTGATGATACTTACGCAGATGAACTTCAACTTTCCTTAAACGATATCTCTATGAAGAATGCCTACCGTAAAAAAAAGGGTCTGCTGACATCTTATGAGATCGCAGCTATTCGTGGAAAGTATAATATTAGTCAGAGTGATCTTTGCCTTCTTCTGGGATGGGGTGGGAAAACTATTACTCGATATGAGAGTCATCAGGTACAGGACATAGCTCATGACACTATCCTTAGGAAGTTGGATTCCGATCCTGAGTGGTTTTTGCAGCTCCTCCAAAAAGGAAGAGATTCTCTTTCTCCTGTTGCATATGCAAAGTATGCTGATGCTGGAACTGCATTTTTTGAAAAGAACCAGGATAAGTATCTGAGAAGAGCGATTATGTCGAAATACGCCCGCTTCCTTAATAATGTGGAAGCCACCGGTGCAAAAACTTTATCTTTAGACACGGTCATTGATATGATTCATTACTATGCCAACTCCACGGCAGTGACAATGTTATTTCGGGTTAAGCTGATGAAGCTGCTGTGGTATGCTGATGCACTATCCTACAAGCGACATAGACATTCTATTTCAGGGCTTGTGTACCTTGCTTTGCCTATGGGTGCGGTTCCAATTGCCTATGAGTCCATTGTTGGCTTGAACAGCATTAATTGTGAGGAGATTGAAGTTGGAGATGGCACGGCATATAGATTCCTCCCGGTTGAGGATAAGAACTACCCTAACCTTACATTGGAAGATATGGAGATACTTGATACGGTTATTCAAAGATTTGGTAAGGTTTCAAAAAATGAGATAGTAAGGACAATGCATAAAGAGGATGCCTATATAAACACTGCACCTTATAATATTATTCTGTTTAGATACGCACAGACATTGAGTCTGTCTTAAGGTACTCTGATTGACCATCAACATATAGACGGGATAAGAAGTGAGCAAAGCCCAGATGCTTGTGATAAAGATTGTATGAGGGAGGAATATGGAAAAATCACGTATGATTTTCGGCAATATTATCCATAAACAGGATTATGAGAAGGCCGTCAAATCAAAAGAGAAGTATGTTAAGAAGTATGGGGATGACTCCAATGTGGATTATCAGGCTGCCATCATCCCCAATCCCTATATCGGAGAGGCACTGGGGGTCAGTGATATCCGGATTGGGACAGGGGGCTCTGGTAAATGGGAGTCGGAGAAGTTTGACATGGAAAAGGGTGTTATCGTAGGTAACATTCGTATGGGCTTCGGCCATTACCGGATATCCATGGCCATGGCCTCCGCAGCCCATGCCCTGGGTTATAAGCCTTACTGGATGGATTTAAACTCCTACCCCGAGACTACCTGTACCAAGGTGATCAGTGCCCAGAATAAGCTCTATTCCCTGGGATCACGGATCTCCCAGAAGAGCAGGGTCTTCAACAAGACAGTCTGGGAGCCTATGAATTATGAAGGTTTCCGCAAGCTGTCCTATAATGCTTCGGACCAGAAGAATGCGGAGCTTATGGCGCCGGTCTTTAAGAATATTCCCAAGGAGATTCCACTGATCGGGACCCATGTCTGGCCGGCCCAGGCAGCTATTCATGGCGGCATGCACTATGTGGTGAATGCCATCCCGGATAACTGGCCTATGGCCCTGCATCTGGCGGAAGGCAGTCTTCATACTATCCAGACCCATAATTCCTGGTACGGCTACCGGGTACTTAATGGTATGCAGGGGTCGGAGGTACTTCATCCCATGCCAGCGGCTGATCTTAAGTACACCGGTCATTATATTGACCATGAACTGGTTTCTAATATTGAGACGGACTGTGCGGCCCGCCTCCGCCGGAAGGAGGTGGGTCAGCCCATGCGCATCCTCCTGACCATCGGCGGAGCCGGCGCCCAGAAGGAGATATTTGCCGCCATCATCAGGCATCTTATGCCTGCCATCCGGGAGAAGAAAGCAGCTCTCTATGTGAATGTTGGCGATTACAAGAATGTCTGGGATGAGCTGGTTAGTGAGATCAGCGGCCTTTCCAGAGTATCCAGAGAGCATTTTAACAACTGGGAGGATACGGAGAGCTTCTGCCAGGATGCCCTGACCGGCAGGGTGATCGGAGTCCACGCCTTCTGGCATGAGAACATTTTCCAGGCAGTTTATGCCACCAATCTACTTATGAGAAGCTGTGATGTCCTGGTTACCAAGCCAAGCGAACTATCTTTCTATCCTGTGCCTAAGCTCTTTATCAAGCGGATTGGCGGCCATGAACGCTGGGGTGCCATCCACTCAGCGGAGCTGGGGGACGGCACCCACGAATGCCAGGATATCCCCCATACCTTACAGATGATCGACCTCTTTCTCAGGGAGGATGTCATGCTTAAAAATATGTGCGGCTCCATCATTAAGAATAAGTCGATCGGGGTCTACGACGGGGCTTATGAAGTGGTGAAGCTGGCCTTTGGATTGAGGGAAAAGTGAAAGGAGTACCCATGGAATTAAAACTAAGGAGTAAGGCCGCATTTGGATTCGGTGCTTTCGGCAAGGACCTGGTCTACATGTTGGTTTCCAATTACATATTATACTATTACAATGCGGTTCTGGGCATCAGCAGCGTTTTCATTGGCGCTGTCCTTATGGGAGCCCGGGTATTTGATGCATTAAATGACCCCATGATGGGAATCCTGGTGGCCAAGACCAGGACACGCTGGGGACGGTTCCGCCCCTGGATTCTGACCGGAACCGTTCTGAATGCGGTGACGATTTACGCCCTTTTTGCCGCACCCCACTCGGCTTCCGAGGGGACTTTGCGGATCTGGCTGGCGGTCATCTACATCGCCTGGGGCGTGACCTACACCATGATGGATATCCCCTTCTGGTCCATGATTCCGGCCATCACCAACCCGGGTAAGGACAGGGAGCAGTTATCCTCTCTGGCCAGATCCTGCGCCGGTATCGGTGATGCCATTCCCATGGCCCTTACCATGGTGGTGGTTCCAATCTTAAGCGGAAGCAGCGTGATTGCCAATTACAGAATCGGCTTTAAATACTGGGCCCTTTTCATAGCAGTGGTCTTTGTGGTTTCAGAGCTTGTTTTCGTACTCCAGGTTCCGGAGAAGAAGCCCGAGGAGATGGAGTCTATCGGGGTAGGGCAGATGTTCTCCGCCCTAATAAGAAATGATCAGGCCATGACCGTGGTCGGTGCACTGATTCTGGTATATATTGCCATTAATATCGTGGGCAATCTTATTCTCTATTTCTTCCAGTTTGATGTGGGCAATACCGACGCTTATAATATATTTGTTGCAGTCTGCTTCCTGATTCAGGTCATTGCGATGATGACCATACCTGCCATTCGGAAGAAGGTGGGAAAGATCAGCCTCTTTTTACGCAGTATTCTCCTGCAGGTGGGTGGATTCCTGGTCCTTCTGGTCTTCTCCTATACCAATCTCTACCGGTCCTTCAGCTGGCTGATTCTGATCATACCGGGCATACTGGTTTATGCAGGATATGGAATGCTTAACGTGATGCTGACCATATTCCTTTCCGATGCGGTAGATTACGGAGAAGTGAAAAACGGACGAAGAGAAGAATCTGTCATCTTCTCCATGCAGACATTTACCGTGAAGCTGGCCTCCGGGATCGCTGTCTTTATCGCCGGCCTTGTCATCCGGGTGGTAGCCTTAGATCCCAAGGCTGCGAGCCAGACTATAGCTACCTTAAACGGTCTGCGGGTTTTTATGACTATTCCGTCAACAATCATTCTGATTGCTGCCCTGCTGGTATTTCGTAAGTTCTACCAGTTGGATGATGAGAGGATGGAGGAAATCAGCAAGGAGCTGGGAAGATAGGAGGGATACCACATGATAAAAAGAATTGATTCAGCTTTCCTGCTTCAGACTGCACATACGACATACTGCTTCCAGGTGACTAAGACCGGTCACCTGGAACATCTTTACTATGGAGCATCTTTAATTTCCAAGAATATTAAAGATGCAAACTTTCTTACAGCCGATGACCTCCGTGCCATGTCCGGGAAGAGAGCTTTCGAAGGGGGGAATCTGATTGCCTATGATCCGGATCACAAGGCGGTGAATCTGGAAGATATGTGTCTGGAGCTGTCCTCCACCGGAAAGGGGGATATCCGGGAGCCCTTTGTGGAGTTGATCTATGCCGATGGCAGCAGGACTTCTGACTTTCTCTTTTCTCATGCGGAGATTTGCCATGAGAAATCTGTACATCCTTCTTCATCGGATAATCTTAATTCCGGGTCTGATAAAGCTGACGAAACAGCAGAACGAGAGATGCATACCCTGCCCGGATCATATTCTGAGGATGGCCGGTACGAACATCTCATTATAACTCTGAGAGAGGCTGTTAAACCAGTGACCTTGGAACTCCACTACTACATTTATCCCGAGTGTGATGTCATTACCAGGACCAGCTGCCTGATTAATGAGGGAGAGGAAGATATTCGTGTTGAACGATTGATGAGTCTCCAGCTTGACCTGCCGGATATGGGCTATGAGATGACCAGCTTTCACGGTGCCTGGGCCAGGGAGATGGGACCTGTCCAGGTTCCCATCCGGGAGGGGGCTTATGTGGTTTCCTCCGATACCGGCACTTCCTCCAATCGGGCTAATCCCTTTGTCATGCTTCATCCTGCTGCTGCCGGGGAGGAAAGCGGAGCCTGTATCGGCCTTAATCTCATATACAGCGGCAATCACTATGAATGTGCCCAGGTTAATGCCTATGGCAAGACCCGGTTTGTGTCGGGTATCAATCCCCGCGGTTTCTCCTGGCTCCTAAAGCCCGGTGAGTCCTTCCAGGCACCGGAGGCGGTCATGACCTGGTCAGACAGTGGTTTTGGCGGAATCAGCCGGAACATGCATACATTTGTGAGAGAGCACATCGTTCGAGGCTATTGGAAGAAGAGAGAACGGCCCATCCTCCTTAACAGCTGGGAGGCTTCTTATTTTGATATTTCTGAAAAGAAGCTCCTGAAGCTGGCCCAGAAGGCCAAAGAGGTTGGCATAGAACTCTTTGTCATGGATGATGGATGGTTCGGCAGCCGCAATGATGACAGCTCTTCCCTGGGTGACTGGTTCGTCAATGAGAAGAAGCTTCCCGGAGGCCTGGTCGGACTTTGCGACAAGGTAAATGCATTGGGTCTGGAATTCGGGATCTGGGTGGAGCCGGAGATGGTAAGCCCTGACAGTGACCTTTACCAAAAACACCCCGACTGGGCTATGGGGATCTCAGGGAGGTCACAGTCATTGGGACGAAACCAGATGATCCTTGACCTGGCCAATCCGGTGGTTTGCGATTATCTGATTGACGTTCTTTCTGATGTATTCTCTTCAGCCAATATCTCCTATGTCAAGTGGGATATGAACCGGATCTTTTCAGACATTTACTCACCCTATCTGCCTTCTGAGAGACAGGGGGAGACAGCCCATCGTTATATCTGCGGGCTCTACCGGATAATGGAGACTCTGACTGGCCGTTTCCCGAAGATACTCTTTGAGGGATGTGCTGCCGGCGGCAACCGCTTTGACCTGGGTATCCTGTCTTATTTCCCGCAGATCTGGGCAAGTGATAACACTGACGCACTCTGCCGGGCAGAAATCCAGGAGGGCTACAGCTACGGATATCCCATGTCCACTGTCTCGGCACATGTCTCAGGAAGCCCCAACCACCAGACCCTGCGGGAAACACCGCTGGACACCAGATTTGGCGTGGCCGCCTTCGGCATATTGGGCTACGAATGTAATCTTGTCGATATGAAGAAAGAGGAGCTTGCGGAGATTAAGAAGCAGGTGGAAACCTATAAGAGATGGAGGAAGACCCTCCAGTTTGGGACCTTTTACCGGAGTGGAGAATCAGCCGGCATGCAGAGTCAATGTGCAGGGCCTGGAGTTAATCATCATCTGACAATTCTTTCAGCTGCTCTTGCCTATCCCAATGTACGAGTCTGGACCTGCGTCTCCCCTGACCGGAAGGAGGCAGTGGGCTTTGTCATGCAGCAGCTGGTAAGGCCCAATCACCAGTATCTCTGTTATAAGGCCAGGGGCCTTGATCCGGGCCTTAGATATCATTTTTATAATGAGAAGAAGGATATAGACATCCGTCTTTTCGGGGATCTGATAAACACAGCCTCCCCCATCCACATCCGGCCAGGCTCCCTGCTTCATTCGGCTGTGGCCCGGTTTAAGACCATGCCGGGGGAGCAGGAGGACTATCATCTGCCGGGCTCTGTCCTCATGAACGCAGGAGTGAAGCTTTCACCGGCCTTCGCCGGCACAGGATATGATGAGAATGTGAGGTTCTTCCAGGACTTCTCCTCCAGGATGTATTATATGATTGCAGAGGAGTAAGCCTTCCTTCATTTGCAATTGTCCCATGGTTGTGCTATGATAGCAATCGTGAAACTATGCCTTGAAA
>JAFUDC010000081.1 GCA_017459345.1 Eubacterium sp.
GGGCAGTTCTTTGAAAGGCTTCAGGAGTATGTCGATGAGATAGGGAAATAAACTGTGGAGCAGAAGCAGCGGATATTCAAGACTCGGTTGTGAGTGAAAACTGCCAAAAAAGCGAATAATCTTGCAAAATATTAATTAATAACATAAAATATATATGAATAGATATAAATATTTCGTTAGTGTTCGAGATTTAATCCTGGAGCTGGGAAATTACCCTTAAAAACAGTGATTCATGATAATCCAGGGGTAAAACTGGGTGACCTCGAGGTAGATGGAGTTTAGAGCAAGGAGTTCGAATCAGAGAAATTACAGTCAAAAATAGTTTTTGTCAACCATAAACCATAAATTAATAGAGGAGGGATTCAAAGTATGCAAAAAGAATCAATTTGGATTACCGGTGCTTCCGGTAAAATCGGGAAGGCGATAATGAACCGCCTGAAGAAGCAGGTAGATTACCGTGTCGTGGGCACTGATTTGGATGTGGATATCACAGACCAGGATGCGGTGGAGCAGTCCATGGATGTTTACAGGCCCAATATCGTAATCAACTGTGCCAGCCTGTCGGATGCTTATTATTGTGAGGACCACATGATTGAGGCCTTCCGGGTGAATGCTCTGGGAGCCAGGAATCTGGCCGCTGCCTGCAGGCAGCATAATGCCAAGTTGATTCACCTGTCCACAGATGATGTCTTCTGCGGAGATGGCAGTCATGGAAAGACAGAGTTTGATGTCCCCACGCCGAGAACAGTCTACGGCAAGTCCAAGCTTGCGGGGGAGAACTTTGTGAAGGAGCTGACACCGAAACATCTGATCATCCGCAGCTCCTGGGTCTATGGGGGAAAAGGTGACTATATATCCAGCATATTGGAGAAGGCTGAGCGGGGAGAGGAGATTACTGCACCCTTAGACCAGATCAGCTCTCCCACCAGCACCGAGGAGCTGGCTCATTTTATAGAGGTTATGCTGGATAAGAAGGAATACGGCATCTACCATGCTTCCTGTGAGGGGGCCTGTACCAGACATGAGTATGCCCGCACCATTCTCCACCTTGCCGGATATGATCCCAATCTGGAGCATGGTACTTACAATGAGAAGGACGGTGCAATTGCCACCACCCTGCTTGAAAATCTCATGTTAAAGATGACCGGAATCTATGATATGCCGCCCTGGAGAGAGGAACTGGAACGGTATATGGGTAAATATATTAAAAATGATTAAGTAAGAATACAAATGAACCCTATCTAATCAAGTTTACTGTGCAAGAGACGTTTAAGATAGGGCACGTGATATTATTGTCAACAGTAAACAATTATTTATATCTAGGAATATTAACCATAAATATATAGTAGTAGGAGAAAATATATGGAAGAAACTACGAATAAGAAAGAAGGAAAAAAACTTGGACTTACATCTTTAATCTTCATCGGCCTCATTGCCGGTCTGATCGTGGGTGTCATCTTAAATCTGGCAGTCCCCCACGGATATATCAGGGATACGATTTTTGTTGATGGTATCTTTTATGTCATCGGAAACGGTTTTATCCGTCTCATGAAGATGCTGGTTGTACCCCTGGTCTTCTGCTCCCTGGTTTGCGGTGCCTCCTCCATCGGGGATACCAAATCCCTGGGTAAAGTTGGCGGCAAGACCATCCTTTTCTACCTGGCAACCACAGCCCTGGCGGTTACCGTGGCTATCACTGTGGCATCTTTCATCCGGCCGGGAATCGGACTTAACATGGCCTCCATAGAGGCGGGGGAAGCGGTTGCAGCGGAAAGCACCTCCGCGGTAGATACCATCTTGAATATCATCCCGGAGAACCCCATCGGGGCCCTGGCAAATGGAACCATGCTGCAGATCATTCTCTTTGCCCTGATCGTCGGCATCCTTCTTGCCAAGATGGGTGAGCGGGCAGAACTTATATCTAACTTTTTGAATCAGTGCAACGACCTGATGATGGAGATGACCAACCTGGTTATGCAGTTTGCCCCTGTGGGTGTCTTCTGCATGATCGCCAGGACATTTTCCAATCTGGGATTTGATGGATTTATCCCGCTCTTAAAGTATATGCTGAGTGTGGTACTGGGTCTGGGCCTCCAGTGCTTCGTGGTTTACATGGTCATGCTTGTGATATTCACAAGGTTGAATCCGGCAAGATTTATTAAGCGGTTTTTCCCGGTCATGGCCTTTGCATTTTCCACGTCCACATCCAACGCCACGATTCCTTTGAATATTGATACCCTTGAGGAAAAAATCGGCGTCTCCAGGAAGATATCATCCTTTACCATCCCATTAGGTGCCACCATCAACATGGACGGTACCTCCATCATGCAGGGTGTAGCTGTTGTATTTGCTGCCCAGGCCTATGGGATGAATCTGGGTATCTCCGGATACCTGACCGTCATTGCCACAGCAACTCTGGCATCCATCGGTACAGCGGGTATCCCCTCTGTCGGTCTGGTCACCCTTTCCATGGTATTTACCGCTGTGGGACTTCCCGTGGAGGCCATCTCCCTGATCATGGGCGTGGACCGAATCCTTGATATGTTAAGAACAGCAGTCAATATCACCGGTGATGCTGTATGTACTACCATTGTCGCCCACCAGAATGGCAGCCTGGATAAGGATGTCTTCTATGACCGGGAAGGAAGTGAGGCTTAGATGAGTCTGTATAAAAAGGGTTTGAGCTTTATCATCTCCATGATATGTATCCTGTGTCTTACCCTGTGCACCCTTACAGGCTGCAGCACCGGTTCCGGGAATCAGGGATCCGGTCAGAACAGTTCCGGCCAGAACTCAGCGGATCAGAATGGTTCCGGCCAGGTGTCATCCGGGCAAGAGGCTTCGAATCAAAACCAGTCTGCATCAGGGGATAGTTCTCTGCCTGCAGATAGCTCGAATACAGAAGCAGATTCGGCGATCATTGACCAGATTAAGAGCCGGGGCTTTCTGGTTGCCGGCTGTAAGATGGACGTGCCTGATCTGGGGCTTTATGACAGCGAGACAGATACCTGGTCCGGCCTGGAGGTGGAGCTTGCCTGGAAGACGGCGGCCAGAGTTTTCGATGTCAGCCCGGACGAGGCCAAGGAGAAGAACCTTGTTCAGTTCGTGGGCGTGACCGTGGCTGACCGGGAGGAGAAACTGGAGCAGGGGGAGGTTGACTGCCTCTTTGCCACCTACACTATCACCAAGGAGAGGGCGGAACGTTTTGCCCTGTCTGCCAGCTACTATACGGATTATATCGGGCTGATGGTCAGAACCTCTGGGGAAAATCCCAACTCTCTGGGCTCCAGTGAGATACGGTCTACCGCTGACCTGGATGGCAAATATATCGGCGTTCCCAGGAATGCCACCACAAGAGATGACTTCATGCGCTACATTTCGACCATGAATACTCTCCAGGTTCATCCCATCTTCTGCGAGTATGACAGCTATGAGCATCTTTTCAAGGCCTTAAAGGACGGCAACATTGATGTCATGTCCGTCGATGTCAGCATCTTAAACGGCTATGTGGACAGCAAGACAAAGATTCTGGGTGACCGCTTTGCCGGCCAGCACTATGGTGCTGCCGTAAAGAAGGAGAATGCAGCCCTGATCAGCGTGATCAATGAGGTGATTGCGGAGTGATTGCGATTTGTATAATTGACAATGAGAGGGGGCAGGATGATATCCTGTTCCCTCTCTGTATGTGAGATCAAAATCGTCCTCTGCGATTCCCCGCAGCTGCATGAAGCAAAAGTATCTTCCTGTCGATAAACCTACAATGTCAGTGTTGCAGCAAGTCCTGCCTCTGTTGCTTTGTTGGCATATGAATTAACAGTTGTAACCTGAAAAAAGATCAGAACAAAGGAATTACAGCCTAAAAATAGAGGATACAGGTCAATTTAGGGGTAAACAGGCAAACAGAAAAAGTGACGAAAAAAGAAATCTCGTATTTGCTGGGTGGATGTGATATACTAAAAAGACATTACGGTGTCATTACTCCGACAGACACCATATTGTCGTGACAGACAGGTTTTTTGAGAGTTGAGGTGAGAGTATGCTTTACAGTATCAGTTTCAGTCCCACCGGAGGGACGGAAAAGGTGGCCGGGATCCTGGCGGATTACATACAGGATGCCCTGGCAGAAGAGAAGGTATCGGTGGACCTGGTTGATAAGGATTTTACCGGACATTCCCTTCTGATTCGCCGCAAGGATATCGCTGTTATTGCCCTTCCTTCCTATGGAGGAAGAGTGCCGGCTGTTGCTGCAAGCCGGATTCGCAAGATCAGCGGAAACGGGGCAAAGGCTGTTGTCATTGCAGTTTACGGAAACCGGGCCTATGAGGACACTTTGCTTGAATTGACTGATGTGGCTTGTGACAGCGGATTCAGGGTGGTTGCTGCGGTCGCTGCCGTGGCTGAGCATTCCATTGTCAGGGAGATTGCCCAGGGCAGACCGGATGAAGAGGATAAGGAAGATCTTAGAAAGATTGCTGACCGTATCCTGGAGAAGCTGGACCGCAGAGATGACAGCAGGCCGGATATCCCCGGAAATCATCCCTACAAACCTTTCCATGGCATTGCCCTGGGGACTTACGCAGAAGACCACTGCATCCATTGCGGCAACTGTGCCTTTGCCTGTCCGGTTGGAGCGATTCCCATAGAGACGCCGGATGCCCCGTCAGGAGGATCCTGCATTTCCTGCATGCGCTGCGTACAGGTCTGTCCGGTGGAGGCCAGAAAAGCCCCGGCGGAAACCGTGGAGGCGATTCGCCGGAAGATCGGCCCTGCCTGCAGAGACAGGAAGGGATGCGA
>JAFUDC010000009.1 GCA_017459345.1 Eubacterium sp.
CAGCGGTCTTAGCTCGCATGTGTACAGTTTTAGAATGTAAAATCGAGGACCTATTAGAGTTTGTTCCGAACAAAGGAGAGTGATATAGATAATACCTACTATATAGATATTACGACCCGGATCCAGAAGAAGCACCTTGAACTGAATCCCTAATCTTGATAAATGAGACGGGACTGTCAAACGCACAAATGTCGATGTACTGTTTTTCATAAGTAAGACGGTGCACCGGCATTTATACTATCCATATTTCAAAATATCTTCTATTTTATAATCCAGCAGGGTACAGAGTCTGGTAGAACAGCTGTATCCCATCTGTGCTACATCATTCTTCAACAAAGCTACTTACGGTTTGCACCTCCCACAGGGCTGGTATCCTTCCTCCATAATCTTATCCCGGCTTTCCATGGATACGACTTTATTCTTTTCCTTTATATCAACTACACTGTCACAGGAGGGATAATGAAACTTGTGGGTGTTTGTATTAAGGATATAGGTGACTCCTTGATTATCAGCCTCTGATGTTCCTTCTGTACTGTTTTCAGGAATCGCTTCCTGTACGGTCTTTTCCTCTGCCGGTTCGTATCTTTCCTCAACCTGCTCCTGCCCATCATAGTTCGGATCCGGCTTATTATCTCCGGTCCTGTAATCGATGATCACACCTGGCTGGACATTATAGGCATAGATGTGGAAACAGATTCCGGCTCCCTTGTCTTCTACGGAGAGAGCCTCCATCTCAACACCGGATGCTACAAGATTATCTCCCTTAAAGACCGGAGTGACACGGTAGAGAACGTGGTTTCCTGTAGTCCTGACATACTCCAACACCTCAAGTTCAAAGGGCTGCATGCCTTCCGTGTTCAGATATCTTGTCCCGGTGATCAGGTTCTTTTCGTTGGCATTCTCCCCGGTCAGGGAAAATGCAATCAGATGGCACCGGTTATAAAGATAATTCCCTTCGATCAGGTCATGGTAGTTGGCAACCTGCCATCCGGAGGGATGGACTTCCCCGATTGGTCCACGCTCCTCTTCCGGCATAGTCTCAGGACCAACATTGGCAAAAGCCGCCCCGCACCTTCCAAGGTCATCGAGATTACTGTAGTGTTCAAATGCCTCCTTCACCAGATCTTTATCGGAAAAAGAAGGCAGATTGTTGTTGATCTCGATATAAGGACTCCCAGTATATTCAGGGATATCCGCCAACTCAAATATGTCCGTCCCGGATACAGCTGCTTCCTGCTCATTTGGAGACAGACGGGTTGCCAGAAAGCAGATAGTCAGAATGAGAATAAGGCTGAGGATGATGTTGACCGTTAATATCCTCTTCCTTTTTGTCCCTTTCTTTTTGTGGATGCTGTGGTTGGTGTTTCTTTTCTGCTTCAAAGATGCTTTTCTCCCTTTTACTCTCCCAGCTCCTCATTTAAAGCCTGCAGCTCCTTTTCCAGCTTTGCCTTTTTCTGCCTGAGCCGGAGTCTTTCTGTTGTTTCTTTGGCTGCGTTCCGGGGATATTCGTATCGCCACAGATCGTAATTGATCCTTTTCTCCTTCTTTTCCTCCGGAGTATCCCTATGATCCGGCAGGCACTTCTCTCTCATCCTGATCCAGCTTCTCAAAAAATCAAGATGCTCAAACTCGTTTAGTTCTGTTCCCTCTATATGAGTGGGACCGCTGAACTCCAGATAATACTTCCCATTGATCTCAACCGGATGGAGTCCGTGGAAATCTTCAAGGTCAAAGAGGGCGTGATAAGCGCGGTCGGTGACCAGGAGATCTGCATCAAACAAAGCAGTATCTGCGATCTCCAATGCGTCCGCAATAGCACGGAGTGCCTTCTCTCTGGGAACCTTTTTATTACTCTCATACTGGCGGATCCGCACATCAGCCGTAGTTTCGGAATAGCCGCATCGGATACCCAGCTCTTTCTGGGACCAACCCCGGTGTTCCCGGATCCTTTTGATCTTTCCTCCGATCGACCCCGGAGATATATATTTATCTTTTGACAGTTCAATCATGATCTTCTTCACCTCAATTCCGGACTCACTCGCGAGTCTGTTTATCCACTACATCTGGCTTAATTATAGCATAGATATCCCAAAAACAGAACTAAAATAATTAAATATATTTATATTTTTTGTCTTGACAGAACCTATTAGGTTATTTATAATGATACAGAACCCTTTAGGTTCTATATATTATTATTTATCACCAAAGCAACTCTTTACACAACATTAATTATTAAGAAAGGAATCAAAGACATGAATAAGACAATAGCTTTTAAAACATTTTATTATCCAGTCATTTTATCTTACAGGCACAGCACACATAGCGGCAGGCTTCACGAGCCTCTTAACCATATATCCAACAGATTGATGGAGGTCTTCGTTCCGCCGGACGGGAGGAGGAATGGATATAGGCAGCTCAAATGTTAAACAGACAAATATTTCTCCTTTACTGAGGATGCTTTCAGATGATAGTATAGATTCGGCAGAGATCTTGGAAACCATAGATCATATGAGAAAAGATAAAGAACTCAGAGAGAAATATGAAGACAAGATCAAGTATAGAAAAGATGGAAGACAGGTATATATCTATATCAACCGGATGCAGGTCGTCGCTGCAGATGAGGAGGCTTTATACCGGAAGCTGTACGATATGGAGTATGGGACGGACAATTATTCCATGGAGGATATATTTCCTCTCTGGCTCCTCTGGAAGAGGGACCACACCGCGACTGCTGCCAAGACCCTTCAGATCCATCAGCAGAAGTGGCGTAAATATCTGGAAGGGACCAGCATTTCCAGGATACCCTTAAGAAAACTGACCCCCAAAGACTTTACCAGCCTCTTCCGGGAATGGACCAAGGGCCGGACTCTAACGTCTAAGGAGTTCAATAATATCAAGAGCGTTATCAATGGGATTTTCGCCTACGCGATCAATGAACTTGAGATTGTTCCCAAAAATCCGATCCGGGAGATTGACATGCGGCAGTTCCCGTTAAAGCCGGTGAATTCCAAAAAGGAAAAGGCATTTAACTCCGCGGAGAGGGCAAAGCTCCTTAAGTACATGCAGAACAAGAAGGAGCAGGGTGTCGATGAGATGTATTCTCTCGCCATCCAGTTTGACTTCTTTGTCACCCTGAGGATCGGGGAGCTTCGTGCATTGAAATGGGAAAACCTCCGGGAGAATGAGGTCTACGTGGAAGGCCAGGTTGTCCTTTCCAACGAACTTCTGGATGACGGTACATTTTCCACCGGAAGCTATGAGAATGTAGACCATGTCAAAGGGAATACAGATGCAGGGTTCCGTTGGGTCCAGTTCCCTAAAGCAGCTAAGCCCATCCTGGAGCGTGCCCGCAAGATCAACCCGGACGGTGAGTACATCTTCATGTATAAGGGGAAGCAGCTCTACACACAGACCTTCAACGAACACCTGAAGAAGTACTGCGAGGAAGCCGGGATCGACCCGAAAGGGCGCGGGAGCCATTCCATCCGCTTTACGGTGGCATCGATCCTCTACCTGAACGGGACACCCATTCAGGAGATCCAGAGGCTCCTGGGGCACACTTCCCTGGCGATGACACTGCATTATCTTAAGGATGTACAGCCCCGTCATAAGACGGCAGATGTGATGGAAAAGTGCCTCTAAAACGCCCAAAACCCGCATAAACAGTAGGTACATACAAATACATACAAAATCCGAAAAAAAAAGAAAGCCCTGAGAACCGCTTAAACAGTAGTTCTCAGGACATTTCAACAGCTGCGGATAACAGGACTTGAACCTGCACGAGCTGATAAGGCTCACTAGGACCTGAACCTAGCGCGTCTGCCAATTCCGCCACATCCGCTTACGAATATAGATGATAACACAAACTGTTGAAAATGGCAAGCTTTTTTTATATTTTTTTAAGGTTCACTGGATTTTACTTTTTCAATTAAGCTTTTTTTAAGGTTTGTATATTCAGCCGCAAAACTTAAAGAAGGTCCGCTTCCTCTGCCTTTAGGGGAAGCGGACCTTGTATTAACTTATTCTTCTACTTCAATCGTTTCTTCACTTTCTGCTGCTGCAGGTACAGTCTTAATGGTGTTATATTCCATCAGTTTTTCAAAGAGCTTATCGCCCAGGAGCTGATTGCGGACATCCTCTTTGGAGTAGATCTGCTCGATTTCTTCAAGGCTTTCGATATCGAATCCGCTTTCCTCGCTGAGAGCCTTCATCTCTTCCTCGACCTCCTCGTCTGTGACAGTGATATTCTCCGCTTCAATCAGGAGATCCTGAACGCACTGGGATTTGAGAGATTCTGCAGCCAGCTCGTCCATGGTCATACCTGAGGAGTCGGTAAGATAATCCTCGACTTCTATGCCCAGATAATACTCTGCGAATTGCTGATTTTCGATCTTCAGGTTTTCCTTTTCCTGCTCGATCATATCTTTGTCAAAATCCTTCTTCATCTTTGCATTGGCCACGATTTGATTCCACATGTTCTCCTGGCCCATCTCTTCTGCTTCCATGTCTGCCTGTTCTTCATATTCCTGGCGTACTGACTCTCTGGCTTCTTCGGCAGTATCGACATCATATAGTTCTTTTGCCAGGGCATCGGTGAATTCCTGAATCTGCTCGATAGCTTTGATCTTGATCTCTAAGCTTGCCTTCTTTCCTGCCATTTCCTCGTCTTCATAATCTTCAGGAAATGTAAAATCATACTGGATTGTTGATCCTTTTTTTGCGCCGATTACCTTGCTTTCCGGATCAAAATCCTCTTCCAGACCTACCCCGAGATTCTCATTAAGTTCTCCATTCCCTACCTTTGAATGGAATTCTTCTTCACTGTCGCTGCTGTACATTTCCTGTGCTTTGCCGTCAATTTTAGTGGTATAATCAATATTGATATAGTCACCTTCCTTCACGGTATCTCTGTCCGTAATCTCGTCGAATTTGTCTGACATCTCAAGCTGATTCCGGATTTCTTCCTCCACGTCCTCGTCTGTAACCTCAGTTTTTTCGGCGGTCACGGTAAGGTTTTTATATTCTCCCAGCTCCACATATTCGGATGCGGCAACTTCTACCGGTGTGGACATGGGGAGTTCTTCATAATCTTCCGTGGATAGTTCCATGGCTGTGGTTGCCTCCGAGGAGAGATTCTTAGAGCTTCCGCAGGCAGCAAGTGCGCACATGGCAGCGATGGATAATGTTACGGTTAAAAATTTTTTCATGATAATACACCTCTTTCTTATAGCAGTTGTAAATCGTATGTTACTGATAATATATAATCTTCATGGTTTTGATTAGTTACAATTTATCATCAAAACCTGGATATCACAATCAAATTCGCAAATTCTAAGCATTTGGAATTTCACCACATTTACCATAGAGACAATTTCATTGTAAGTATCTTATGGCCAGCTGGGATCTTTTAGTTTAAAATAATAGAATTGCTGAGATTCCAGGGAACCACTCAGCAGGCGGTCGGGTGTGATCCAGTCTCCGAATGCGCTGTCCTCCCTTTTGGGGAGATAGTTGGAGTCAAGCATCAGATACTTGTTATTCTTCTTATCGCGCGCCACGATAGCCACATAGTGGCCCGGGACATGGACCACTGCGGTGTCTCCTGCTGCCAGCTTCTTATTCAGTTCTTTTAAGTCACTGCCGTGTCCGTCCCAGGCAAAGTTGTATTTCTGTCCGAATTTTTTGCAGGCGGCCTTAAAGATTCCTTCGTCTGTTCCGCTGCCTACGATGCGGTAATGTTTTTCCACCGCATAATCTGCCAGCTCCATCACATCCATATAATGGCCGGACAGGCCATATACGGCATTCACGGTGGCCAGAATCCCGCAGCCGGCTGTGCCCATGCAGCCTTCGCTTCCGTAAGCCGTCCCGCACCAGGCGGGGTCATACTGGGTAAATACCATTGGGGCTTCTTTGTCTGCGACTGTCTGAAGGGCGCTGATGCGCCAGCTGACTGACAACTCCGACTGATGACCATTTGCCGGATTATTATCTGATTTATTGCTGTCATTCAGCTTATTCTCATCTGATTCATCACTGCCGCCCAGCATCTTTCCGATTCTGTATCGACTGAGGGTCAGCTCCTGCTGGTCAGTTTGTCCCAGATAGAGCCTGCTGGTCAGGTTCTGAATGGTAAAGGCACCATTCATCCTCTCCAGATGAAAGAGGCTGTGCAGCTTATCCGGTTCTCCGGTCCAGATCAGATTCCAGCTTAGCCCCCGGTCTCCGGTATAGGCCGTAAGGTATCTTTCTGTTTCCGGGTTTTTCAGATAGTAGTTATTATCTGAGACATAGGCCAGCTCCCAGGTTAACGGAGCATGGCGCAGGAGATTCTCCTGCTTTCTTATGGGGCTGCCGCCCTCCGGGCTATCCTGGTAGCCGCTGCGGAAGCGGTAGATTCCATCTGCCATGACCTGCTTATCTCTACCATCATATAGCAGGGTATTGGTCAGATCCTCCTCTGTCATCCAACCGATGCCGTAGTATTTCTTCTTCTGGTATATGACCTGGCTGCCGTATCCCTCGGACCCTATCATGATCACGCCGGAGTACTTCTTTATCTTATCCCGGACCTGATCCATGCTGCTGTCTGTGTAGACCGCCATGCCGTCTCTTACAGTGGCATAAATGTGTTCCGAATCGGGATAAGCCACAAAGACCCCCAGATCAAACCAGCCTGTCTCCTTTCTGCCTTCATGTTCAAAGCTTCCGTATATGGATCCTTCCTGAACTTTAGTGGCTGTCAGGACCAGGCTGGAGCCATCTATGCTCCCCTTCATATCGCTCTGCGCAAGAGCGGGGCTGTTATAGTAGACGATATCAGTGAAAGACGCCTCATACAGGGGTTCTGCCACCACAGGTTTCTTTGTCATATCCGGCGGAAAGGCAGCCTGAGCCCTTAAGCAGCTGGCAAACAGCATGGCCATCATCAGAAGAAAAAAGGTCTTGTTTTTTCTATTCATTTTCAGATTCTGAGAATTCATGTCTAACTCACCGTTAAAGCTTCAGATTGGCCAGGGCATCCGCCAGGCCGCTGTTTAAGGGCTGCTTTTCTTCCTTCTTCATCTTTTTCATATAATTGGCCACATCCTTTTTGGAGACGCCGGCTCCTTCTTTCTTTCGGCGGGCCTCAAAGGCTTTAAGCGCCTCCTTATGACCGCAGACGCAGACAAACTTCTGCTTTTCCCCCTGACCCACCAGCTCCCTCTTCTTGTGGCATTCCGGGCAGCGGGCGTTAGTCAGTCTGGAGACCCGTTCCCTGTGGCCGCATTCCCTGTCCTGGCATACCAGCATCTTGCCCTGCTTTCCCTGGACAGACAGCATCCGCTTCCCGCAGACCGGGCAGATCTTATTGGTGAGATTATCGTGGCGGAAGGTTCCTTCCCCTCCCTTGATCTGGTCTGTAAGCTCCTCGGTGTAGCCTCTGATTTCCTTCATAAAGGCGTCCTGTCTGAGCTTACCCCTGGCGATATCAGAAAGCTTGCTTTCCCAGGCGGCCGTCAGTTCGGGCTTTTTCAGATCTTCCGGTACCAGATTCAAGAGCTGTCTGGCCTTGCCGGTAAGGTGAATCTCATTCTCCTTTTTCTCAATCAGGAAGGAAGCAAATAGTTTATCAATAATGTCGGCTCTTGTGGCCACGGTGCCAAGCCCGCCGGTTTCCTGCAGGGTTTTGGCGGCGTCTGCATCTTTCTCGGTCATATAGCGGACCGGATTCTCCATGGCAGAGAGCAAGGTTCCTTCCGTAAATCTTGCCGGAGGCTTAGTCCTGCCTTCCGTTGCCGTGAGGGCGGGTGCCCCCAGCGTGTCTCCCACCTTCCAGGCAGGGAGAGTTGTACCTCCCTCCTCTTCCTCAGAAAGGACCTCCCGGTATCCCTGCTGCAGCGGGACATTACCCTTAGTGGTAAATGTCTCTCCCTGGCAGCTGATGGTCACGGTGGTCTGCTCATACTCGTAAGGCGGGTAGAGGACGGCCAGGAAACGTCTTACCACCAGGTCAAAGATTTTTCGTTCATCCACGGACAGGGCCGTCAGGGTGACGGGCTCTTCAGTAGGGATAATGGCGTGGTGGTCTGATACCTTCTTGTCATTGACAAAGGAGCCGTTGGTCCGGATCTTGTCCTTGAGCAGAGCAGACGCATATGTGCGATAGGGACCCACAGATATGGCTTTCAGCCTGTCCTTGATGGTTTCTGCCACGTCAGCAGTAAGATACCGTGAGTCTGTTCTCGGGTAGGTGAGAATCTTGTGGTGTTCATAAAGACTCTGCATCAGATTCAGGGTCTGCTTGGCAGAGAACCCATATCTCTGGTTGGCATCCCTCTGCAGGCTGGTCAGGTCATATAATCCTTCCGGCCGGGAGCTTTTGCGGGTCTTTTTCACATCAGTCACCTTGCCGCTTCCGCCAGCGGCCCTGGTATAAGCCTGGTCTCTTACTTCCTTTGAGAAAACAGAGGAGCTTCCGCTCTTCGCCTCCTTCCAATTACAGTTAACCCCATTCCATCTGGCAGTCAGACCATAGTAGGGTTTGGGGACAAAGCGGCGGATTTCCTCCTCCCTCATTGCAATCATGGCCAGGGTCGGTGTCTGTACCCGCCCGCAGGATAGCTGGGCATTGTACTTACAGGTGAGAGCCCTGGTGGCATTGATTCCCACCAGCCAGTCGGCCTCTGCCCTGGCGGTGGCAGCGCGGTAGAGATTGTCGTATTCTTTTGCATTCTTAAGGTGGGCAAATCCCTCCCGGATGGCCTTATCTGTCACTGAGGAGATCCACAATCTCTTAAGAGGCTTTTTATTCCCTGCTTTTACCAGAATCCAGCGGGCAACCAGTTCCCCCTCTCTCCCGGCGTCAGTGGCGATGATGATCTCCCCGATATCCTTCCTGGCTATCTGAGCCTTCACCGCAGCAAACTGTCCCCTGGTCTTTTGTATGACCACCAGCTTCAGCCGGTCCGGCATCATGGGCAGGTCC
>JAFUDC010000082.1 GCA_017459345.1 Eubacterium sp.
CAGGCTCAGAGCTTTAACATCTCCACAACTTCGGCCCTGGTTGCCGCTGCAGGCGGCATGAAGGTTGCCAAGCATGGAAACAGGGCTGCATCCTCCAAGAGCGGTACCGCCGACTGTCTGGAGGCTCTTGGCGTGAATCTTGACCAGGATCCGGATAAATGTATAGAATTGCTGAATGAGGTGGGTATGTGTTTCTTCTTTGCCCAGAAGTATCATACCTCCATGAAATATGTAGGAGCTATCCGAAGGGAGCTTGGTTTTAGAACTGTATTTAATATTCTGGGGCCTCTAACCAATCCGGGAAGCCCAAAGATGCAGCTTTTAGGTGTCTATGATGAGTATCTTGTGGAGCCTCTGGCCCAGGTTCTGATCAGCCTCGGCGTGGAGCGGGGTATGGTGGTTTACGGCATGGATAAGCTGGATGAGATTTCCTTAAGCGCTCCCACAAAGATCTGTGAGTTTAAGGACGGCTGGTTTAAGACCTATACCATCAAGCCGGAAGATTTCGGTCTGGTCCGCTGCAGTAAGGAGGACCTGGTGGGGGGAGAGCCTGCTGAGAATGCAGAGATTACCCGCAATATCCTGAAAGGGGAAAAGGGTCCCAGGAGAGATGCCGTATTAATGAATGCCGGTGCAGCCCTCTATATCGGAGAAAAGGCTTCTTCCATAGCCGAGGGTATTAGGCTGGCAGCAGAGATTATCGACTCCGGAAAGGCTCTTAAGACTCTGGATAAGTTTATCGAAGTCAGCAACAGATGATTTACATGAAGTTTATATGATTTCCACACCTGCTGGTCACAGTATCCCTGGGACCTGCAGGTGTTTTTATGTTAAAAGGGAAAATTCCATTGAGAAATATCAAAAATTGAGATAGAATATCTGTAATATTGATATTTCTCAGACAACTTAAGAAGGGGTGAGACAGTGCAGTATCATAATCTTTTATTTCCATATGGAAGACCGGAGGAACGTGTGTCGGAATCCCTCCTCTATGATCTTCGAATCGATGCGGTTCTCTTAAAACTGGCCAACGGACCTGACCAGCTGAAATATGATACCTGTTATCTGCCTCTGAAGGATAAAGAAAGTGTGCTTTACCGGCATGCTGTCTTTCAGGATATCATGAGGGGGGATCTATATCCTTCTTTTATGAAGTTTCAGAATGTGATGAACGAGATACATTTTCTGGAAGAGAGGATGAACAGGATCACTCTTCCTGCCATGCGGGCCAGCTACTTTCTGGATCAGCTCCTCCTTTATATACAGACAGCGGAGGAGTTTTGCCGGATCCTTAATCAAACAGCTCTGAAATCAGAAGGCCTGGTTCATCTGTCAGAGGACCTGCAGGAATATATCCGCAGCCAGGATTTCAACGATTTGTACCGGGAGGCCCGGGGAGTCCAGGAAGCTCTGTCCCGAATCACCTATCAGATCTGCGTAAGGGATAACCATATCTCCATCAGGAAAGCAGATTTTTCACAGACAGGTATGTCAGCTCTGGAAGAAGAGCTTAATAGGTTTTTCGGCCAGTTCATAGGCTCCAGGGCAGAATTCCCCCTGACTGACAGAGACGGCTGGGATCCTGACCCGGTGGAGGAAGAGATCATAAAGGGGCTGGTCCGCCTGTTTCCGGAGGAGTTTCAGGGTCTCTTTTCCCTTGTCAGAGACAGAAATCATTTTGTTCCGGAAGAATTGATCCGTTACCATGAGGATCTTGGCTTCTATACCGTA
The DNA here is from genome assembly GCA_017459345.1 of Eubacterium sp. Taxonomy (GTDB): domain Bacteria; phylum Bacillota; class Clostridia; order Lachnospirales; family Lachnospiraceae; genus Anaerobutyricum. Next base: position 1,732 of record JAFUDC010000082.1, read on the forward strand.
TGGCTTGAGTATATCATGCCCAAACAGGAGCAGGGCTTAAGCTTCTGCTTTCCCATGATCACAGA
>JAFUDC010000083.1 GCA_017459345.1 Eubacterium sp.
AGGTGGAAGCGGCCTTCCAGTACGTGGATGAGTTCTCTGAGGAGATTCTGGGCTTCTGCAATAATATCTGTACCATGGAGGGGGGCACCCACATCACCGGTTTTAAGACCAAGTTTACCCAGGTGATGAACCAGTACGCCCGGGAAATCGGTGTGCTGAAAGAAAAGGACCATAATTTTACCGGGGCTGATGTGAGAAACGGCATGACCGCAGTTCTCTCCATCAAGCACAAGGATCCCCGCTTTGAGGGGCAGACCAAGACCAAGCTGGATAACCCCGATGCCGGTAAGGCTGTAAGTGAGGTCCTTTCTGAAGAACTGGTCTTGTACTATGACCGCAACCTGGAGGAGCTTAAGAAGGTGCTCTCCTGTGCCGAGAAATCGGCTAAGATCCGCAAGGCAGAGGAGAAGGCCAGAACCAATCTCATCTCCAAGTCAAAGTTCTCCATCGATACCAACGGGAAGCTGGCCAACTGTGAGAGCAGGAAGCCGGAGGAGTGTGAGGTCTTTATCGTGGAGGGTGATTCTGCCGGCGGGTCTGCCAAGACTGCCAGAAACCGGAGAACCCAGGCCATCCTGCCCATCCGGGGCAAGATCCTCAACGTGGAGAAGGCCTCCATGGACAAGGTTCTTTCCAATGCGGAGATCAAGACCATGATTCATACCTTTGGCTGCGGATTCTCGGAAGGCTACGGCAATGATTTTGATATCAGCAAGCTCCGTTACAATAAGATTGTGATCATGACGGATGCGGATGTGGACGGAGCCCACATTGCAACCCTGCTTCTGACCTTCTTCTACCGCTTTATGCCCGACCTGATCCACCAGGGTCATGTCTACCTGGCCACGCCTCCTCTGTACAAGGCTATCCCCAAGAGGGGGAAGGAGGAATATCTTTTTGATGATGCGGCTCTGGAACGTTACCGGAGAACCCACAAGGGGTCCTTTACCCTGCAGAGGTTTAAGGGACTGGGGGAGATGGATGCAGACCAGCTCTGGGAAACCACCCTGAATCCCGAAACCAGGGTTTTAAAGCAGGTGGAGATTGAGGATGGAAGGATGGCTTCCGAGGTGACTTCCATGCTGATGGGGTCTGAGGTGCCGCCGAGAAGAGAGTTTATCCATGCCCATGCAAAGGATGCGGTGCTGGATTTGTAAATTAAGGAGATAACATGCCGGAACAGATTATTAAATCAGAGTTTTCTGATGTTATGCAGAAATCATATATCGATTATGCCATGAGTGTCATCTGCCAGAGAGCATTGCCGGATGTGCGGGATGGATTAAAGCCGGTGCAGCGGCGGGTTCTCTATGCCATGCAGGAGCTGGGTTTGTCCCCTGACCGCCCCCACAGGAAATCAGCCCGTATTGTCGGCGACACCATGGGTAAATATCACCCTCACGGAGACAGCTCCATCTATGAAGCCCTGGTGGTGATGGAACAGGAGTTTAAGAAGGGCATGCCCCTGGTGGATGGCCATGGTAATTTTGGCTCCATAGAGGGGGACGGGGCTGCGGCCATGCGTTATACTGAGGCCAAGCTGCAGAAGTTTACCCA
>JAFUDC010000084.1 GCA_017459345.1 Eubacterium sp.
CTGATCTTCTCCTTGACGATCATACCGCCCTCATAGGGTCTGCCATAATTCTCGATATCGCTGATGATCATGCGGCAGACCTTCCACTCGGCATTCTGCCGGGTGCCGATGCGCTGGGTCTCCATGGAGGAGACAAATTTGCCGCAGACGGATTCCAGGAGGTCCAGAACGATGTCGATGTCGGACTTCATGGCCCGGATCAGGTCACAGCGGTTTATCTGAATCAGATCAGAATCTACCAGAGTCTTGAATAATACGGGACAAGGCTTGGGAAAGAGGGCATATTCCTCTAAAATAAGGGAGCCGCTTCGCATGACATTGTAGACCCGGTGTTCACCTTCGTAGGAATCCTCGTAGACAATGACCCGGCCGCTCTTGATCATGAAGAAGCCGTCTGGAACCTGCTCTCTGTAATCAAAGATATGGTTCTTCTTAAAATGCTTCAAAGTACCCAGCTTTTCAAGCCTCTGACGGTTTCGCCTGTTGCGGAGAATGTGATATTGATCTTGCAATGGATCGGTGTATTTTGCTTCCATTTCTTCTACCTGCCTTGTGCCAATATATACATAGCAATTTCCAGATTGGAATCTTTGAAAATATCAGGATATGATACGATAACAGCGTCAAAAGGTCGATATTCACGATATGCTTGCATAATCGTGAATAATTGACCTTGGGACGCACCAAAACATGAGTATGTAGCGCCGTGAAGCGGCTGTGGAATACGAATGTTTTGCAGAATTGCGAGAGCTGTCTTGCAGCGGAGCAATTCGTGTTAGCTTTTGACGTTGTTATCATCATATCACATTTGATAAAATGGAGTAATAGCCAATATGAAAACTTTAGTAATTCTTGGGGCCGGTCAGATGGGGATGGCAGCCTTTGAGCTGATCAACTCGGCAAGCTGGCAGGTGTTGGCAATCGGAGATAATGATCCGGACAAATGGACCTGCAGCCAGGACATATCTCCGTCAGACATTCCTGTGATATGCCCCGGTCAGATTCCTCCAATATGCCCCGTAAAAGAAGCTCTTGCCTGCCATCCGGACATGGTTCTTATCGGCCTTATGGGGGAGGAGCGGTCCCGGAAGCTGATGGCTCAGGCCAGGCAGGCGGGATATGGGGGTACATTTACCCTCTTAAGTGACTTATATAGCCTGCTGGATGTCCGGGGCAGAACCCTCCGCCTTGCGGCGGACCGCATCAGGGATCAGAAGATACCGGGATGCGTGGCGGAGCTTGGCGTCTACAAAGGAGATACTGCCCGGCTGATGAATCTCTTCTTTCCGGATCGGACCCTCTATCTGTTTGATACCTTTGAAGGCTTTGATGAGAGGGATCTGGTTCGTGATGAAATCGGGATGAGAAAAGATATGTTTAAGGATACTTCAGCGGACCTGGTGGCAGGCAGGCTTCCCTTCCCTGAGAAGGCGGTGATCCGGAAGGGATACTTTCCGGATACGGCGGAGGGACTTGATGACATAAGATATGCCTTTGTCAGTCTGGACCCTGATCTTTACGCCCCGCTTCTGGCCGGCCTGTCCTGGTTTTACCCCAGGTTAAATCCCGGGGGAATGATTCTGGTTCATGACTACAATAATAAGCAGTTTCCCGGAGCGAAGATGGCAGTTCAGGACTTTGAAAAGGAATCCGGCCCCCTGAAGCTGATTCCCCTGGCAGACCTTCACGGGTCCTGTGTCATTATAAAATAATTAAAAGAGGAACAGACAGTGAGAACAATCTACCTGATCAGACATGGAAAAGTGGATACAGATGCAGGCGGCAGAAAATGCATCGGCTGGACTGATGTGCCTCTTTCCCCCGATGCAGTAGGGCCTGCTGTCCGGCTGGGACATTGGATCAGAGAGAGGACAGGCAGGCCTCTTCTGGCTGCCTCCGGCACCCTGCTTCGAACCAGGGATACCTTAAGGGCAATTCTCTCCGGTCTGGGGGATGGTAATGTTTCGGAGCTGGTGGAGGAGGAAGGATTTAACGAGGTGCAAACCGGTCTCTGGGAGGGCAGAGAGTTTGCAGAGATTCGATCCAGTGAACCGGACCTTTATGAGGAGCGGGGACAATCTCTGGGTTACTTCCGCTTCCCGGAAGGGGAGTCCATCTACGATGCAGGGGAGAGGTTTGAGGCCTCGCTTACCAGGCTGATGCAGGCTGGAAATCAGGACATTCTGGTGGTTTCCCACTCCGGAACCATACGGGCTTTCCTATGCAAGCTTCTTGGAATAGGCCTGGATGATTTCATGAAGCTGGGGTCTGCCAACCTGAGTGTCTGTGTCTTAAAAGAGGACCAGGGTATTCTGTCTGTGGAAAAGACGGCATATAAACCGACAGACCTGCTTGACAATCATGAGATAGAATGGCTATATAAAAGATATAAAGTACCGGAGCCGGTCATCGCCCATATGAGAAAGACGGCAGATTTTGCAGAAATGCTTCTTAATAACCTGCCTGCGGGGAATGACCTTGATGGAACCCTGTTAAAAAAGGCTGCTCTGGTTCATGATATCGCAAGGACGTGTTCCGGACACGCTCAGCGGGGAGCGGATATTCTTCGCAGGGAAGGCTATTATGAGATTGCAGACCTGGTGGAATATCACCACAGTGCCAGGCCGGGCCCGGCCGAGGAGCTGACAGAAGAGGAGATCCTCTTTTATGCAGATAAGCGGGTCCAGGAAGACAGGATTGTGACACTTAAAGAACGCTTTGACCGGTCTTTGAGTAAATGTAAAACAAAGATGGCCAGGGAGAAGCATGAAGCCCTATATCAGAAGTCGCTGGTAATTGAGGATAAAATCAAGGGGAATAGGAGCAGATTTTATCATAGATAAACTGCCATGGAAGAGGTGTAAAAGAGATGGGATTATATGATACATTGTTTTCTTTAAATACCAACCATAACAACATGATGATCACTGCCCTGGATAAGGAAGA
>JAFUDC010000085.1 GCA_017459345.1 Eubacterium sp.
ATTCTATCTGCTATTAAAGCTTGAAGATAGTAATTGAAGCTGATAGAAGAAAGAAACTCTCAGTTCTATCTGCTATTAAAAGCTTGAAGAAGCTGATAAAAAAAGAGAATCCTTCAATTCTATCTGCCATGAAGAGCTAACGGGAAGCGATTGAAGCAGATAGAACCGCTGGAATTCCCTTTCTATCAGCTTCATACGCTTCCCGCGCTGTTACCTCAGTTCTTTTTCTCCATTTCGGCTGCTTTAATTGAATTTGCGTCAGCCCTACGGGCTGTTACTTTGGCACGATCTTCAGGTTTCGGCTGCCAGGAGATATTGAAATAGTTAATTGCGTGAATAAGTCCCACGGATTGCTTCGCTGCTAAAGCAGCTCCCGCAATCCGCCACAGTATCTGCGACCGAAAGCTCCACTGGAGCTTCCGCCTGCACGCTAAGGCGTCGCTCCGCAGCTCACTGCTCCGCTCGATACTGTTTCCACGCAAACATCCACCGGATGTTCGCTTTGGATACTTAGGCATGTCGCACCATATGCCAGGACAGCTTTACATACAAGCATGACAGCTTGTCCTGTCGCATGGTGCTGGACTTATTCACTTAAATAGTTATCTCCTTCACTTCGTGAGTATGCCCAATATCTTATTGGAGCGTGCCACGAAGGCGGTCATCTCCTCCGGCTTCAGGGGATGATTGGCCAGGCGGGCCAGGTCGTAAATCTGCTGGCATATGGTCTCGGTATTTTCATTATCCTCGTTGTTCAGGACGAACTGAACAAGGTCATTATTGATGTTGAGGATCAGAGTCTCGCCCTGCTCACCCATGCCGGTCATGCTCTCGTCCATTCCGTACATTTTCATCATCTCTGCCATACGTCTGGTCTGCTCCGGAACCGTGATCATGGAGGAAATATCAGCATTTTTCAGTTTTTCGACCTTGAGGATCAGGTTCTCCTTGCCGGTGGCCTTCTTGAAGAGGTCAGCCAGCTTGTCTGTCTGCTCCTTAACTTCTTCTTCGGAGAGTTCTTCCTTGAAGTTGTCAGTTAGGTCGGAGTCGATCCGCAGGAAGCGGACATCCTGATTTTTCTGCTCTAAGTGAGTGATAAAGGTATTATCAATGGGGTGGGTCAGGTATACCGCATCCATGTTCTGTTCCTTGAACATGTTGATATACTGGGACTGAGCGATCTCGTCTGTGATATAGAATACCTGATTCTCATAGGTCTCCTTGCCGGCTTCAAGATACTCCGGAAGGGTGATATATTTGCCTTCCATGTTTTTAAAGATGATATAGTCGGTCATCTTCTGGTTGAACTTGTCGTCCCGGATGCAGCCATACTTGATAAAGGGGCTGATGTCATCCCAGTACTTCTCATAGTTCTCCCTGTCAGTCTTGCACATGCCGGACAGTTTCTCAGCCACCTTTCTGGTGATGTAGTTGGAAATCTTCTTCACAAAACCATCGTTCTGAAGAGCACTTCTGGACACATTAAGAGGAAGGTCCGGACAGTCGATGCAGCCCTTCAAGAGGAGCAGATACTCCGGAATGACCTCCTTGATATTATCCGCGATAAATACCTGGTTGTTGTAGAGCTTGATGGTACCCTCGATGGTATCGTACTGGGTATTGATCTTGGGGAAGTAGAGAATACCCTTTAAATTGAATGGATAGTCCATATTCAGATGGATCCAAAAGAGGGGCTCCTTGTAGTCATGGAAGACATTGCGGTAGAAATCCTTATACTCTTCCTCAGTGCAGTCGTTGGGATGCTTGCTCCAGAGGGGATGGATCTCGTTGATGGGCTTTGGACCTTTATCTTCTTTCTCTTCCTCATCATCTTCGAGGTCTGCGTCATCATCCGGCTCCGTATCGTCTCCATCGGCCTTGATGTCTGCATCACCATCCAGTTCCAGCTCGTCCTCATCGTCTGCATCCACTACCTCAGGAATATCTTCCTGAAGCTCTTCCTCTTCCTCATCTCCATTAGAGAAATAAATCTCCACCGGCATGAAGGCACAGTATTTCTCCAGTACTTCACGGACACGGTACTCGTTAGAGAACTCAAAGCTGTCTTCATTCAGGAAGAGAGTGATCTCAGTACCGCGCTCAGTCCGGTCACCATCCTCCATGGTGAACTCTGTGCCTCCGTCACATTCCCAGTGAACCGGGGCAGCGTCTTCTTTATAGGAGAGGGTATCGATGGTCACCTTGTCTGCAACCATGAAAGCAGAGTAAAAGCCCAGACCGAAATGCCCGATGATCTGGTCTTCGTTGGTTTTATCCTTATACTGGGCAAGAAAGGCTTCTGCGCCGGAAAATGCAATCTGGTTGATATACTCATCAACCTCTTCCTCAGTCATACCGATACCATTATCGATAAAGCGGATGGTCTTTTCCTCAGGACTTACGATGACATCCACCTTATATTTTGTACCCTCCGGCTCATCAAACTCGCCCATGACGGCAAGCTTTTTCAGCTTGGTTACGGCATCGCAGCCATTGCTGACCATCTCCCGGACAAAGATATCATGGTCAGAGTAGAGCCACTTTTTAATAATTGGGAATATGTTTTCACTGTTAATCGATAAACTACCTTGTTTTGCCATAATATTACATCTCCTTTTTTGTCTAAGATATTGTATAAGTCCGGCCTGTGCGCCGGACTGCGCCGATTGCGCAACTGCGCCAGCAGTTAAATTCCACTGCGCAATCGTGTGCATGCGCCGCAGGCACAATAAACCCCTTATATTCATATGTGGCGCCAGAAATCCTGGCATGGGGGTTTATTGTATAAGTCCGGCCTGTGCGCCGGACTGCGCCGATTGCGCAACTGCACCAGCAGTTAAAATCAGAAGGAATTATTCCATAAACATAATAGTAAACCCAAGAAGGAGGAATGTCAAGAGAAAATTAGCACTCATATAGAGCGAGTGCTAACAACACAGGAAGGAAAAATCAGATTTCTCGACTTTCTCCTGAAAATATGATACTATAAGAAAACCTAGTAGTCTTCACGGGCACATACTATCATTTCGAGGATAATTATGATACATTTTATTGTGAATAAGAGCTCCGGCTCCGGGAATGGGGAGAAGGTCTGGCGACAGACAGAGCTCATATTAAAAGGAAGAAATGTGTCTTACCAGGCATATTTTACAGAGTATGAGGGACATGCCTCGCAGATAGCCGCAGACCTTTCCGGTCCTGAGCTTACAGGGGAGCAGACAGTTATCATCCTGGGTGGAGATGGATCATTGAATGAGGTCATCAACGGGATTGATGACTTTGAGAAGATTAGAATCGGCTTGATTCCCACAGGATCGGGTAATGATTTTATCAGAGGTTTGGGGCTGCCCAAAAAACCGGAAAAAGCCATTTATAATATATTAAACAGGATCCAGGAGGAAACCGAGTCAGGCCAGGACAAGTCAAGGCAGATTGATCTGGGCCAGGTGACCTACCTGGGTGGAAAACGTTACTTTGCCATCAGCTCCGGTGCCGGTCTGGATGCCCTGGTCTGCAAAAAGACGATGGAATCCCGGCTTAAGAAGCTGTTAAACCGTCTTCACCTCGGCAAACTGACCTATCTGCTGCTGACCATACAATCCCTCTTTACCATGGAATCTGCCAGGACGGTTATTATGACAGAAGACGGGAAGAAGAGGTACAGCAAGATGATTTTTTCCGCAGCCATGAATCTTCCCTTTGAAGGGGGAGGTGTTCCCATGGCTCCCAAGGCCAGGCCGGATGACGGCAGTCTGACTTTATCCACAGCTGCAGGTGTCCCCCGGCTTCTGACATTTTTCCTGCTGCCCTTCCTTGTGGCGGGTAAGCATGAGCGGATTCCGGGATTTCATCTTACCGATTTCAGAAAATGTAAGATAAGGAGCAATGTCCCCCTGGTCATCCATGCGGATGGTGAGTATCTGGGAGAGTTTAAGGAGCTTACCTACCGGTGCCTGCCAGGTAAGCTTAAGCTGATCGGGTGATGAATATTCAGCAGTGAGATTAACTGCAGTCCCTGCAGGCTGCATGGTATCTAATTACGTGAATATAAAAAGAAATGTAAATACAAACTATTAACACAGGATAATGAACTGGAGGTAATAGCATGAAGCAATTATGTAAATCACAGCATGACAAAGTGATTATGGGTGTCTGTGGCGGTGTGGCAGAGTATTTTGACATTGATCCTACTATTGTGAGGCTGGTCTGGGCTTTGTTTACACTGGGCGGAGGTGCAGGGGTAATCCTCTATATCATTGCCGCGATTATAATGCCGGATTAATTATGATTCGTAATTAACGAAAGATATGTAAGCAGCCGGCTCAGGAAGCATTTTACAGATGAAGCAGAGTTTTGGGATTACTAAGTCAGATACTATAACAAGAGGAGATCATAGAAAATGGCGACAGCAGATTACGGCTGGCTGGATCCGGCCGGGAATTTTTACGAGGCATCCTGGGGACAGCACCAGACCTGGGCAGAGGAGCATATCAAGAAGATGCCTCTCTGGAATGAACTTTCACTGAAGGAGAGAATCTGGGCCGATGGCATGGGTGATGTCCTTATGCGGCATGGCTGGATCCTGATGCATAACCCCTCCCATGGGCTTGCATTTCCTACTAAAAAGCCGGAGAGCAGATACACCAAGGCCCAGGCAGACTTTCTCTACGGCTATTACATTGACCGGAAGGAGCATGAGCGTGCCAACGACATCATGCGGGAATATGAGGATACCATGTGAGAGGATGGAAGCCGGGACCATATTGGGAATCAGGTTTTCCCGGCCAAAATGTTGATAGATAGTTTTATGAGAAGGGTACGACCAGGAATGACTGACCGTATCCTTTTTCATTTGCAGGATGCACCTGAACCCCATGGATGAAACTTGAATTGTATCCGGCGGGCTTTTTCTTCTATCAATAACAGAACAAATATTCGAAAAAATGTCTGTACATTTCCTGATTGATTTGTTATAATAAAAGTTACATTGCCTGCAAGGGAATTCCAAAACCTACAGACAGGCCGAAAGCAGGATTCCTGCTTGTTTTTGACGAATAATATCATTGATTTAAATACATGGAGATAGACAGATGGATCATTTTGAATTAGTTTCCGAGTTTGCCCCCACAGGTGACCAGCCCCAGGCAATCGAGGAGCTGGTGCAGGGCTTTGAGGAGGGGAACCAGTTTCAGACACTCTTAGGTGTCACCGGGTCCGGGAAGACATTTACCATGGCTAATGTCATTGCGCGGCTCAACAAGCCTACCCTGATTCTGGCCCACAACAAGACTCTGGCAGCCCAGCTCTACAGTGAGTTTAAGGCATTTTTCCCTCATAATGCGGTAGAGTACTTTGTGTCATACTATGATTATTACCAGCCGGAGGCCTACGTGCCTTCGACGGACACCTATATAGAGAAGGATTCCTCCATCAATGACGAGATTGATAAGCTCCGTCACTCAGCCACGGCGGCCCTTATTGAGAGGAGAGATGTGATCGTGGTTTCTTCCGTATCCTGTATCTACGGCATCGGAAGCAAGAATGATTATGCCGAGATGATGATCTCCCTGCGTCCGGGGATGGAGATCGAGCGGGATGAGGTGGTCCGCCAGCTGATCGATATCCAGTACGTGAGGAATGAGCTGGACTTTAAGCGGGGCAGCTTCCGGGTCCGGGGGGATGTGTTGGAGATTGTGCCCGTTTCTACCTTTGAGGATGCCATTCGGGTGGAGTTTTTCGGAGATGAGATCGACCGGATCACCCAGGTGGATGTGCTTACCGGGGAGATCAAGGCCAGCCTTCACTTTGCGGCAATCTTCCCCGCCTCCCACTATGTGGTGCCGGAGGATCAGATTGCCCGGGCAGTGGGCACCATCAAGGAGGAGCTTGCCCAGAGGGTAGCCTGGTTCACAGAGAACGATAAGCTTTTAGAGGCTCAACGGATTGCAGAGCGGACCAACTTTGACATGGAGATGCTCAAGGAGACAGGCTTTTGCGCCGGCATCGAAAACTATTCCAGGCATCTGACCGGGCTGGCTCCTGGCCAGGCCCCCTACACCCTGATTGATTTCTTCGGGGATGACTTCCTGATGATCGTGGATGAGTCCCACATCACAGTTCCCCAGGTCCGGGGCATGTACGCCGGGGACCGGTCCAGAAAGCAGACTCTGGTGGATTACGGCTTCCGCCTGCCCTCGGCTCTGGATAACCGGCCATTAAACTTTGAAGAGTTCGAGCAGAGGATTGACCAGATGCTCTTCGTCTCCGCCACGCCCAATGTCTATGAGGATGAGCATGAGATGCTCAGGGCAGAGCAGATCATCCGGCCCACCGGGCTCCTGGATCCTCTGGTGGAGGTCCGGCCTGTGGAAGGGCAGATCGATGATCTGATCAGCGAAATCAACAAGGAGACGGCAAAGAAGCATAAGGTTCTGGTTACCACCCTGACCAAGCGGATGGCGGAAGACCTGACCTCCTACATGAAGGACCTGGACATCCGGGTCAAGTACCTGCACTCGGATATCGATACCCTGGAGAGAATCGAGATCGTCCGAGACCTCCGCATGGATGTGTTTGATGTCCTGGTGGGAATCAACCTGCTAAGAGAGGGTCTGGATATCCCGGAGGTGACCCTGATTGCCATCCTTGATGCGGATAAGGAGGGCTTCCTCCGGTCTGAGACCTCCCTGGTTCAGACCATCGGCCGGGCAGCGAGAAATGTGGACGGCCATGTCATCATGTATGGTGATACCATAACGGAGTCCATGCGGGCGGCCCTCACGGAGACAGAGCGGCGGCGGAAGATCCAGACTCAGTACAATGAGGAGCATGGCATCACGCCCCAGACCATTCAGAAGGCCATCCGGGATATCATCTCCATCACCAAGGAGGAAGAGGATGAGGCTCCTCTGGGCAGGAAGCTTAAGAAGGATGTGGAGTCCATGGATAAGAAGGAACTTAAGGAAATGATCGCCCAGCTCACTAAGAAGATGAACCGGGCAGCGGCAGAGCTTAACTTCGAGGAGGCTGCCGAGTACAGGGATGAGCTTAAGAAATATAAGATAGCTTTGAGGGATTACGAAGGATAAGCTGCGGGAGTACGAAGTACAGAGCAGCCATGCTTATCGAAAAAAATGGAGAAAATATGAGCAATAAAAAAGAATACATCCGTATCAGGGGTGCCAGAGAGCACAACCTGAAGGATATTAATATAGATATACCAAGAAACCAGTTCGTGGTGCTGACGGGTCTTTCCGGGTCAGGCAAGTCTTCCCTGGCCTTTGACACCATCTATGCCGAGGGGCAGAGGCGGTATATGGAGTCCCTGTCCTCCTATGCAAGACAGTTTTTAGGGCAGATGGAAAAGCCCGAGGTGGATGATATCCAGGGCCTGTCCCCTGCCATATCCATCGACCAGAAGTCCACCAACCGAAACCCCAGATCAACGGTGGGGACCGTTACGGAAATCTATGATTACCTGCGTCTTCTCTATGCCAGGATCGGAATACCCCACTGTCCCAGATGCGGGAAGGTGATCGAGAAGCAGACGGTAGACCAGATTGTGGACCAGCTCATGGCTATGCCGGAGAGAACCAGGATTCAGCTGTTAGCTCCCATTGTCCGGGGCAGGAAGGGGGAGCATGTCAAGGTCCTGCAGAATGCCAAGCGGAGCGGCTATGTCCGGGTGAGAATAGATGGTAATCTCTACGACCTGTCCGAGGAAATCAAGCTGGAGAAGAATAAGAAGCATAATATCGAGATCGTGGTGGACCGCCTGGTGATCCGGGAGGGCATTGAGCAGAGGCTGGCTGATTCCATTGAGACAGTCATGGCCCTGACCGGCGGTCTGCTCCTTGTGGATGTGGTTGGCGGGGAGAGTCTGAATTTCTCCCAGTCCTTCTCCTGCCCTGATTGCGGGGTCAGTATCGATGAGATTGAGCCCAGAAGCTTTTCTTTTAATAATCCATTTGGAGCCTGTCCATTCTGTCACGGGCTGGGCTTTAAGATGGAGTTTGACGTGGACCTGATGATCCCGGATAGGAGTATTTCCATCGCAGACGGGGCTATTGTTGTAACAGGATGGCAGTCCTGCACCGACCCCAAGAGTTATACCAGGGCTATTCTGGATGCCCTGGCCCTGGAATATGATTTTGATCTGACTACTCCCTTTGAAGACTTGCGGGAGGATGTACAGCATATGCTGGTCCACGGGACAGACGGCCGGGAGATAAAGGTCCACTACAAGGGACGCAGAGGCGAGGGTATCTATGACGTGGCCTTCGAAGGCCTCCTTAAGAATGTGCAGCGGCGCTACCGGGAGAATCATTCCGAGACCATGAAGGCTGAGTATGAGAAGTTTATGACCGTGACTCCCTGTGATATCTGCCATGGCCAGAGACTGAAGTCCGAGTCCCTGGCGGTAACGGTGGGAGATTATAACATCGCCGAGCTGACCAGGCTCTCGGTCAGGAAGACACTGGAATTCTTTGAGAAGGTAGAGCTTACCGACCGGCAGATGATGATCGGCCGCCTTATCCTCCGGGAGATCAAAGGCAGGCTGGGTTTCCTGAATGATGTGGGGCTGGATTACCTGAGCCTCATGCAGGCGACGGCCACCCTGTCCGGCGGTGAGGCCCAGCGGATCCGCCTGGCCACCCAGATCGGGTCCGGCCTGGTGGGCGTGGCCTATATCCTGGATGAACCAAGCATCGGACTTCATCAGAGGGATAATGACAAGCTGATCGCCGCCTTAAAGAGGCTCCGTGATCTGGGAAACTCACTGATTGTGGTAGAGCATGATGAGGATACCATGCGGGAGGCGGACTATATCGTGGATATCGGTCCCGAAGCCGGGGAACACGGCGGGGAGGTTGTCGCCACGGGAACCGCTCAGGACCTGATGAATAATCCGGCCTCCATCACAGGAGATTACTTAAGCGGCAGGAGAAAGATTCCGGTACCGGGGTCCCGCCGGGAACCCACCGGCTGGCTGACGGTCAAGGGAGCAGAGGAGAACAATTTAAAGAAGGTGGATGTGGACTTTCCTCTGGGGGTTTTTACCTGCGTGACAGGAGTGTCCGGATCGGGCAAAAGCTCCCTGGTCAATGAAATCCTCTATAAGAAGCTGGCCGGAGTTCTGAACCGTGCCAGGATCAAGCCGGGTAAGCACAAGTCCATCACCGGGGCTAATCAGCTGGATAAGATTATCAATATCGACCAGTCCCCCATCGGCAGGACACCCAGGTCCAATCCGGCCACCTACACCGGTGTCTTTGATCATATACGCGAGCTTTTCTCCATGACCAAGGATGCCAAGGCCAGAGGCTACGACAAGGGGCGGTTCAGCTTCAACAAGAAGGGCGGCCGCTGTGAAGCCTGCGCCGGAGATGGCATCATCAAGATTGAGATGCATTTCCTGCCGGATGTCTACGTGCCCTGTGAAGTCTGCCACGGTCAGCGCTACAACCGGGAGACACTGGAGGTTAAGTACAAGGGGAAGAATATATTCGAAGTATTGGATATGACTGTGGATGAGGCCTGCGATTTCTTTGAAAGTGTGCCTTCCATCCGCAGGAAGATCGAAACTCTGCGGGATGTGGGCCTGTCCTATATCAAGCTTGGACAGCCTTCAACCACCTTATCCGGCGGCGAAGCCCAGCGGGTCAAGCTGGCAACAGAGTTAAGCCGGCAGTCCACCGGCAAGACCATCTATGTGCTGGACGAGCCCACCACCGGCCTTCACTTTGCGGATGTCCATAAGCTGATCGATATCCTGCAGAGGCTGACGGAGGGCGGCAACACGGTGGTTGTGATTGAGCATAATCTGGAGGTCATCAAGAACGCGGACTATATCATCGATATGGGGCCGGAAGGGGGAGAAGGCGGCGGAACCGTAGTGACCTCAGGGAAACCGGAGGAAGTGGTGAAAGTGCCCCGATCTTATACGGGGCAGTATCTGAGAAAGTATATTATATAAGTCCGGTCACAATGCAGGGACTTTTATATCTATGTGGAGAAGAAAAGAATAAGTGCAGGGGTTATTAATGTAGGAGGTTACAATGGAACGAAGAAAAAATGATATGTCAATCCTGGGTTTTGGATGCATGCGGCTGCCCAAGCGGGGGACCGGCATCGACATGCGGGAAGCGGAGCGGGAGATCGGATATGCCATCTCCCGGGGCGTGAATTATTTTGACACAGCCTATATGTATCCGGGCTCTGAGGCTGCCCTGGGAACCATACTGGAGAAAAGGGGCTGGAGGGACCGGGTCCTGATTGCCACCAAGATGCCCCACTTCCTGATCAAGTCCATGGATGGGCTTGAGAAGCTTTTTGCCGAACAGTTGACCAGACTGAAGACAGACCATATCGACAATTATCTGATGCATATGCTGCCTGACGTCCAGGTCTGGCGCAAACTCTGCGATATGGGAATCCGGGACTGGATCAGCGAGAAGAAGGAGAAGGGTCAGATCCGCCATATCGGCTTCTCCTATCATGGCAACACTGAGAACTTTATTAAACTGCTGGATGCCTATGACTGGGAATTCTGCCAGGTTCAGTACAACTACATGGACGTCAACTCCCAGGCAGGGCGTAAGGGAGTGGCCTACGCGGCTAAGAAGGGGATCCCTGTGATTATCATGGAGCCTCTTCGGGGGGGCCGCCTGGTTAACAACCTGCCGCCCAAGGCGGAGAAGCTCTTTGCCCAGGCTGAGCCCAAACGCAGTCCCGCCGAGTGGGGGCTTCGCTGGCTCTGGAACCAGCCCCAGGTATCTGTAGTGCTGTCCGGCATGAACTCCATGGATATGGTCAAGGAGAACATCCGGATTGCAAACAGTGCCAGGGTGGGAGAACTGACCGAGGAGGATAAGCTACTCTACAAGAAGGTAAGACGGGCCATCAACGAGAAGATCAAGGTTCCCTGCACCGGCTGCGGCTACTGCCAGCCCTGCCCCGCAGGGGTAGATATACCCGGTGCCTTCCGCTGCTACAATGTCAGCTACACCGACAACTGGTTTAACGGCATGAGGGAGTATGTCATGTGTACTACCCTGAAGGCCGACCGGACCAATGCCTCCCGCTGCATGAAGTGCGGCAAATGTGAACAGCACTGTCCCCAGGGCATCCAGATCCGCAGGGAACTGGACCAGGTGACAAAGCGTATGGAGGGACCGGTTTATAAAGTGGCAGCAGCAGTGACCGGGAGGATGTTTAAGTAATAACTTTCCACATTCATACTGATCAATAGTCAGCAGAATTATCATATGTTAATGATGATATGGGAAGTTCTTATAAATATCTTTATGATAGCATCTAGAAATTATTTTTGAGATAATAAGATTATAATTACTGTTCGGAGGTGAAGATGGAAGAGAATTACAGCAGCGAGGATAGACTGACTAGGGCACTCATCGTGGGGGTGAATCTGAACAGTGATCCTGATTTTGAGACGTCTTTAAGTGAACTGGAGAGTCTTGCCGAGGCCTGTCATATGGAGGTGGTGGGCGTGGAGACCCAGAATGTATCCCAGATCAACACCGGAGTCTATGTGGGAACCGGCAAGGTGGATGAGATCAAGGCGGTAGCCCACATGCTGGAGGCAGATGTGGTGATCTTTGATAACACTCTGTCGCCCATGCAGCTTAGAAACCTGACTGAGATCATTGACAGGCCGGTCTATGACCGGACCAATCTCATCCTGAGGATTTTCTCCTCCCGGGCCCGAACCAAGGAGGCCCAGATTCAGGTGGAGACAGCCAGGCTTCAGTACGAGCTGCCCAGACTGACCGGTCTTGGCACTGTATTAAGCCGGCAGGGCGGGGGCAGCGGCAGTCTGTCCAACCGTGGAGCCGGAGAGACAAAACTGGAGCTTGACAAGCGGAAAATCCGCCACCGCATCTCCGAGCTGAAGAAGGAACTAAAAGAGATTGAGAAGACCAGGGAGACCCAGAGGAAGCGGCGCCTGGGTCAGGGTATTCCTCAGGTAGCCCTGGTGGGCTACACCAATGCAGGCAAGTCAACCCTCATGAATGCCTTGATTGACCGCTATGAGAAGCAGGAGGATAAAAAGGAGGAGCGTAAGGTGATGGCTCAGGACATGCTCTTTGCCACCCTGGACACCACCATTCGGAAGATTGAGCTGCCAGATAAAAAGGAATTCCTTCTCTCGGATACCGTGGGCTTTATCAACAAGCTGCCCCACAATCTGGTCCAGGCCTTTCACTCTACCCTGGAGGAGGTCCGCTACGCGGATGTGCTCCTGGAAGTGATTGACTACTCAGATGAACACTATCCCGACCATATGCGGGTGACCAGGGATACGCTAAAGGAACTGGGAGCAGACGAGATTCCCTGTATCTATGTATTTAATAAGTGTGATCTGGTGGAAAAAAAAGACTCTGACAGATTAGAGGAAAGGAATGGAGTGATTCATACAAATCTGCAGGAAGCTGCGGGTCGTGAGCCGTTCCCGACACTCCCTGTGATAAAAGGTGACTCCATCTATATGGCAGCCGGTCAGGGGATTGGAATTGAAGAACTGGTTTCCATGATCAGCTCACACATTTACCAGGATTATGTGGACTGTACCATGCTGATTCCCTATACCCAAGGGGGTCTGGTGTCCTATTTTAATGAGAATGCCACTGTGAAGAATGTGGAGTATCTGGGAGAGGGAACCCGGATTACCATGAACTGTCTGCTGAAAGACCTGCAGAAGTATAAAGAGTACGTAGAAATATAAAGAAACAGGGACATAATGCTAATCAGGAGGACAAAAGATTGAAGAGAGAAACTGTAATCGTCATTGATTTTGGAGGACAGTATAACCAGCTGGTGGCCCGCCGGGTCAGGGAGTGCAATGTATACTGTGAAATATACTCATATAAAACAGATATCGAGAAGATCAAAGCCATGAACCCCAAAGGGATTATCCTGACCGGCGGCCCCAACAGCTGCTATGAGGAGGATTCCCCCACCTGCACGAAAGAGCTTTTTGAGCTGGGAGTTCCGGTTCTGGGGCTTTGCTACGGGGCTCAGCTGATGATGCATGTCCTGGGCGGCAAGGTGGAGAGAGCCCAGGTAAGAGAGTACGGAAAGACGGAAGTCCATGTGGATACAGACTCTCCTCTCTTTGCCGGTGTAGAAGAGGAAACCATCTGCTGGATGAGCCATTTTGATTATATCTCCAGAGTGGCTCCGGGTTTTGAGATATGTGCTTATACCAGGGACTGCCCCGTGGCTGCGGCCGAAAACCGGGAAAAGAGCCTCTATGCCATCCAGTTCCACCCGGAGGTTCTCCATACGGTCAGGGGCAAGGAAATCCTTCGTAATTATGTCTGCGGCGTATGTCATTGCTCCGGTGACTGGAGGATGGATTCTTTCGTTCAGATATCCATCGAAGCCATAAGGGAGAAGGTGGGAGATGGCAAGGTCTTGTGTGCTCTCTCCGGCGGGGTCGATTCCTCAGTAGCTGCCGTTCTCCTGTCCAAGGCAGTTGGCAAGCAGCTGACCTGTGTCTTTGTGGATCATGGCCTGTTACGGAAGAATGAGGGCGATGAGGTGGAGGCCGTGTTCGGCCCCGATGGACCTTATGATCTCAACTTTATCCGGGTCAATGCCCAGGACCGGTATTATATCAAGCTGGCCGGTGTTGATGAGCCGGAAAGGAAGCGGAAGATCATCGGGGAGGAATTCATTCGAGTCTTCGAGGAGGAAGCCAAGAAAATTGGTGCTGTGGATTACCTGGTTCAGGGAACTATATACCCGGATGTGGTGGAAAGCGGCCTGGGCGGCGAATCTGCCGTGATCAAGTCCCACCACAACGTAGGCGGCCTTCCTGACTATGTGGATTTTAAGGAAATCATTGAACCCCTGCGGGATCTCTTCAAGGACGAAGTCCGCAAGGCCGGTCTGGAGCTGGGCATTCCGGAATACCTGGTCTTCCGTCAGCCCTTCCCGGGTCCGGGGCTGGGCATCCGGATTGTAGGCGACATCACCGCCGACAAGGTACGGATGGTCCAGGACGCCGACGCCATTTACCGGGAAGAGGTTGCGATTGCAGCAAAAGCAGAGGAGGAGAAAACCGGAAAGAAGCCCTCCTGGATGCCCGACCAGTACTTTGCGGCCCTCACCAACATGCGGTCAGTGGGCGTCATGGGTGATGAACGAACCTATGATTATGCCGTTGCCCTCAGGGCAGTCAGAACCATTGACTTTATGACGGCCGAAGCGGCTGAGATTCCCTTTGAAGTCCTCCAGAAGACCATGAGCCGGATCATCAATGAGGTAAAGGGGGTCAACCGGGTATTCTACGACCTGACCAGCAAGCCCCCGGGAACGATAGAATTCGAGTAAATATAATTATTTTGGTGCAAAGTCCATTATCGCGTTTTCACTTTCTCCAAAACAGCCAAAAGAAAAAGCCTTGTGTGCGATTTTTCGCCACTTGGCTTCTTTTTTTACCCATAAAAACCTTGAAAACAAGCCATTTCTGCAAATCATGTGTGTTTCCTTGCGCGAATGCTACATAAGCCCAGAAAGTAGCATTGACGATAGCGGTTTGAGGATAACGGACTTTACACCGTAACAATAATGAAGGCCGGGCCTGCGCCCGGCCTGTTGACCTTTCTGCATTCGAGGGATAATTATAAGCGATGGGTTATTACTCAGGAGGAACCAGCCCATGAAAATCTGCAATATTCACGCTGTTTATTTCAGCCCAACGGGAAAAACCAAGGAAGTAGTGAAAACAATCGCCCGGGAAATAGCCAGGGTTTCTGATATTCAATATTATGAATATGACTTTACCCTGCCTGACAATCGGGATAAACCTGTAAGCTTTTCAGAGGATGATCTTGTAATCTTTGGAACTCCTGTATATGCAGGACGGGTTCCCAACAAGATTCTGCCGGAAATTCAAAGGCTGTTTACAGGAAACAATGCCCTGGCGGTTCCTATCGTGACCTTTGGCAACCGCAGCTATGACAATGCATTGATAGAATTAAGAAATGTACTGGAGACCAATGGTTTTCATACCATTGCCGGAGGGGCTTTTGTTGCTGAGCACTCCTTCACAGATAAGCTTGCTAAAGGCAGGCCCAGGGATGGGGATCTATCCACCATCAGATGTTTTGCATCCGCAGTCTCCCGGAAGATTGAGAAGATGAAGACCATTCCCGGTCCAATTGCAGTCCGGGGAACAGAACCCATTCCGACCTACTATCAGCCTCTGGGAAGAGATGGAAAGCCGGCAGTTTTTCTGAAGGCCAAGCCTAAGGTTCATGATACATGCACCCTATGCGGCACCTGTGCAAGGGTATGTCCGGTGGGGTCAATCCGGCTGCCCGACCAGGAGACAGATCACTGGCGGGTGGAAGGAATCTGCATAAAGTGTCAGGCCTGCATAAAGCAGTGCCCGGCCCATGCAATCTACTTTGACGACCCGGCATTCTTATCTCATATTGCCATGCTGGAGGAGAATTATAGCCGGCCTGCAGAGAATGAAGTGTTTTTATGAATTTCGCACAACCGACTAGTATCTGATGGAGTACTCCTGCTTGTTAATCATAAAAGATATTTATAAAGAATAATCCCGCCCTTTCACAGGACGGGATTTTCCATGTGAAAGAAAATTGAAAGAATAGGACAATCATGGTATGATATAAGCGTGACAACACAAAGATAACTAATCGCATTAAACTAAAGAGTAAGGCTTATGATGAACACTAATACCATTCACCTGGATTATCCGGAGCTTACCATGTTTCAGATGCTGGAGAAGATCTCCAGACAGTATCCGGATGCTCCAGCTTACGAATTCTATAATAGAAAATGTTCCTTTCAAACATTTGTTGCAAAGATTGAACAGGCGGCTGCTGCCTTTCTTGCCATGGGAGTGCAGAGGGATGACGTGGTTACCATATGCATGCCCAACTGTCCCCAGGCCATGGTCTGCTTCTATGCCCTGAACCGGATTGGGGTCGTGGCAAATATGGTTCATCCCCAGTCTGCCCAGCATGAAATCACTTATTATCTGAATGTTTCCTCCAGCCGGTTTATTCTGGTTCTGGATATGTTCTATGAGAAGGTGGAGGCGGCTCTCCAGGAAGTTGACCATGAGCTGACCGTCCTAGTCGCCCGGATGCAGGAGGAACTGCCGCCCCATCTGGCAGCCCTTTTCCTGGCAAAGGAGGGCAGGAAATATCTGTCCTTTCCCAATACATCCCACGCCATGCTTTGGAAACATTTCCTGAAAAGGGGCAGACAGGTCACCCTTCCTCCCATAAGATACGAGAAGGACCACACGGCAGTCATTCTCTACAGTGGAGGAACCAGCGGCAAGCCCAAGGGCATCTGCCTGACAGACTTAAACTTTAATGCATTGGCCCTGCAGGCAAGGGCAGCCATCGAGGAGGAATTCCGTGTGGGCTTAAAGATCCTTAGCTGTATGCCCATGTTTCATGGATTCGGTCTGGGCATCAACATCCATACTGTTCTGATTCACGGCGTATGCTGCGTCCTCATGCCCACATTTACCGGAAAGTCCTATGCGGATATGCTTTTAAAGAAAAAGCCCAACTTTATCGCGGGAGTTCCCACCATCTTTGAAGCCCTCCTCCATTTACCCCAGCTTAAGGATGCCGATCTCTCCTTCCTGCTTGGCATGTTCTGCGGGGGAGATTCCCTTTCCGTAGAACTGAAAAAGAAAATAGACCATTTTCTTAAAGAGCATAATGCAGGGATTCAGGTCCGGGAGGGCTACGGCCTTACAGAATGTGTGACAGCCTCCTGTCTGACACCCAAAAACACCAGCAGGGAAGGCAGCATCGGCCTGCCATTCCCTGATACTTACTACTGCATTGTCAAACCGGGAACGGACGATGTCCTCCCGGCAGGAGAAGAGGGAGAAATCATTCTCAGAGGTCCTTCTGTCATGAAAGGCTATCTGAATAACGTGGAAGAGACCAATAAGACCCTGCGCCGGCTGGCGGACGGCAACATCTGGCTCTATACCGGAGACCTGGGGAAGATGGACGAGGATGGATACGTTTATTTCAGCCAGCGGATCAAGCGGATGATCATCACCAATGGCTACAATGTCTATCCCGGCCAGGTTGAACGTGTCATTGATGGCTGTGATGAAGTGGCCTACAGCTGTGTGATCGGGGTCAAAGACCCCCGGCGGATGCAGAGGGTACGGGCCTATGTAGTTTTAAAGGAAGGAGTTGCTGCCAGTCAGGAAACCGAGGCCAATATTATGAAAGAACTGGCTCTTCACATTGCCTCCTACGCCCTCCCCAAGGAGATTGTTTTCCGGGATGAACTGCCCAAAACTCTGGTGGGCAAGGTGGCCTACCGG
Organism: Eubacterium sp.; assembly: GCA_017459345.1. Lineage (GTDB taxonomy): Bacteria > Bacillota > Clostridia > Lachnospirales > Lachnospiraceae > Anaerobutyricum. The sequence continues at coordinate 17,363 of JAFUDC010000085.1, forward strand.
CTGTTGGAAGAGGAGGCAGAGAGGGAGGAATGAAGCTGATATGGACAAACACTGCTTCTCTGGTTATTAAAGAAGGCAAAACGGTTCTCACATTTGATCCCTTTCTGGGACTGCCGCCCAGAGGAACAAGGGGTCCTCAGGGAACGAGAGGTGTTCGTGGAAGGAAGAGCCCTCAGGGAACGAGAGGTGTTCGTGGAAGGAAGAGCCCTCAGGGAGGGAGAGGTGCTCAGGGAAGGAATAGTACTCAGAGAGCGAGAGGTGCTCAGGGAAGGAATAGTACTCAGAGAGCGAGAGGTGCTCGTGTAAGGATGAGTACTCAGAGAACGAGATGCAGCCAGGAAGCGAGCTCGACTCAGGCAGGAAAGCGGCAGAGACTGAAGAAGCTTTACCGGATGGCAGATGCGGTATTCATTACTCATGGCCATTTCGATCACATTTATCATGTACCGGAGATCTACCGGGGAACGAATACCTGTATCTATACGACCAGGACACCGGCAAGGAGATTGAAAGCAGTACAGCTTAAGCTGATCAGACCCGGAACAGCTCTGAGCTTAGGTCCTTTTGAAATCCAGGCATATCAGAGCCGGCACTGCCGGTTTGATACAGGGATTATCTTGAAAACAGTGTTTAACAAGAGGCTTTTGTACCACCCGATACACATGCTGAGGCTTCTTTACCTCAATCACCTATATCAGGAAGGCGGGGAGATTCTCTTCTATGAAATTCGATGCAAGGGTAAGCGACTGCAGATACTTGGAAGTATGAATTACCACGAAGATGTCGATTATCCCACCGGAGCAGATTGCATGATCCTGCCCCTTCAGGGAAGGTCAGACCAGGATGAATATGCTTTGCGGATTGTTAAGAAACTGAAACCGCAGAGGATCCTGCTGGATCACTATGATGATTCCTTTCCACCCATGACATCGCCGGTCGATCCTTCTGGGTTTGAGAATAACTGCAGGATGCTGGGGGTTCCCTGTCGGAGGATGGTATCGGGTCGGGTTTATGATATATAATATCTGCAAATGAAGTGCAGGGTTGAGGAAGTCGTTTTGTGAAGAAGCAATCCGTGAAAAGCTTTTGACACTTCGATCATTATGAATAACAAGCAAAGAAATTTTTGACGTTTTGATTATTATATATCATATTGAAGAGTGATTCCGGGCCTCTCTAATATATATTGATCATATCAATATTGTGAGATAGTTCAGAATGTTGAGGAATTTTTATTAGGACAGTGATGGTTAAAAAAGAACGGAGAAAAGGATATGACTATCAAAAGAAGGATGAAAAACAGAAAACGAAGCTATGGTGACAGGCGGGACGGCAGAAGGGTAAAAGCTCCGGGCCTGCAGACTGTCATGGCCTACCTCATGCCTAAAAGGACAGACTGCGAAGTCTACCTTAATGATCAGCTTGACGCCACCGAACTAGTCTCCTACCTTGAACAGAAAAACGCGGAGCACCCGGATTATAAAACAACAATCTTTCACTGTGCTGTGACCGGTATGGCAAGAATGGTGAAAGAACGCCCTCTGCTAAACCGGTTCATCCAGGGTTATCGTCTCTATGAGCGGGATGAGATCAGCATCAGCTTTGTAGTTAAAAGAAAATTTGCAGATAATGCAGAGGAATCTCTGATGGTTCTGACCCCATCTGATTCAGATAACATAGAAAGCATCAGCAAGAAGATTGTCGGCAATGTAAAAGAAACCCGGAAGAGTGAACATGCCACGGGAGGTATCGATAACTTGTTGGACAAGTTCGCTGCCTTGCCCCGTCTGGTTTTGATTCCTGTCATCCGGATCATTCGCTGGCTGGATTTCTGGGGGGTTAATCCCAGCTTTCTGACGGAAGGGGATCCCAACTATACCACCATCCTATGCAGCAATCTCGGAAGCATTCGATGCCCTTCTGTATATCATCATCTTAATAACTACGGAACTAACAGCATCATGGTCACTATTGGAACTCTACATAAAGAAGAGATGCTTATGCCCGATGGCAGCAGCCAGATTCGGGACGTCATCGACATCGGGGCAACCCTGGATGAGAGGATTGCCGATGGATTCTACTTTGCCAGAAGCTTAAGACTGATCAAGCATATCTTTGCCCATCCCGAACTGCTGGAACTGCCTATCGGTGAGGAAAGCGGGTTTGATTATCATAGTTAACTTTAAGGTTAATTAGGTGAGATAATGTCCGATAGTGAATTAATGATGATTGCTGCGGATTGGCAAAATATTTTAGTTGATTTAGTATATGCCAAATGATACAATTATAGTAAATACTACTATAATTCAATATAGTATTGATTATCCCAAAGAACCTTTAATATACCATAGATAAAGCTTATAAATGTAAGACACTTCCTGGCTCAGCGGTAAACCGCTGAGCCAATCGATATTACCCCTAGAAAAGCCAAAGATAAGAAATCTAAGTGTAAAAAACACTGCTGGCGCCGGCGGAAAGCCGCCGGGCCAGTCCAAATTACCCTTAAAAAGGCCAAAGATAAGAAATCTAAGTGTAAAAAACACCTCTGGCGCCGTCGAAAGGCCTCCGGCCAAATCAAATTACCCTTAAAAACGCCAAAGAAAAGAAATCTAAGTGTAAAAAACACCTCTGGCGCCGGCGGAAAGCCG
>JAFUDC010000086.1 GCA_017459345.1 Eubacterium sp.
AAAGTACGTCAATTTTCAAAGTACAGGGTAGTTATCCACAATTCCTGTGTGGTTTCAACCGAATTGAGTTCGGAGAAATCCGGCATGGCCGGATTTCGACCTTGTTTTGTTCAAGATTGCGAACGAGCGCTAGCGAGTTTCGCAAGTATCTACTCATTAACTTACTGGCCTTTATTTGTGACTTACTCTATTATTCTCTGTGTTTAGTCATATTCTCCTGGCCCTTCTTAGCTCTGTCACAATCCTTCCGGGCTCTTTTTTATGACTATTCTTCTTTTTTTCTTTAATGAGTCATATTCTCTTGGGTCCTTAGGATCCTTCCCCGATCCTTTCAGGCTTCTTTTCTATGACTAAACTCTGCTATTCCTGCATTTAGTCATATTTCTGTATTATTATCTAACATAAGCCTCTTTCAGATCTTCTTTCATATCCAGAACTGCCTGTCTGCTGGCGTCCGCATAGTTCTCAGGAGCGAACTTGTCCTTATAGGGGGCTTTCTGGTAAGCACAGATGATGCCCCGGCTGGAGTTTACGATAGCGCCCAGCCCGTCCTCGTTGAAGAAGGCTTTAAGATCCTTGCCCTGGCCGCCCTGGGCACCGTAGCCCGGCACCAGGATATAGTTCCTGGGCATAATTTTTCTTAAGGCAGCTCCCATCTCAGGATAGGTTGCTCCCACAACTGCCCCGACAAAGCTGTAGCTTTCGCCCATAAGGCTCTCCCCCCACTCGGCGACTTTCCTTGCCACGATCTCATAGAGGGGGGTCTGCCATACCAGCTGGTCCTGGAACTCCCCGCTTGATGGGTTGGAGGTCTTCACCAGGACAAAGATTCCTTTTTTCTCTTCTTTACATATCTTCATAAAGGGTTTCACACCGTCGGAGCCCAGATAGGGATTCACGGTCACAAAGTCCTCGGTGAAGGGCTGCAAGGTCTGACTTCCCACCTGGACTTTGCCCAGATGACCCACGGCGTAGGCCTCTGAGGTAGACCCGATATCTCCGCGCTTGATATCCCCGATGATCACCAGGCCTTTTTCTTTGGCGTAATCACAGGTTTTCTTAAATGCCTCAAGACCCGGGATGCCAAACTGCTCATACATGGCAATCTGGGGTTTTACTGCCGGAATCAGGTCATAGACTGCATCGATGATCCCCTTGTTATACTGCCAGATTGCCTCGGCAGCACCATCGAGAGTCTCTCCGTAATACTTAAAGGCAGCCTCCAGGATATGATCAGGTACATAAGACAGCATGGGGTCTAATCCCACAACAATCGGTGCATCCTTCTTTTTAATACTTTTAACTAGTGCATTAATCATCTTTTTCTCCTAATATATATCAATCCCTGTACACAACCTCTCCCTGGCAGATGGTACACTTTACTTTACCATAAAGCAGTGCCCCAAGGAAAGGTGAATTCTCCGCTTTTGATGCAAATTCTTCTACAGTATAGGCTGCATCCGGGTCAAAAACCACCAAATCGGCTGCTTTTCCCGGGGAAATGTCCCCGCAGTCGAACTTATAGAGCCTTGCCGGGTTGATGGTCATCTTGGCAAGAAGGTCCATCATGGAAAGATATCCCCTCCTTACCAGGTTGGTCACACCCAGAGCCAGGGAGGTTTCCAGACCGATGATTCCACTGGGAGCTTTGGTGAACTCCTGACCCTTTTCTTCCACAGCATGGGGGGCATGGTCTGTGGCAATCATGTCGATGGTGCCGTCCTGCAGTCCGTGAATGATTTTGCTCCGGTCCCAGTCTGTCCGCAGGGGCGGATTCATCTTGGCCAGGGTGCCATGGTCTAAAACCGACTCCTCTGTCAGGCTGAAATGATGGGGCGTCGCTTCTGCATAGACTTTCGCACCCATTTTCTTGCCCATCCGGACCAGGTCAACGGACCTGCCTGAGGAAATGTGCTGGATATCCACCTTTGCTCCGGTTTCCAATGCCAGCATGACATCCCGGGCCACCATCACATCCTCGGATATGGCCGGGGCCCCGCCGATGCCCATCTGATCGCTGACTGCCCCTTTGTTCACGCCATTCACTTCGTTGAGGGTGGGGTCTTCCTCATGGAGGCTGATAGGCACATCGAAGGCGGCCGCCATCTCCATGGCCTTCCTGATAAAGCCCGCATTGGTAAGAGGAATGCCGTCATCTGTAAAACCGCAGGCTCCGTGGGCGATCATGGCCTGACCATCCACCAGTTCCTGACCCTTAAAACCCAGTGAGACCGCGGAGGCCTGCTTCACATGGATGGGCAGGTCTGCTGTCCTTCTTATAATATCATCAAGCACTTCCGTATTATCCACGATGGGATTGGTGTTGGCCATGCAGACCACCGTGGTAAAGCCCCCTGCGGCAGCTGCCCGGCTTCCCGTCACCAGGTCCTCCTTGTGGGTCTGGCCTGGATCCCGGAAATGTACATGGACATCCACAAGCCCCGGGGCCACGATACAGCCGGAGGCATTGATGACCTGGTCCGGACGCAGATCTTCAGGTTCCGTCCCGCCATTCAGACTCTCCCCGTCCTGGTTTCGCAGATTGACAGGATCCTTCCCGAAACCCAGTATCCTCCCATCTCTGATCCAGACATCGGTATTCTCATCCATTCCCGTGGCAGGATTCATGACCCGCCCGTTTTTTATTCTGATTGTACTCATATAAATCACTCTCCCCCGAAAGCCTTATTAAGCTCCATAGTCCCATCAAGCACAAACCGTCCGTCCAGAATGATGGGAATTTCCACCCGCTCCGTGTTCTTTCCATCCCAGCCGGTAGGTGAGGTGATGCCGGCCACAATCCGGCCCAGCTCCTCGTAGGGGATGGTAATGTCCGTGTGGCAGTTAAAATAGGCCTTCTTAGGATCCTCCTTACGCAGGATGGAGCATTCGTTATCCCTGGCTATGATTTCCTTGCCGTCCGGGTTGTAGACCCGCACATCCTCCGTGTAGGAGTAGCAGGTATCGCCCACTGCCAGATGGGGCCCCATCTTCTCCGCAATGAGGATGGGCAGCTTGCCCATGATGTCATATTTGCCTGCCACCACGTAGGCAGTGGTGTTGGTTCCGATGGCAAACTCTCCGATGGGGAGGGTATCATGATGGAAGAGCAGATTCTCCTTGATAAAATGTCTTCCTTCCTCCGGATCTTCAAAATTGCCGCAAGAGTAGTCCGTGATCTTTCCATCTTCAAAATAGAGGCGGAGGTCCTTATAGCACAGACCTTCCAGGAAAACCTCCGTCACATGGAGAAGGCCGCTGGTTCCCTTGAGTTTTGGAGAGGTAAATACTTCTCCCACCGGAATATTGACATCGGCCAGACAGTTCTCGAACTTGGTCTGCTTTTCCGGGTCTTCAAGGTCGATGAGTCTGACGGTCAGATTGGTCATATTTCTTCCCCGGCCCATGATCTTCACGTAATCGGCCTGATCTAAGAGGTCAATCATGGTCTGCTGGATATCCCGGTATTTGCCCTTATCCAAAGTGTTCACCCGGTTGATGGCCTCAAAGATTTCCGGGAACTGAGGCCCGATGGAGGGCATGGGGTAGGCGATGATGGTAAAGCTCCGCTCCTCCTGGTTAATGAACTCATTCATGAGAGTATTGGACAGGGTGGAATAATCCACGGACAGGGTCTGCTGGCGGTCACTCAGGCGATAAGCCTCCTTCTTTGCCACCGGCTCAAATGGTTTATCGCCGAAAACCTCGATCACTGCCGGGCCGGCATAGCCGGCCGCCTCTGCCTCATAGTCCTCATAGGCATTGCGCATGCAGGACAGCTTGCGCTCCATCATCCGTTTGTCAAAATATATGGCATCATCGAAGCGATGGTCATAGTCATACTGGTCATTGGGGTTGGTGGACACATAACCGATCCGGATATTCTGCCTCTTATTCAGTGTATTATAGGCAGACCGGTGAATGACGGACTTTAACCCCATCTCCTTAAACTGCAGGACAGCTGCCCGGACGATCCGCTCAAAACCTATATTGTAACGGATATTTACCGTTTCTCTCCGGGAAAGGTCCACACCCTTTAAGGCAAAGCCCTCCCTGTATCCATCGGTAAATGTAAATGCTATTCTATCAATCTCTTCCTGGGGCAGACTGTTCAGAAACTCTGCCATTTTACGCTCATTATCTGAGATGTATTCGCCATAGGCATAAAGATAACGAAGATCGGTAAGATCAGACTCCATCACAATGGAAACAGCAAAATCCAGACCCGGATCCACCAGCTCCCGGACCCGCCAGCCCAAAAAGAGGGGAGCATTGTCATGGAGGAACCAGTATATGCTGTCCTTAATCTTCCAGTAGCTTACATCCCTGCTGTCAAATAATCCGTAAATCTCCAGGAAGAGCTCATTTAAGATGGTAAGCTTGTTAAGATCCTGCTCAAAACAGAAGACCCTCAGGGAGCGAAGCTCTGTGTAGAGGAAGCTTAAGATCCGCCCGTACTCCTCCCCCAGGACGGCAACCGCGTAGGCAGGGTTTGCATAGGAAGTCTCATAATTCTCCGGCAGGATATCCCGGTAATATTCCCGGTTCTCCTCCATCAGTTCCTCTTCCATCATTCCCGCAAGCCTGCCCTCCTCCACCATCCGGTAGAGGTCCATACATTTGCTGAGGAAAAGGGCCACCTTGCTAAAATATGTATTCTGTTCCGGAGTCAGGGCATCGCTGGCAGAAAGGCCGATCTGAAGGATCCTGTCCCGGGATAGTGCATATCGCTCAGCCACTGACTCGTTGCTTGCTTTTAATATATTTCTATAATCCATATTGGTTTACCTCTGCTATATAATCAGTTTCCTGTTATTTCATTCTATAAAACTATTCTCTATATTTCTGTGAGCATCAATTCTGTTTCCTGAAAGCTCAGATTTATCTGCTGATTTCTCTTTTTTTATGAAGAGCAGCAACGCTTTTCTTATGTTCGTGCCGGGTCAGATCATGATCAGGATGATTCCCAGAACGTGCCAGGTCAGCTCATGATCAGGGTGATTCCCAGAAAGATCACCACGATATTTAAAAAGATCCCGGAAATCTTAAAGCGCTGGTTGGTCTTGATGTCATCATAACTGAAAATCCCCCACAGGACTCCGAAAAAGGCCAGCAGCATCAGAAGACATCCCACAAGACCGGCCCTGATGCTGAGCTCTCCGCCGCTCAGATATGCCATGATAAACAGTATGATAAATCCGGCAATCTCACCAAGACCCATAAAAAAGGTAATCAGGGCATTCTTAGAGACTCTTTTTTCAGAAAATGTCAACATATTTCTTGGACTCATGTGTATCCTCCCGACAGATTTTATCTATTTTTTTCTAACCGGCCGCCTTGTGATAGAAGCCCAGGGCAATTCTGTAGGCCATATATCCCAGCAGACCGCCCAGGGTATTAAGAAGCAGATCATCCACGTCAAACACTCCTACCCGGGTAAAGAGCTGGACCAGCTCAATTCCTAATGTAAATAAAAAAGAATCTATCAATATCCGGAAGAATCCGGTGTTTTTCGTTCTGAAGATGGGAATGAGAAAGCCGATCGGGAAAAAGACCAGCAGGTTCCCGATGAGATTAAGGAGGAATGCTCCTCCACTTACGTTATCCCTGTATGTGATAAACCGTCTGATTTCCTGAAGCGGCACCAGATTATACCGGTAAGTATCATATCCATCCACCCGGCCCAGCCGGTCGGAAAACAGTACAAAATATATGACAATCAATGCATAAATCACGAAAAGAAGAAGACTCAGCTTCCCTATTCTTTTTCTTATTCTCGGTTTCAATGATATATCCTTCCAATTTGTAATTATTCAATCTCACAAGCAGGATTCTTGTGACTCTAGTCATGAAATTGATAACCATGAGGAATCTGAATAGTTATTTTCATCCATGAATACAATGGAACCGGCATAAGCCGGCTCCTCCCCTGTCAGAATATAATATGCTTCTTAAGTCCCAGAGCATGGGAACCCGCAAGAATGGATAGTATGCCCACGGTAAGCCCTGTAATGATACAGATAATCCCTGTCACGATTCCGACTGCTCCGATTCCGCTTAATGAGTGATACATTTTTTCGTTCATATTCTACACCTCTGATCTACAATTCTTTTACCCCATACTGCTCATAATAGGCGTCGATGGCCGCCTTGAGGGTATCATCGATGATAACCTGTCCCTTGTAAGGCTTGTTATAAAGATGCTCCACAACCTCTGCCATGGTCACAATGGCCGTGGTCTTAAGACCGTACTTTTCGCTGATCTCAGCCAATGCACTCTTCTCTCCCTGGCCCCGCTCCATACGGTCCACGGAAACCACAAGGCCCAGTACCTCCACATCTCCCTGAGCCTTCACGATGGGGAGGGTTTCCTGAATAGAGGTACCTGCCGTTGTCACATCCTCGATGATTACAACCCTGTCGCCATCCCCGATGGGACTTCCGAGCAGGATACCCTTATCGCCGTGATCCTTGATCTCCTTGCGGTTGCTGCAGTAGCGGATGTCCTCGCCAAACTGATCACTGATGGCGATGGTGGCGGCTACGCTCAAAGGAATCCCCTTGTAGGCCGGGCCGAAGAGGACATCAAAGTCAAAGCCGAACTGATCGTGAATGGCCTGGGCATAGTAGCCTCCCAGCTTCCTTAGCTGAGAGCCTGTCCGGTAGAAGCCGGTATTCACAAAGAAGGGGGTCTTCCGACCGCTTTTCGTCACGAAATCTCCGAACTTCAGGACATTGCAGTCAATCATAAATTCTATAAATTCTTTTTTGTATTGTTCCACGTATCTGTATCCTTTCTAATTAACACTGTTTGAGTTTATCATGTTATTATAATTATTGTAAAGTATCATATAAGATTAATCCTGCATTATTTCTACATGCATCCGATGATCTCATGTACATCTTCTATATTATATCTTCTCATGTAGGCTTTTATTCCGGAAAGAACCTTTATGGTGGCTGCTGGGTCGTGAAAATTGGCGGTTCCCACCGAAACCATGCTGGCTCCGGCCATCATCAGCTCGACGGCATCCTCCCCGGTCATCACTCCTCCCATGCCGATGATGGGCAGGTC
>JAFUDC010000087.1 GCA_017459345.1 Eubacterium sp.
AGCGGTGGAGGAGCAGGTGAGGAGGCCCGTGAGACCCTCAGCCAGGAGGGGAACAGGGGGAGCTTATATCAGGCAGAGACTGATGATGAGAATGAAAACAGCACTGAAAATGACTTGAGAAACCGCAATAGCAATGATTCCCGGGATCAAAGTGCCGGCAGCAGGGAAGATAAGGAAGAAAATTCCGCTCTAAGCGATGATGATCAGGATCAGACCGTTAATCTCAAAGAAAAGGAAGAGACAAAGACAGACAATTTGCATTTCAAATCCTCAGACAGGCTGACCTGGCCCGTCCTGGGAAACGTAATCCTTCCCTACAGCATGGATACAACGGTCTACTACATGACCCTGGACCAGTATGCTGCCAATGACGGAATCCTGATCGGAGCAAAAACCGGTGCAGAAGTTAAGGCCGGGGCGGACGGGAGAATCGTTAATATCACGGAATCTGACCGCTATGGAAAAATGGTGACCATGCTGATCGGCGACTACTATGAGCTGACTTACGGACAAATTGATAAAGTTGAGTATGAAATTGGAGATGAATTAAAACAGGGGGATATCCTCGGAAAAGTGGCGGAACCTACCCGGTCATTTCTATTAGAAGGCCCCCATCTCTTTTTCAGGATGACCTGCAAGGGCCAGAGTGTAAACCCTGCTGATTATTTACAGTAGCACATTTTCCGGGTATATGCATATCCTGTTATAGGAATCTTACCAAAGTGCGTATACCAGCCGGATATATCTGACACCTTCCCCGAAGTTATCCTTTTAGCTGCACTGCCGGCACCTGGGTCTTCAGGAGATCCTGATTTACCTGATCCGGGTCATCCGGAAAGATGCAGGGTTAATATACCGGAGCTTATACTCCCAAAACACCGGCTGATCATATAGGGAAGGGCTTCCTGCTTTATCAAGTGAAGTTCCTTCCCGGAAAAATACTTTTTACCGAAAGGGGAAAATGTGATATAATTGGATAAGTCCGTTCGCAATACACAAAAGATGCGGAAGAAATCTGCCTGACGGATAGGGTCTGCAGATGATAAGGAGTATTATGAATTATACATACATGGTAGAATGCGCTGACGGGACACTCTATACAGGATGGACCACAGATCTTACCGGCCGTATCCGGGCCCATAATCTCGGCAGAGGAGCCAAATACACAAAAAGCAGGCTTCCTGTGCATCTCGTCTACTATGAGGAGTTCGAGACAAAGCAGGAAGCCATGAGGCGTGAATATGCGGTTAAGCAGTTAACCAGATCCGATAAGCTCAGATTGATTAAAGGTGCTGAATCAGGAACATTCACAGCAGGTAACCATACATGAAGACGAAATGACACAGGCTGCCCCCCATGACGAAGAGGTGGAAGATCTCATGACTGCCGAAGTTTGCAGGCAGCTTTTCGAAAGCCCGAAGCTTCAATCCGTATATGATGCCGCCTATGGTATAAATCAGTCCTCCTGCCAGCAGCCACAGGAAGGCGGCATGAGGTAAAGTAGTCAGCAGGGGTTTGAAGACGAAGACACAGGTCCATCCCATGGAGATATAAATCAGGGAGCTTACCCAGTGGGGACAGTTGATAAAGATGATCTTCAGAAGGATTCCGGTGATAGCCGCAGCCCACATGAAGATCAGCAGGGGAATCCCCTTGCCCGGTTCCAGTACCAGAAGACAAACCGGAGTGTAGGAACCGGCGATGAGAACGAAGATCATGGAGTGGTCAATCCTTCGAAGGACCAGATTCACCTTCTTTGATATATCAAAGGAGTGATATATGGTGCTGGCTCCATACAGGGCGATCATGCTTATGATAAAGATGCTCATGGAGATAATGGCAGCCCTCCTGCCGCTTAATACCGATTTATAGATCAGGGGATAGGCGCATATGATGGCAGCAACCATGGCGATGAGATGAGTCAGAGCGCTGCCCGGGTCTTTCAGGGAATGGGTGCGATGATTTCTATCCATAATTTACCTCCTAATAAATTCTCATGTGGATAAAGCCTCTGCAATACATAAGGTGTCTGACGCAGGCTTTATTAATAATTATAGTGACGAATAAATACACAACACAAGGACATCTTGATATAGATATTATATGATGTAGTTTTGAAAACTATGTTATCTAATTTTGGATATTATCATGTTTGAGCAAAAAAGTCAACCTGGGGATATGATCACAGTTTTTCATTATCAAGGCCTGCAGCTGCAAATATGGGCCCGGGATAAAGAAAAAAGGCAGATAAACATTTTATGGAAAGGTAAAGGCAGATGAAAGTGGGACTTGCCCAGATGGATATTGTCTGGGAGGATATTGAGAAGAATAAGGAAAAGGCGGAAGTATTTTTCGCCAGGGCAGCACAGAAGCAAGTGGATCTCCTGATCTTTCCGGAAATGTCTCTTACGGCATTTTCCATGAATGTGGAAAAGACAGCGAGTGACTGGCAGGATCAGCCGGAGTTTTTCTGTCAGATGACCCGAAGATATCCGACGGCAGCTGTCTTCGGCTATCCCAGGAAATGTGGTGATATCTATGAAAACCATCTGGCTCTGGCCGATCATGGGGAGATAAAGCTGGATTATGCCAAGATCCATCCCTTCTCCTACGGGACTGAGGCAAAGTATTTCAGGGGAGGGACTGAGATAAAGGAGACAGCCTTTATGGATACCGTGGTCTCAGGATTTGTCTGCTATGACCTGCGATTCCCGGAGATTTTCCAGATTGCCTCCCGGCGCAGTGAACTGATCTGCCTGATTGCAAACTGGCCCAGGACCCGGATTGGCCATTGGGATATATTGCTTCAGGCAAGAGCCATCGAAAACCAGTGCTATATCCTGGCAGTAAACCGTACCGGAGAGGGTGGAAAACTCAGCTACAACGGTCATTCTGCCATCTATGGTCCCACCGGGGAGAGGATTACCCCGGTCAGGGAGGATGAGATCCTTCTTACCGCAGATATCGATCCGGAAAATGTGAGAAAGTACCGGAAAGAATTCCCCCTGAAGGCAGACAGGCGGGAAAGCCTCTACTTAAAGATAATTAAAGGAGATAACCATAACCATGAGAGAGATCAGGAACCTGTCATTGTCCGAAAAGATTCAGCTTCACATCTATCACACTAAGCCGGTACTGAACCAACAGGCTCTGTTTGCGGATGGCGGTCCCAACTATGTCGATCCCATGGAACCGGAGGAAGGTGATGAGGTAAGGCTGAGGTTCAGAACTGCCAGGGATAATGTGGAGCATGTCTATGTCTGTCTTAACGGGCACAGGAAGGAAATGTCTGTTGTGTCCCAGACGGAGCTCTTTGATTATTATGAGACTACAGTATTTCAGGGTCCCGAAGTTATCGATTACTATTACGAGATCTCTGCCGGAGGCAGGCGATGTTATTTTAATAAAAAGGGGCCTAACTGGAGCCTGGAGCCATTTTTTAACTATAAGCTGACTCCCGGATTCTCCACACCCGACTGGGCCAAGGGTGCCGTCATGTATCAGATTTTCGTGGAAAGATTTGCCAATGGTGATCCTGATAATGACGTGCTGGATAACGAGTATGTCTATATCGATGAGCAGGTCAGGCAGGTGAAGGACTGGAATAAGTATCCGGAGGCTATGGGAGTCAGGGAGTTTTACGGGGGGGATCTCCAGGGGATTCTTGACCACCTGGATTATCTCAGTGATCTGGGAGTTGATGTCCTCTACCTGAATCCCATCTTTGTCTCACCCTCCAACCACAAGTACGACATACAGGATTATGATTACATCGATCCGCATTTTGGAAAGATCCTCGTGGATGAAGGAGAACTGCTTCCGGACTGGGCCACCAGCAACACCCACGCCGGCAGATACATATGCAGGGTGACCGATCACCGGAACCTGGAAGCCAGCAATGCCTTCTTTGCCCATTTCATGGAGGAGGTTCATAAAAGGGGGATGAAGGTGATTCTGGATGGTGTATTCAATCACTGCGGTTCCTTTAATAAATGGATGGACGCCGAGAGAATCTATGAATATCAATATGGCTACGAAAAGGGGGCCTATGTGGATGCCAACAGCCCCTACCGGGACTTCTTCAAGTTTTATAACGAGGATGCCTGGCCTCACAACGGGGAGTATGATGGCTGGTGGGGACATAAGACCCTTCCAAAGCTGAATTATGAGGGTTCTAAGCAGCTCTATGAATATATTCTTCATATCGCCCGTAAATGGGTATCCCCACCCTATAAGGTGGATGGATGGAGGCTGGATGTGGCAGCGGATCTTGGCCAGTCTGCAGAATTCAATCACCGTTTCTGGAAGGATTTCCGCAAGGCGGTCAAGGAGGCCAATCCTGAGGCAATCATCCTTGCGGAGCATTATGGGGATCCGGGAGACTGGCTCCAGGGCGACCAGTGGGATACCGTCATGAATTATAATGCTTTTATGGAGCCTGTCACCTGGTTTCTTACCGGCATGGAGAAGCACAGCGACGAGAGAAGGGGAGACCTGCTGGGGAATTATCAGGCTTTTCAGGATGCCATGATCTATCATATGTCCCGCTTCCGCTACCCCTCCCTGATGGTTTCCATGAACGAGCTGTCCAATCATGACCATTCCCGCTTTCTGACCAGAACCAACCAGAAGGTAGGCAGGACGGCCACAGCAGGTCCTGAAGCAGCAGATGAGGGAGTAAATAAGGCGGTGCTTCGGGCTGCTGTAATGATTCAGATGACCTGGCCCGGGGCTCCCACGATATACTACGGAGATGAGGCAGGGCTTACCGGCTGGACCGATCCGGATAACCGAAGAACCTATCCCTGGGGTCATGAAGACCAGGATCTGATCGATTATCATCGGGATATCATCCGACTGCATAAGACAGAGGAGGCATTGATGAGGGGATCTCTTAAGTACCTTCAGGGAGCCTACAAGGTCATGTGCTTCGGCCGCTTTACCGAAAAGGAGAAAATCGTTGTCCTGATTAATTCGGGATTTGATGAGGCCCGACTGTCTGTTTCTGTCTGGGAAGTCGGAGTCGTTGAAGATGAATGTATGCAGCAGCTTATGATCAGCAGGGAGGAAGGCTACAGCCTGGAGCCGGTTCTCTATCCGGTGTCAGGAGGGGTACTTGAGATTACCATTCCAAGGGTGTCTGCAATATTGCTGAAGGCGGTAAAAAAGACTTGATTTTTATCTGAAAATCATATATAATGGTAAATCGTCAGAGATGACAGAAATACCTCTTAATTCAAGGGCTTTCTGCCTTTGTATATGGGGTCATAGATGGGTGGATTCCCGAGTGGCCAAAGGGGGCAGACTGTAAATCTGTTGCAAATTGCTTCGGTGGTTCAAATCCACCTCCGCCCACTATCATAAACCGGTGACCGTTAAGGCTGCCGGTTTTTATTTTATCAGAACGAAGATTGAAATTTCCTTATACTGGACTTCTTAAAAAAAAGTGATATACTATTATTAGACAGCACTGGTGTTTGCAAGTGAGTCTTGAGTGCAAGGGATGATTCGATGGGAAGAAGACAGATTAAGAGACAGAAGGAGTTTATCAGGAACAGAGGGCTCAGGGATCTGCTGATTGCTGTGGCACTTGTACTATGCGCCGGATACCTCCTGGCCTGTACCATGCCCAGGGAGGGCAGGATCCTGGATAACACCTATGTCAATCATGTCAATGTCAGCGGGATGAATGAGAAGGAGGCCGCCCGACGGATTCAGGCGGATTTCGAGAAATCCTATGCCCACCAGTCTCTGACTGTGGAGGCTGCCGGAAGCAAATATTCCGTGCTCATCAATAACAGCCTGGAGATTGATGCTGCGGCGGCAGCCGGAAAGGCATACTCTCTGGGACACAGACATTTTCTGACAAGAGGCTTTGATGTGCTTAGAACTTCCCTGTTTAAAGTCCGTCTCTCATGGAATGCCCATATTGCCGACGCTGATGCCCTTGATCAGGCAGTGGAGGCCTCCGGCCTTGCCGATATCAATACCACGACCCAGACTGAGTATAAGATTGAGGGAGACGAGCTGATTTTTAAGAAGGGTGCTGTCGGTGCCACTGTGGATACGGAAGGTCTGGTGAAAAAGCTCATGGAAGCAGTGGAGAAAGATGACTATGTGTCTGTGATTGACAGTCCCATGATAACCGGGACCGTGGAACCCACGGATATGCAGGCTGTCTATAAAGATGTGCATAAGAAGATGAGGAATGCCACTCTGGATCCAAAGAAGAAGTATCAGATCGTGCGCTCCCAGAGAGGGATTGATTTTGATGTAGAGAGTGCGCGGGAAGCATTTGATGCCGCGGGGGAGGGAGCCCAGGTAGTTATCCCTCTGGAGATAGAGAAGGCAGATATCACGACGGAGGATCTGAGAGCCCACCTGTTTAAGGATACCCTTGCCTCCTGTACTACCCAGGTTTCGGGGTCTGATGACCGTATTTCCAATGTACGCCTTGCCGCTGAGACTGTGAACGGAACCATCCTTCTGTCCGGAGAGTCATTCTCTTATAATGAGACCCTGGGAGAGAGAACCCGGGAGAGGGGCTATAAGAGCGCACCTGCCTATGCAGACGGACAGACCGTGGTGGAACTGGGAGGAGGAATCTGCCAGGTATCCTCCACCCTCTATAAAGCGGCAGTTTTATCCAATCTTAAGATAGACGAACACCACAATCATACATACATATCTAACTATATAGATATGGGAATGGATGCCACAGTCTCCTGGGATGGACCTGACTTTCGCTTTACCAATAATACCAGATACCCGATCCGAGTAGATGTTGATTTCTCCGGTGATGAAGTTACGGTGAAGGTGGAAGGGGCAAGGCTTTCTGACAACCGGGTGGAGTTTGTCTCCGAGACCCTCAGCGTAATTGAGCATGATGTGATATATCAGGATGATCCGGATATGCTGATTGGACAAAGCACCGTGATCTCCTCAGGTCAGGATGGCTATGAGGTGCAGACCTGGCGTAATATCTATGATAAGAATGACAAGCTGATTTCTTCTGAGAAGGAGGATTATTGCCAGTACAGCGCAAAGAATACCATAATAAGAGAAGGCACGAAGGAACCTGAACCGGAGCCGGAAGAAGGCAGTACTTCCGAAGGTGAGACAACCGAATCAGCAGGGAGCAGTTCAGTCACGGAAGGGACTTCGGAAACGACTCCTGATAGCGAATAGTTTCAATGTGTAAACGTTAACAATAGAGGCATTTCTGTCTGTTTGGACAGGAGTGCCTTTCCTTCATCAGGTGTCATAATTAAGTGCCAAATTGCAATAATTAAACAATAAAATAATTTTTTGCTATGTTATAATTTACTAAATAAAAAACGAAAAGAGTTGAAGAAGGTACTTAAATCGATTAGGAAGGGGATGCGTTATGAATATTGGAATCCTCGAATATGATAAAGAAGTAGCGTATCAATTATCTAACATTGCAAAAGATGAATGCCTCAACGCACAGGTGACCTTGTGGGAGCAGACTGCTGACATGAAGGAAGAAATCAGCAAAGAATGCCATTACAAGATCGTATTTCTGTCGCTTGAGAAGGATGCACTTGATATAATTGAGTACTCCAGAAGACTGCAGGAAGTGAATCCTGAGATAAAGGTGATATTCACCAGCGAGCTGAACGATTCGGTATTTGAAGTTTTTCAGGCTTCGCCAACATATGTGCTCAAAAAACCGCTTTCCGTGGACCATGTTAAGAAATCTCTGCAGAAGGCCCAGAGAGAGCTGGATCTTTCCAGGGAGAAGTCCTTTACCGTGATAAACAAGCAGGGCATCTTTACCATACCATATCGTGACATCTATTATGTTGAAAGTGATAAGCGCAAGCTTAATATATATGGTGAACATGGACTTGTGAAGTCCATTAACCTTAAGATTTCAGACTTTCTAAAATATGAACATGGCATCTATTTTCTTCAATGTCATAAAAGTTATGCGGTTAACCTGATGCATATATCCCAGCTTGAAAAGTATGAGATCGCCTTGAAAAACGGTATGAAGCTGCCCATCAGTCAGTCAAGATATATGGAAACCAGATCCCTGTATACCAATTACCTGGAGGAGGAATAAAGAGCCGGAGTACACAGTTACTCCGGCTCTTATTATGTGTTTAAGACTGTTATCAGGCAGGCATTATGCCTGCATAAGTGCAGATTCAGTCATCTGTGAAAAAAACTGTCCAGTCCCGAATCATCTCATCAATATTTTCATATAATTTGCTGATGTCCCTCTCGGTGGGATTATCAGCATATATTCCTCCTGTGCAAAGCACATTCTGTCCGGCAGCTGCAGCCAGAGTCTCTGCAACATATCTGCAGAATAATTCATCCGGATTCTCTACGAAATCGATGGAATGGCTCCGGCATTCATAAAGAGGTCCGTCGTCCTCCGGATCTGTGACCGGTATGGCTTCTGTGTAAACCGTGCTCCCAATGTGAGGAATGTTATCGCTGGTCAGCAGGACATGAAGGTCTTTGCCCACCGGGGTGATATCCATTTGTATAGATGTGAATAGTAAAACTCTATGCAGCTTCATAGGGGTCCTTCCTTTCAGAAATAACTGTGAAATTGCAAAACTCTGTCTCGTCTATAAAATGTTCCTGCGTCACACTGTTGCCTGGACATTTTCTTCATAAGTGTTCGTCAATTTCATACTAAAGTATGTCCTTGACGTACGCTTATTCGAAACTGTCCATTCAAACGTGCAACTTCAGGAATCATTTTATATGACGGACGCGAGTTTCGCAATTACCAGGTTTTTTAGTTCAAATTTATAGTTTCTTTATAATTCAAGTGATTCTTGTATTATAGTATATCCCTGAAAAGGGTTTTGGACAACGGGGAAAATGGGTGAAACAAGGAAAAATATTACGAACGTATTTAAAGTGTTGTACAGAATTATTAGATTGTGCTAAAATGAGTTGGAGATTATTATAGAAAGGATTTGTTTATGAGAAGATTATTCAACTCCCTGTTTGTTTCGTTTTGCTTTGTTTTCGTTTTGCTTCAGGCCGGGGTGGCGGAGATGCCGGCGGACGTCCGGGCTGCGGAGGTTTCCACTTCTACTGAAGCTGCCGGCTCCACAAAGACTGCGGAGACAAAGACGACCGTGGGAGCCAATATTATACCGGATATCACGCCGGCGGAGCCTGACAGCAGTGACCTCAAGGTTCTGCACACGGTCACAAAGCTTGCTTCAAGCCGCTGGATTCAGTCCTTTACCCTGGATTCCAGATATTATTATTTCATTCAGATGACCAATGCAAAAAAGGGTCATCTGCGGATTACCCGGGTAAAGTATAATGGTCTGGGAAAGTACAGGAAAGACCATATGGATCTTAAGTATTTCGGCCATGCCACTAATCTGGATTGTTCCATATATAAGGGAAAGACCTATCTGTGGACAGGCAGCAATGCGGCCTCCGGCTCCGATGTGTCAAGAGCGATCAGCTGTTTTAAGTATAAGAAGGGCAGTGTTCTTTCCCGTCATGCCTCTGTCTATTACCGGATTCCTCTGGGAGGAAAGGGCAAGTATGTCACCAA
Organism: Eubacterium sp.; assembly: GCA_017459345.1. Classification (GTDB taxonomy): domain Bacteria; phylum Bacillota; class Clostridia; order Lachnospirales; family Lachnospiraceae; genus Anaerobutyricum. Next base: position 9,563 of record JAFUDC010000087.1, read on the forward strand.
TGTCTACCCTGCCATCAATGAAAACAGTTCAAAGCTGGCTGTCCGTTTCACCCTGAACGGCAAGCAGTATTACCAGATATATGCTTTGAAGAAGGGAAGGAAGATCAACGCAAGAAAACCTTTAAAACAGGTGGTCTTAGCTGCCACAGCCGGCGATTTTCAGGGTTTTGACATATACAAGAACACCATCTACACAATTGAGGGCAGTCCAAGGAAGTCATTCCTGAAAGGCTATGACCCCGGCAGGATCTATCAGCCAACCATCATCCGTACCTGCGATATAAAAACGATGAGTACAGCGAAAAAAACCATTCGCGGTGCCAAAGCTCTGACCTTCCGGGAACCGGAAGGCATCAAGGTCCTGAAGGGGAAGAAGGTACAGATCATGTATGTTTCCAACACCCTGACTGACCAGTCCTGCAATATATATCAGGTAAAATAATACATTTTTTTCTCTCACAACCCGGATGAAAGTCCGGGTTTAATCTATGTGTGAGCAAAATATTACTTGTAAAATCTAAAAATATATATTTCCGACGAAAAGCTCTGAAAGAAAGATACGGTAAATGAGTGATAAAAATGATTTTGATATTGCGTGGAAGTATTGTATAATGTGAGTAACTACTCAGATAAGAGCACTTTAGTGCGGGTGACATACAAAGTATGGCACATCTGAGGTATAGTTCTGAGTGGTTAATAATGTACAATCATAGCTTATAGCATACAGTCACAGGAGGTTATCAGTTATGCCAAAGTGGATTGATCTGAATCAGGTTGATGATGACGATGTCCTCGCCAAGAATAATGAGAAGATTAGCAGAACCTATGCCGAGGAGGATACCATGTCGGCAGCGGCTCTGGCAGCCGCAGCAGTGACCGGAGCCAATAAACCGGATGCGGCTCTGCAAGCGGCACTGGCAGTAGAGCGGGAGAAAGAGATCTCACGGGAGACAACAAGCACCTATGCCCTTAAAAAGGATACTTCCAGACAAAGCTTACGTTTTGCCGCGGAAAATAGTTCCCCTTATGCGGAGGAAGATGATTTCCTTGATGCCATGGAACCGGCCAAGAAGAGTATGACCATCTTCTTCCTGATCGATGTATCCGGATCCATGAAGGGAACCAAGATTGGATCCTTAAACTCCACCATGGAGGAACTGCTGCCTTCCCTGATCGGCGTTGGAGAGGCCTCCACGGATGTGAGGATTGCTGTGATGAAGTTTTCAACCCAGGTGGAATGGGTGACACCGGAACCGGTTAGGATAGAAGAGTACCAGTTCTGGAACCGGCTTGATGCAGAGGGACTGACCTTTATGGGAGATGCATTTCTGGAATTATCCAGGAAGCTTTCCAGATCTTCTTTCCTCAGCTCTCCCTCTCTGTCCTACGCGCCGGTCATCTTCCTCCTATCTGACGGTTCCCCCAATGACGACTGGAAGAAGGGGCTGGAGACCCTGAGACAGAATAAGTGGTTCCAGCATGGCTTAAAGATTGCCCTGGGGATTGGTTCCCAGGTAAACATGGATGTCCTCAGGGAATTCACCGGCAATGAGGAACTGGCAGTGAAGGCAAAGAATGCCGATCAGCTTAGAGAACTGATCAAGCTTCTCGCCATCACCTCTTCCCAGATCGGCAGCCGCAGCCTGGCCCTGGTTGATACAGGGGAGCGGGCCCGCACCGGTGAGGAGATGGTTGCCCAGGCCAAGCAGCAGGTTCTGGTGGAGGAGATCCGCATGGGAACAAAGGACATCCTGGGAGAAGCCGTGGATCTGGATGCGGTCAACTACGATGAGGGATGGTAGGCTAAAGCGAAGGATGGGAACAGATTAATATGAGAGAATTAAAAATCAGAGAACGTATAGAAATCGAGGCCGGAGGAGAGGCTCTCGTGGAGAAGGAGCTTGGCCGGGGCGGTCAGGGCATTGTCTACCAGGTCCGCTATCGGGGCAGGGAGTATGCCTTAAAGTGGTACTTTATCAGCAGGATCCGTAATCCGGAGTCCTTCCGCAATAATCTGAGGAGAAATATCGAGGATGGCGCCCCTGAGGGAGGAAAGCAGTTTATCTGGCCACTTTTCCTCACAAAGCAGAAGGAGAACGGTGCCTTTGGCTACCTGATGCAGCTGGCTCCCAGAGGTTATGATTCCTTTACGGATATCTATAACGGATATAAGTGGGAGAAACCGGCAGTTAAGGGTCAGCCGGCAAGGAAGCACAAGGTTAAGTTCGCATCCCTGGATGTGATGCTCACGGCGGCAATCAATATCGTCAAGGCCTTCCGTGCCTTACATTTATCCGGAAAGAGCTATCAGGATTTAAATGACGGCGGCTTTTTTATTGATACCCAGACCGGTGATGTCCTGGTATGTGACTGTGATAATGTGGCACCTGACGGGCAGAACTTCGGAATCGGCGGTATGCCGGGCTTTATGGCACCGGAGGTTGTCCGGGGTCTGGCCATGCCTAATGTACTGACAGACCGGTATTCTCTTGCTGTTGTGCTTTTTAAGCTCTTCTTCCGTGGAGACCCCCTGGAGGGGAGCAAGGTCTTAAAATGTGTGGTCATGACTGAGGAGAATGACCTGATCCACTATGGCAAGGATCCGGTATTTGTATATGATCCCAACAATGCATCAAACCGGCCGGTAAAGGGAGTTCACGATAATGTGATCCGGCTCTGGCAGATCTATCCGGACTTTATCCGGCAGGCCTTTACCATGTCCTTTACCTATGGGATCAAGGAACCCAATGCCCGTATTATCGAGAAAAACTGGGTAAAGATGCTGATCCAGCTGAAGCTTGATATCATCCACTGCAGCTGCGGAAAGACCGCATTTTCCTCAGTGTTTGCCAGTCAGAATGACCATACCCTGGTTTGCCCCAACTGCGGAACGGCAATTTATACCATGGGTGTCAAGGATTATGAGGTACACCTGTATCCGGGAGCCAGGCTCTTTGACTGTCTGACCCGGAAGGGCAGTGAGGACTTCCTGACGGTTACGGGAACGGTGGTGGAAAACCGCATTAAGAAGGGACTTTTTGGTATCAAGAATCAGTCAGGGCAGACCTGGAAGGTTCTGTTTCCGGATAATTCCCTGAGAGAAGTGGGACCGGGAGGCGGTGTTCCCATCTGGAAGGGATTAAAGATTGATTTTGATGATAAGGTGAAGGCGGAGATCCTTCTGTAGATGATGGAGCCTAGTGGAGATGAGCATGATGAATGAAGCTGCCTGGGTCTCCCTCAGTGAGATCATTGAGGAGAAGACATTCGCATTAAGCGACACCGGAAAAAGAATAGAGAAGAGGGTCTGGTTTCCTTCCATGAGAGTCCTGATCCAGGGAGCCCTCTCCTTTGTCGCATATTTTGAACATATTCATAAAGATGGATATGTATACGGGAGCAATGCCACAGAACCCTTCCGGATTTCTCTGAAGACCGGAGAACTTCCCATGGAGAAGCTTCTGGCTGATACGAAAAAATATCTGGTGAAGGATTACAGCTCGGTAAGTATGGAGGATCTGGCGGATGGAGCAGTCAGTTATGATGAGTTTCTGGCTCCGGAGCTGGTGGAAGCTGCCGCCTCCGGGACAGATCTGACCTTCTGCGTGGAGACAGACTGGTACTTTATGTCCGTCTTCCTGTTTGAATATTTCTTTCACACGGGATCACCCTTTGAAGGAAAGATGATGGTCAACCGCTGCTTCCTGTCCCCCATGGAGAAGGAACTCTACCGGTCCAGGGAGGGACAGTTCTGCCTGGATATCGGGGAGGTGCATAATCCTCCGGTCAAGGGAATCCAGGATAAGCTGCTTGGCTACTGGGACGAGTACCCCGACATCCTCCATAAGATGTTTCAGAAGGCATTTATGGATGGTGGGAATCTGACCAACCTTCGTCCCACAGAGATAGACTGGAAGCAGGCCCTGGTCAGGATGATCATGGATTATCAGGAATGCAGCTGCGGCTTTAAGGGCTTCTCCTTCCGGCTAAAAGAGAAGGAGAACGGGACTTATGTCTGCCCCCAGTGCGGCAAGCCCTTCTATCCCATGTCTGACGGCCTGGACCGGATACTGCTGGCAGAGGGCAAGAAACTCTATGCCTGCCAGACCAGCCGGGATCCTTTTGATAAAGATACGGTCACAGGGCTGATTGTGGAGAATAAGCGAAAAAAAGGACTCTTTGGCATTAAGAATGTCAGCAAAGATACCTGGAGGGGCATGTATCCCGATGGGACTACCCGGGAGATCGGGGAGGGACAGGGAATCCCCATCTGGGATGGAATGAAGCTCCGGTTTGAGCGGGGGGAGGACTGGACCCTCCGCCTGATACAGCCGATCGAGTTGTACGATGAAAGTGAGGTTGAAGAAGATGAGCAGTAAATATATGCAGCCGGCTATTGAGGAAATTGATCCTCTCGATACCATGCCCCCTGCAAAAAAGAGTATGGTGATATTTTTCCTGGTAGATACCTCAAAGAGTATGGAGGGTTCCAAGCTGGAATCCCTGAATAAGGTGATGACAGACATCCTCCCGGAGCTGATCGGCGTGGGAGAGGCCGGCACGGATGTGAAGATCGCCATCATGTCCTTTGCCTCCGGTTTCGAGTGGATCACTCCGGAGCCTGTGCTCATCGAGGAATACCAGAGATGGGTTAACTTGAGCGCCGACGGGGTGACGGATCTTGGCGCAGCCTGTGAGGAACTGGCAAAGAAGCTTTCAAGGAATGCCTTCCTCCATTCTCCCTCCCTGTCCTATGCCCCGGTGATTTTCCTGATCACGGATGGCTACCCCACGGATAATTACCGGAGGGGATTTGAGATGCTGAAGAAAAACCGCTGGTTTAAGTACGGCCTTAAAGTGGCACTTGCCATCGGATCCAATGTGGATATGGATGTCCTCCATGAATTTACCGATGATGAGGAACTGGTTCTCCAGGCCTTCGGCGCGGATATGCTAAAGAAGCTGGTTCGGGAGATTGCCGTGACCTCCTCCAAGATCGGGTCCACCAGCATGACCCTCACCGACAGTACCGGAGAGCGGTCTCTGGAGGATGTGGCCGGTGCCAAGAAGGAGCAGATGGTGGAGGCCATCCAGGAGATCAAGCAGGATATCCTGGGCGTGGAAGACCTTGAGGATCTGGATGATCTGGATATAGAATTTGACGAGGGATGGTAAAGATGCTTCATGGATTACATTCTACGGTGATCGGCGACAGCCATATCAGGAAGGGCATCGTATGCCAGGACAGTGCGGGACATTATGTATCTGACCGCTATGCCATCGCGGTGGTGGCGGACGGACACGGCAGCGCAAAGCATTTCCGGTCTGATGTGGGATCCAAGCTGGCGGTGAAAATTACCACAGGACTGCTTAAAAACTATATGAACCGGCCGGATTTTAAAGACCAGTTCTTAAAGCATCCGGACTTCATTCTAAAGCAGATGGAGATGCAGATCCTGATGAAGTGGAGGGAAGCCGTGGAGGTCTATCATGAGGAAAATCCCTTAAGTCCCGAGGAAGAGGTCAGGCTTGCCCGGGAAGAAGAAAAGGGACGAAAGATCAGGACAGCCGTCATCTACGGGAGCACCGTACTTGCGGCTGTGATGGCAGACGGCTTTTCCTATGGGATGGTTCTGGGAGACGGAGGGTTTGTGGTGCTCTCGGAAAGCGGAAGATTGTCCATACCGATTGAAGACCAGAACTCCCACGCCAACTATACCTCCTCCCTCTGCAACACCGACGCCATTCACTATTTTGAGCACTGGTACACTGAGGAGAAGCCTGCAGCCATGTTTGTATCCACTGACGGCCTGTTCAAGTCTTTCGCCAGTGAGGAGGATTTTCTCCGCTATCACGGACTTCTGGCTCAGATGCTGGTGGACCCGGAACGGACTGCTGCCAGCCTGGAGCGAAACTTTGAGAAGCGGACCCGGGAGGGCAGCGGGGATGACATATCCATGGCCCTGGTCTATGATATATAAAAGGTTTGTGTCAAAAAGTTGTAAAAAATCTATTTTTTTAGTTGCAGGAAACGAAATAACAGATATAATATATATAACCATAAATATGATTCAGAGCAATTAACTCTGAGATCAGCTTGTGAATGGAGGTCGGTCGCCATGAAAAAAGAGGCCAGTGTGATCCTGGCAAAGTGCAGCCAGGGTCAGAAGCTATACGGTATCCGGATTGAGAAGCGGGAAGGTGACTGGATCCGTACCTGGGCCTTTCCGCTGAAAGAGGAGATGGCGGAAAAGGAAGGCTTTGACAAAGTGAACTTCTCGGGAAGCTTCATCACGGATGAAGAATACCCCGGATGCCCTTACTGCGGGGCGAAAAAATGTTTTGTATGCGGAAACTGCGGCAAGATTACCTGTTACGATGGGTCAGATAAGGTTGTCTGCAGCTGGTGCGGTGCAGGAGGGACTGCCACCAGCGATGATGAGAAGCTGGATGTTTCCGGAGGCGGATTCTGATATGGAAAAATCAATGAAAGAAATCATACTGCAGGCAGCGGCAGAGATGTCAGAGAACTGCCAGTCCATGGACTTTATCATGGCCAAGGAAGAGAGACACCTTCCGGATAAGGGCGTGGTAATCCGTCTGGTCAAGGGGCTGCGCAGAACTATCTTTCCGGGATTCTTTGGTGATGAGAATATCAACATATTATCTCCGGACTACTTTATCGGGGATTACTTTACCAGGATTTACGGAGAGCTGAAGACACAGATTGAGAAGGCTCTCCACTATGAAGAGCATGACAGCAGGACCATGGAGGAGATATCCCAGCATGCAGAGGAAATCTGCGGCATCTTCTTCAGCAGGCTCCCTGAGATTCAGAGGATGCTGATGAAGGATGTCCAGGCCGGCTATGACGGAGATCCGGCTGCCAAGGGGAGGGAGGACGTCATCTTCTCCTACCCGGGATTATTTGCGGTGTATGTGTACCGTATCGCTCATGTATTTTATGAGCTGGGCGTACCCTTTCTGCCCCGCATGATGACAGAGTATGCCCACAGCCGCACGGGAATTGACATCAACCCCGGAGCCGTCATCGGCGAGTACTTCTTCATCGACCACGGAACCGGCGTGGTTATCGGAGAGACAACTGAGATCGGCAATTATGTGAAGCTGTACCAGGGTGTGACATTAGGCGCACTGTCCACCAGAAAAGGCCAGGACCTGTCCGGCACAAAGCGCCACCCAACAATTGAAGATCATGTGACAATATACTCCAACGCAACCGTTCTCGGCGGAGAGACTGTGATCGGTGAGGGAGCCATCGTAGCCGGTGGAGCCTTCGTGACCAAGTCTGTGCCGCCATATTCCAGAGTCAGCGTGAAGAATCCGGAACTGCGCATCAAGGATTCCGACACCAGGATTGAACTTACGACAACAGAGAATAAAGAAGGACTGTGGGAGATTTAGAGGGATTTTTGGCTTTCATCACAAAGGAGAACCTGTCCGGGTCAGAGGCAGACAAAGAACTGATTCGTAAGATAAGCCTCCGGAAGAATGAATTATCATGGTTTAAGAAGAAAAAGGAGAAAGAATCATGAATAAGAAGTACATTGTACAGGCCAGATTATTTAAGGCCATGTCAGATGAAAACCGATTAAAAATACTTGATCTGTTGAAAGAGAAACCCTACAACGCCAGCGAACTGCTGGAAGAAATGGACTTCGGACAGTCAACCCTGTCCCACCATATGAAGATCCTCATGAATGCGGAAGTCGTAACCTCCAGGAAGAATGGAAAGTGGATCATCTATTCTCTGGTGGAGGATGCATTCGAAGACATGATAAACTGGATGAAACAATATCTCAGCGAATAAATAACTTGACAATTATTCCGGTTTAGCGTACAATTTATATCGTTGTGGTGAGTTCCGCCACAACG
>JAFUDC010000088.1 GCA_017459345.1 Eubacterium sp.
ACCTCAGCACCGAAATCGCTGAGCATGGTAGCTGCAAATGGAGCAGCAACAACAGTACCGTTTAAGAGCACACGGATACCGCTTAATGGTCCGAATTCTTTCGTAAATAATGGAGCCGGTTTCTTCTCAAGTGTTTCCCATCTTCCCATGATAAATCCTCCTGAATTTTAATTGTTTTCTATATTTGTCGATATTTTAACAATGGATGCGCCAATACAGAAGAGCGAATTCCTTCACTCTTCTGTATCTTTGCTTTTATATGGTTTTATAATAAGGCTTATTCTGAACTGATCTTAGCACTCTGCCGGCTCGTTCATGATCATTCTTCCTACGGTTCCGCCGGTAACCTCGATGATGGCACCGTTTACATAGGAGGAAAGGTCTGTTGCCAGGAACTCAACAACGTTAGCGCAGTCTTCTACTGTACCAAAACGCTTCATAGCTACATTTCTTAAGAATGTGCCTTCTCCGGCCTTCTTATAGTTCTCAACCAGACGTCCTGTAGCGATAAATCCAGGAGCGATGCAGTTAGCTGTTACATTGTAGCGGCCAACTTCCTGAGCGAGAAGCTTGGTATACTGAGCGATGGCAGCCTTAGCGGATGCATAGTGGGAATAAGATCCGTCAGAGTTTGCAACAAGTCCGCCAACGGAGATAACGTTGATAACCTTACCGTATCCTCTCTCCTTCATACCCGGAACAACAGCGTTGCAGGTATAAACTGTACCATAATAGTTTCTCTCTGTTACTGCATAGAACTGATCCCAGTCCACATTGCTGGCCTTGTTTCCATCCGGAGCACCCATTCCGCCGCCGGCGTTACATACAACGATGTCAATCGGGCCAAGTTCATCTTCGATCTTCTTAACTGCTGCAAATACTTCTTCACGCTTTGTGATATCTGCCTCTGCACCTGCGGACTTAACGCCCAGATTGCGACATTCATCCATGGTGGTTTCTGCGGTAAGAAGCTTAGCTTCTCCATCAAACTGCTGATAGGATTTCAGATCGATATCGATAACACCTACGTCTGCTCCAAGCTCTGCAAGTCTTAATGCGTAAGCACGTCCTAAACCTCTGGCTGCTCCTGTTACTAATGCTACCTTTCCATCCAGTCTCTTTGGCATAATGAATCTCCTTTCGTTCCACTTTTTGTGGGTGATAGATTAATAAATTTTTATTTATGAGTAAAAGAACTGTTCTACAGTCCCACCATAAACCTTAGTTTATCAGGCTTTCGAGGCAGCCTCAAAGGCGTCTTTTACTGCCTCGGATATTCTTCCGGGTCTTTTTGCGTCCCCGATTCTTTCCACCTGTCCGGGGAAGTCCTCCATAAGCCTTAGAAATGTCTCCCCTGCCTTCCATCCTCTGGCAATCACGACGAGGTCACATGCTATCTCCTGCTCTTCCTTCCCTGACATATAGATGATCCGGTCTTTCTTTACCGCCTTAATCTCTGCCCCGGTAATCACTGCGGCCGATGAATCTTTAAGCTGACTGACCATAGCCCATCGCAGACTCTTTCCGAATCCCCTGCCCGGCTTATCTTCCCGGTCGATCATGGTGATGGCGTTTTCCTTCATATCCAGCCAGCCATCCAGGTATCCAGCTGCGTGTTTGGCTGCAAAAACCTGTTCTGCTTCCTTTTTCCCGCAACTTAGAAGATACTGTACTGTCTGAACTGCCTTATAGCCGGAGCCGATGACCACGACCTTCTTTCCTACAGGATTTCTGTGGAGAATACACTCTTCTGCCCGGATCACCTGAGCGCCCTCTTCAACAGGGAATGGCACATCTTCCATGCCGGCACCATCTGCCAGGATTATCCTGTCAAACCGCCCCTCCTTAAGCTCTCCGTAAAGTTCCTCCTCAGTCACCTCATGGAACCAGTCAAATCTAACGCCTGCATAGAGGCATTGAAGGAAGAGGTATTCGATATAAGCGCCGGTATCCTCTCTGTCGGGAACCCGGGAAAGAGCCCGCCCGGCTCCGCCGGCAAATCCGCTTTTCTCCCGGATCACAACATCACAGTCCTCTGCAAGAAGTCTCGCACAGACCATACCTGCGATTCCGGCTCCGACAATCAGGACTTTTTTTCTTTTTTCTTCTTTTGGATTCCGGGATTCAGACTCGTCTCCGGCCTGGATTTTCATTTCCTGTCCCACATATGGATTCACCACACAGCGCAGGTCCTTGCAGGAGAATATCCTCTCCAGACACTCCTGGTTGCATCCAAGACAGGGCCGGATGGTCTGTTCTGCGTCCCGGCTGTGCTTATCTACCAGGTCGGGGTCTGCGATGAAGCCCCGCAAGATGCCTGCCATGTCGCAGAAGCCATTCTCAATGGCATCCTCCGCCGTCTCTGCATCCAGACGGTTGCATCCGATAACCGGAATAGACACCCTGTCCTTTAAGGCCTTTGCCAGGTAGAGGTACTGGCCTCTTGGTACCTGGTAAGTGATCTGGGGAATCTGGGACTCATGCCAGCCACCCGTCACATTGATGGCATCCACATAATTCTCAATCATCTTTCCGACGGTGAAGAATTCTTCATGGGTGTTTCCTCCCGGAATAAAGTCGGTTCCCGATAGTCTTACAATCAGAGGATAGTCGGCCCCTGTCTGCCTTCGAACCTCCCAGACGACCTCCATCAGGAATCTTGCCCGTCCATGGATATCTCCGCCATATTTATCCGTTCTCCCGTTGGTTGCTTTGGAAAGGAACTCTGCGATCAGGTAACCTGCACTGCCGATAAGCTCCACACCATCAAATCCGGCTTTCTTAGCTCTTAATGCTGCATCTCCAAAATAAGTGATGATCTTATCGATTTCTTCAGCTGACAGCTCCTCCGTCTCTTCTCTGGTAAACCGGGACAGGTAGGCAGAAGGTGCAACGGCAGGGATTCCGCCATGCTCTCCTCTTCTGGCATAGGCTCCTGCATGCATAAGCTGGAGAAAAATCTTCCCGCCTTCCTCATGGACTGCCTCAGTCAACCGGGTCATAGGGGGGATAAAAGAATCATCATAAATCTGCATCATGCCCACCTGGTTGACCCTTACAGGATCCACGCCGGCTGCCCCGACAATGATCAGTCCGCAGCCTCCCTGCGCTCTTTTTCTGTAAAAGGCGGTAACCTTGTCATTCACATAACCCCCGTCACACCAGCCCAGATTGGCAGCTGTCATGACAAAACGGTTCTTAATGGTACATGTTCCTATTTTGCATGGGGTTAAGGAGGCTTTCATCTGTCTTACCTTTCCGATTCCATCAGATTCTTGGCAACTCTCTCCTGGTTCTTCTCCAGGTCAGGATGAGTTCACTATTATAGTCAGCAAAACTTATGCCAACATCTTTTTCGAAATTGGATACTTTCTCAGCTGCTGAAGAAAGCTTATTTTCAGCCGATTTCTCTCCGGCTGTCTGCTTACCTGACCACCGGATTTTTGTCGTTTTTTCATACAGGAAAAAAAATTCTGTCCTTTTTTTGGACAGCTTTACTACATTATAGCTTGTATAAGTCCCACGCACGGCTTCTCTGCTTTGAGACTGGACTTATACAACAAAAAAAGAGAGCCGGGAGGCTCTCTTGAGAATTATCCTGACGAATTATTCTTCCATATCATCAATCTCGATATTATATTGTTTTATCTTAGTATAGAAGGAAGACCGGGAAATCCCCAGCTCCTTTATGGCTCTTGACTTGTTGTTGAATTTGCTGAGGGCACCCTGAATCAGCTGCTTTTCCATAAGGGCCGTCATATCCTTGATGTTATAGCTGGCATGGTCATTGTCTTCCTCCACGATATCCGAAAAGTCCTGCTGAAACTTCATGGGCAGGCAGAAGACATCGATCAGGTTCTCCGTCCGCATAATGCTGGCATATTCCATGACATTCTGCAGCTCCCGGACATTCCCCGGCCAGTCATAGGCATTGAGCACGTTGATGACTCTGGGAGAGATGGTAACTTCGGTTCCCACAAGCCGGCGCACGATGCTGTGGGCCAGGACAGGGATATCCTCCTTGCGCTTGCGAAGGGGGAGGATGTTGATCTGGATGACATTCAGCCGGTAGTAGAGGTCCTGGCGGAAATTTCCCTCCCGGATCAGCTGCTCTAAGTCCTGGTTGGTGGCGGCAATCAGGTGGATATCCAGGGGGATGATTTCCGACCCTCCCACTCGCTCCACTTCCTTCTCCTGGAGAACACGTAAGAGCTTAACCTGCATGTTGATGTCCATATCCCCGATCTCATCCAGGAAGAGGGTTCCCCCGTTGGCAAGCTCAAACTTGCCGGGTTTTCCGCCCTTTCTGGCTCCGGTGAAGGCTCCGTCTGCATAGCCGAAAAGCTCACTTTCCAGCAGGTTATCCGGGATGGCCGCACAGTTGACCTTGATAAAGGGGCCGTTCTTCTTGGGGCTGTTCTCATGGATTACCTTGGCCATGACCTCTTTACCTGTCCCGCTTTCTCCGCGGATCAGGGTGGTGGCTCCGGATTTGGCCACCTTGACGGCAAGACCCAGGACCTGCTTCATTTTCTTGTTGACCGTGATAAATTCCTTGGATGACTCCCTGGTGATGGGGTCGTTGAGCTGGTCCTGGAGGAATTTATTCATCTCCTTGGTCCTCTCCAGCTTGCCCAGAATCTGAGCGTACTTGCTGGCCATGTTGAAGATGGAGATACTGCCCACGATCTCTCCTTCATCAAAAAGGGGATGACAGACTCCCACAGAGTCAATACCCAGAGTCTTCAGGAACTGCACATTATGAAAAATGGACTTTCCGGTTGCCAGAGCCTGCAGTGCCGTAGTATCTGCTCCCTCAAGCTGGCTCAGATCCTTACCCACAATCTGGTCCCTGGTCCTGGCAAATATATCCTCGTACCTGTCATTGACATATACAACGATTCCCTTCCGGTCCACGATCATCACCACATCATCGATGTAATTCATGATCTCACGGAAGGTGGGATCATTCATCATCTTGTCATATTTCTCCGAAAGCATATCCCCCTCCTATGTCTTTTCCTTTTGTCTATCGTTCCTTACGATCCACACTGCTCTTGATCCACAGTTCCTCCCTGTACTTGGCTACCGCCCGCCGGGAGATGTGAATTCCTCTTCTGGTGAGCAGCTCCACAATCTTGGCATCGCTGTATGGCTTTTTCTTATTCTCTCCGTCGATAATGCTGACGATCAG
>JAFUDC010000089.1 GCA_017459345.1 Eubacterium sp.
CCCTGCTTGCCTCTGATGAACAGGAGCTGATCTTCCTAACAGATGGCACTGAGTATGCCCATGTGGGCTTTAATGTATATAACCCCAGCGACAACGCCGTTAAGATCGGTGAAAGCTATGTATGCGGCATCATTGTCAATGCCAGGACGGACTTTGGCTTTGTGACATCCAAGGGAATCAACCTGTCCTCCGGCGCGGATGAGGTCAAGTCAGCTTTCGGCACGCCATACAAGATAGATCAGTACGATAACTACGATGTTCTTCTCTACTCAGCGGGGGAACTCTCTGAAGGAAGTGCCTATTTCTATTGCTATGATAATAATGAAAGCAATTCCATCTCCATGAAACATAAACCCAAGGACTTCAGAGTGGAGGTAGAGGTGTCTGAGGACAAGCCTGATTATCTGTCTTCTTACAAGGCACCGGACAAGCTTCCCGATAAGGCGACAGAGACTATTTTCCAGCTGGATGGCAAGCTCTATCAGCTGCCCTGTCCTTTAGGCGAGTTCACTGATGCCGGCTGGGAGGTGGCAGGAAGAAATGTAAACAGTGTGGGAGGCTATAAATCCGAGACCAGCTGCATTAAGATTGCAAAGGATGGTTACAGCATTGATCTTGATATGACCAACTTTGACCCGACGGCCAGAACAACCGAAAACTGCGCAGTCTCCGGAATCCGTGTGACCAACCGCCATAAGGATACGGACATGCAGGGGGATTATATGAAGTTCTCCGGAGGAATCAATGTCAGCATGGAAGCAGATGAGGCAGAGGATAAGCTGGAGGGCTTTGATAAGAGTGATAGTTCCTCTTATGTTTCCTTCAGATATAGTTCCGATGACTACAGTAAAACCATACATTACATGTGGTCCGTCTACGGCAACTTTGACCTGAGTAATAAGAAGTGGAATTATTGATAGATTAGCGAAAAACTGACAAATATTATTATGTGCGGCAGAAAAAATCTAAAAAAACTGACTCAAGGTGAAGAGTCAAAGAGGAGGGTTAAAGATGGAATTAACGAAGAGAAAAAAGTATAGCTGCAAAGCCTTATTCCTGTGCATGCTGTTAAGTCTGATACTTCTGATCCCGGCGGCTCCGGCATCAGCGGACAAGAAGTCAGGCTCTAAGGGGAATGAATCCAAGGCCTACGAGGCCAGAAACGGCGTTGTCCGGATTCTCTCCGGCAACGGTATCGGCAGCGGCTTTGCCGTGGGTAAGGTGGGCAAGGAGACCGATATCTTTGTTACAAACTGGCATGTGATTCAGGACCAGTATGAAAGCGGCGGTGATGATACCTACATCCTGCTGGATGACCAGGCCCTGACCGTCAATGCACTTGGCCAGGTACAGCTGGACCAGTCCCATGCAGTACACTGTAAGATACTGGGTAATCCAGTCCAGTATCCGGATTTTGCTATCCTGCAGGCCGATGAGGTTGTAAAAGACAGGGTTGCCCTGCCCCTCTGGAGTGCAGATAATGCAAAACCCACGGAGAATGTCATCGCCCTGGGCTTCCCGGCAACTGCGGATGCCTTAAACGGCATGAAATACTACTATGCAGATGTGGACAGTGTGAATACCACCAAGGGAACCATAAACCGTGTCACGGAAGTGGCAGATTTTGACAATACCAGATGCATCGTTCATGACGCGGAAATCAACCATGGTAACTCCGGCGGTCCCCTGGTGACCGAGGACGGGGCCGTCATCGGTATCAATACCTATGGTATCAAGCTCCAGGACGAGGGTCTGGAATCTACATTTAACAGCTCTGTCTGCATTGATTACGTTATGGATGAGCTGGACCGTCTTGGCATCTCCTCTGATACCTACAAACCATCCAAAAAGAAGAATTCTTCCGGCGGCGGAGCAGCCATCATCATCGTCCTGCTTCTGGCAGCTGTGGGCGGCGGAGCAGCCTTCTTCTTCGTGAAAAAGCAGAAGGCCAGAGATGAGCAGCAGGAGGCAGAAATTGCCCGCATGAAGGCCGAAGTCGAGGAAGCCATGAAGAAGCTGGAGGTTAAGGCCAATGCACCGGAAGGAAGCCACAAGAAGGGATTCCGTATCCAGGGAGTGAATGGAATCTATGGCGGCAAGCGCTATGCTCTGGACCGGGAGGTCATTATGGGAACGGACCCAAGCAAGTGCAACTTCATCTTCCCCAAAGGAACAGCCGGAATCAGCCGCAAACATCTTCAGCTGGTTGTCCAGGATAAGGAAGTCTATATGCAGGATCTGGGTTCAACCTACGGTACCTTCTGCAATTATCAGAAGCTTACTCCCAACCAGTGGATCCAGCTCCATGTGGGCGACGTCTTCTGGCTGGCCGATGAGAACCAGAGCTTTGTGATTGATATATCCAGATAGGGATTATTACGAGGTAAAAACCAGTGGATGAGAAAAATCTGAATCATCTGAAAAAAGATACCATATTGAATGGAAGATATGTGATCAGAGATGTTCTGGGTGCAGGTGGTTTCGGAATCACCTACTTCGCGGAAGATACCATGTTTCACCGGAAAAACGCCATCAAGGAATTCTTTCCCCGGGGGCTTGTGGTCCGCAACAATGAGGTGAGCGACTATATCACCACAACCTACATGACCCAGGATGATGCTTTCAAAAAGGGAAAGGAAAGGTTCCTGAGGGAAGCCAGACTCCTGGCCCGCTTCAATGAGAACCGGGGTATCGTCCATGTTCAGGATTTCTTCGAGGCCAATAACACGGCATACATCGTGATGGAGTATCTGGACGGGATTACCTTAAAGGAGTTTATCCAGACCAACGGGCCCATCTCCGAGAGGGATATCCTGGAGCTCATGGCACCACTCTTCGAGACCCTTGATGAAGTACACAAAGAGGGATTGATTCACCGGGACATCAGTCCGGACAATATCATGATGATGCCGGGCAATGTGGTCAAACTTATGGATTTCGGGGCCGCCAGAGATTATACCGAATTTGGCGAAAAGAGCCTGTCCATTGTGTTAAAACCCGGATTTGCTCCCCCGGAGCAGTACCAGACCCATGGAGTCCAAGGCCCCTGGACAGATATCTATGCCCTCTGTGCCACCATGTACCGGTGTGTCACCGGACAGACACCGGAAGATTCCATCGAGAGGGTGATGGATGACCAGCTGATCAGACCATCCGCTTTCGGTGTGAGCCTCTCCCCTCAGTTTGAGAATGCCCTGCTTAAGGGAATGAGCATCAATCCCAAAGACAGATATCAGAACCTATGGGAATTCTGCAATGACCTCTACGGAGGATATGGTGAATCCCAGGACATTGTCCCCATAGACGGACCGGATATGTCCGGGACCGGGTATAATGAGAGCTTTTCTGACCGGTCCATACCGGGCGGCTCCTCCCATGGCAGCAGACAGGCTGGCCCGGGACAGGGCACCGGTTCCGGCAGGGAAGATAAGCCGGAGCAGGAAAGGAGTCCTGTCAGAAAGGCCGGGGGCGGAAACAGCAAGATCATTGCTGCCGTGGCTGCCCTTGTCCTCATGATTGCTGTCGGAGGCTGGTTTATCTATCAGCGATCCTTACGGCGGGTGGTGCCTGACCTTTCCAACATGTCCTATTCTGAGGCAGTGGAGACAGCAGACGGCGGGGACGGGTCCCTGATTGTCAAGGTATCAAGCTCTGAGTATTCCGACACCGTTAACAAGGGAAGTGTCATCTCCCAATCTGTGGAGGCCGGAACGGTCTTAAAGAAGGGTGATGAGATCTCCGTTGTCCTCAGCAAAGGAGCCCTGATCACATTAGAGGATTATACAGGCATGTCCTACAAGAAAGCTGAGGAGGCATTGATCAACAGCAAGCTGTCCGCAGTAAAGAATGAAAAATGGTCTGATGATGTGAAGAAAGGCATCGTTATCTCCCAGTCAAAAACTCCCGGCACCCAGATCGAAGAAGGGGAATCCATCGTCCTTACGGTGAGCAAGGGGGTGGAGCAGGTTACGGTCCCGGATGTAAGCGGATTGACCTTAAGCGAAGCCAAGGCGAAGCTGAAATCAGCCAAGCTTAAGACCAAGTCTGAGACGGAATTCAGCAGCAAGGTGGAGGATGGCAAGGTTATCAGTCAGAGCATCAAGGCCGGTAAGTCCGTCACCAAGAACAAGACGGTCAAG
>JAFUDC010000090.1 GCA_017459345.1 Eubacterium sp.
CTTGATTCAGCTTAATACATTTACCGGGGGACTGATGATCACACGGTCCTCATCCTTCACGTGAAAATGTACAAATGCCTCATGGTCCATGGACAGGCCAACCTGCACATTGCCGGCGCAGGTCCCCTCAAAAAAGATGGTTCCTGTTTTTTCCTTAAC
This sequence comes from Eubacterium sp., assembly GCA_017459345.1. Lineage (GTDB taxonomy): Bacteria > Bacillota > Clostridia > Lachnospirales > Lachnospiraceae > Anaerobutyricum. The sequence continues at coordinate 160 of JAFUDC010000090.1, forward strand.
CCCTGTCTCATCCCCCGGGTCAGTCAGCTCCCTGATCAAGTAGGAAAGCATCAGGGGCTCCTCCCCGGAGCTTATGATTTCCTCCTTGTGCCAGTGGATCTGACCATCCTCAAGCTGGCCGCAGCGGGCAAGGGGATGGGGCTGCCGGTCATTCCCAAAATGGTCTGGCCCCTCTCTCTTCCAGTTCCAGGTGAAAAAGCCAACCTCATGGTCTTTCTGCCTTTCCCTCCGGTAGCGGACCACCGTCTGCTGGAAGGGCTTGTCCAGTTCCTTATTCTGCTCCAGCTGAACCAGCACGGCAAAACCGCAGACCGGGCATCTGCCGGAATCCATCTTCAGTTCTTCTCCGCATACATGGCAGTTCATAAGAGCACCTCTTCACTGCTTAAGAGTTCGATCACTTCCATAAGGTCCTGCCGGTAGCGCTGCAGGTCGCTGCCGATATCGGAAAGATTCTGTCTGAGAACCTGTGCGATATGATCCCTGCCGGAGTAATCTCCAAACCGGTCCAGGGCCCACAGGCTTCCCCAGTCTTTCTCCAGCTTTTCTCTCAGCTTTATGATCTTCTCATATCTCTGTGTCAGTAGCTGAACCTCCTTCATATACTGGTCAGCATCAAGGCTCTTAAGCCATCCTTCTTCCACAGAGACCTTGTTGGTATACTCATCAAGATCCTGGGCCAGCTTGCGCTGCTGGTTGTTCAGCTCAATTTCTCTGACCCTCAGAAGCTCAATCTTTTTGGCATAGCTGTCATTATCCCGGCTGATCCGGTAATTGACATCCTGCTGCCTGCGGAGCGCAAGCTCCTGGTCCCGGACCAGCATCTTATGTTCCGCTTTCGCGGAGTCGGTCTTTCGCTTTGCGGCCTCCACTTCCTTCTTAAGCCCGGCTATGGCCTGCTCCAGCTCCCGGCGCTCCTTTTCCTGATCTTCAAGGCCGGTGAGGAGCTCCTTCCTCTTCTGAAGGAGAGCCTCCTTCTCACTTTCCAGCTCCTTAACCCTGACCTGACCCAGGGCGGCTATCTCGCCGGCCAGGGACTCCCTCATGCTTATAAGCTCGGCTTCATACTTTTTCTTTTCCTCAAGCCCCTTAAGCTTCCCGTTAAGCTCAGAGAGCAGGGCTTCTTCTTCCCTGGCTGCCGTGCCGGATGCTTCAATCATGGCATCCGTCTCAAGTATCTGGTCCGATAACTGCTTAAGCCTCTTTTTCCGGTCCTCCTCCCTGATGATTCCCTCACTGTTTTCAGCCAGGTGGAGGAAGAACCGTCCCAGCCAGGGCAGCCGCCGGTAAAGAGCTTCCGTGTCCTGGCTGCTTACCATATCAACGGACTTTCCCTGCTCATTCTTTATGTCCTGACAGAAGTCATAGATCAGGTCCAGGGCCTCCTCGGGAAGAATCCCCTCCTTCTCCTCCAGATGCGCAAGATTGCGTCTGGTAAGCGTCAGCTTCACTCTATATCAGCCCCCTTTAAGCATAGCGCACCTGACTCACGCCGAAAATATTGTTAAAGGAGTCAAGCACGATCACATTATCCTTGGGGTCTGCCTCCCCGGTGATCAGATTGTAGGCTCTCACGTGCAGGCTCAGAATCCCGGAGGAATCCATGGAAAAGCCCAGGATAGCCGTGAGATACTGATCATCCGCATAGGCAACCAGGTCTTTTAACTCTTTTACAAACTGCTCCTTTAAGGGAACGATGATTGCAGTCCGGTCATCCCCTCCCCGGTTGATCACAAAGTGCTTTAAAGTTGAACCGATAAAATAGGGAACGGGCTTTCCATCCTCCTTGCCGCAGGGGAAGTAAACCTTGTCATACACGATTTCCTGCTTATAGCGGATGGCATAATTGAGACTGGGCTTGTCTCCCACCATACCCGGTATACCTATGGAGTATGGGGCGGTATTGCGGATGCTGATGATGCCGCTTGCCAGGAGGGAAGCCCCCATGGAAACGGCCTTCTCCCGGTCCGTGGCATTCCTGATGATGCCGGACTGCCGAAGGTCCTGGGAGCCGAAGCCGAACAGGCTTCTTACCTGGTGATCCACCAGATAATAATTGCCGAAGCCTCCGACCAGGGCAATCTTGAAGCCCTCTTCCTTCTTGTCCTGGTAATTGATCCCGTGAGCATCCATATACTCGATCATGACCCCCAGCTTTTCGGAAAGCACCGGGGCAATCAGCTTATTGTAAACCCGGACCATAAGCCCGTAGGAGATGGAGATTTCCTCCCCCTTATACTCCACCGAGCTGAACTCCTCCTGCTCGAGCTCCGTGATATTATCCACTTCATATTCATTGAAAATGTCCTGAATGGTGCGCCAGGAGGTCTTTAAATCCTCCTCGAATATGTTGACGGATTTATAGAATTTCTCATCTCTTTCAACCGTTTCCGAAAAAATCCCGCTCTCAAGGATAGCCGTCTCCATCACGCTTTCCATGTAGACGATCCCGGCCTTTCCGATCTCGCCTTCCTCATTCTCACCGGCACCGGTCCTCTCC
>JAFUDC010000091.1 GCA_017459345.1 Eubacterium sp.
CGTCCCATTTAAGTTGCTTTAATTGAACTGACCTCAGCCCTTCGGGCTGTCACTTTGGTGAAATCTTCTGATTTCGGCAGCTCAGGATCTGCTCTCAGCGATTCGTTGAGCTGTCACCTTTGCTCTTTTTCCCCATTTCGGTAGCTTTAATTGAACTTGCATCAGCCCTGCGGGCTGTCACTTTGGCTCAATCTTCTGGTATCGGCTGCTCAGAATCTGCTTCCAGCGATCCGTCGAGCTGTTACTTTAGCTTATTCTCCCTATTTCGGCTGCTTTAATTGAATTAGCGTCAGCCCTTCGGGCTGTTACCTTGGCAAAATCTCATGGTTTCGGCTGCCTGAAGGCTTCGAAAAAGTTAATCGCGTGAATAAGTCCCACGGATTACTCGGAATCATCCACCGGATAATTCCTCTGTATGCTTAGGCATGCTTCGCTGCTAAAGCAGCTCCCGCAATCCGCCACAGTATCTCGATTTCGCACTAATCGTGCTTCATCTCGATAATGTTTCCACGCAAACATCCACCGGATGTTCGCTTTGGATACTCAGGCATGTCGCACCATATGCCAGGACAGCTTTACATGCAAGCATGACAGCTTGCAACTTCCCAGGCAGGCTCGCAGCCAGAGGCTGCTCGCTATCGGGCAGTCGCCCGATAGCCTTGGACGATGGATCATCCAATTCAGCTTGTGCAAGCACGGCTGTATCTTCTGTTCCATCGTCCAGCCTGCCTGGCTCGTTGCTGCGTTAAATAGCTATACAATCCTCCTATTGATAAATAATATCAAACTACACCATTGCAAATTGAATGTTATTTATGTACCATAATATAATTAGATGAGTCTAATATGTGTTAGTCTATCCTTTATCACAGAATTCTTTTATAGTTTTATTGTCAGGATGATTCTGACTGATTTTATGAATTTCGCTTTTCATATTTCGCAGATCACAGGTTTTTGTTAATATATAATATGAAATATCAATTCCTGAAGTCATAAGGCAGATTCGAAGGGATCAGGAATGGGATTATGTCAGCAATGCTGGCTCGAATCCGGCACCAGGAACACCGAGGCAGCTTGATTATTAGTAATAAACCGGAGAGATAGAGGTATGAGAATGATGAATAAGAAGAAAGTTATGTCTAAGAAAAAAGATTATATTGGTCAAAAACATAAGCGGAAATATGTACAGCCGGGAGTCTGTCCGGGTCTGCTGCTTCTCATGTTGCTGCTTGCCTTTTCAGGGGCAGGATGCGCCTCCCGCTCTACTGGGGGTTCACAGACTCTGGTGTCAGAAGATACTGGCATAAAGACTGGTACAGAAGAGACTGGTGCAGAAAGGGCTGGCGCAGAGACTGACACGCAGGCGGTGAAGGAGGAAAAAGCCGGTCAGGGAGAGATGGAGCCTGTTTCCCGGGATATCTTCGCCATGGATACCTATATGACGCTGACGGCCTACGGAGAAGGTGCCGATGAGGCGCTTGATGCTGCGGTTTCTGAGATTGAGAGGATCGAGAACCTGGTTTCCACCGGGATTGACAGCAGTGAGATAGCTGTAATTAATAAGAATGGAAGCGGGCCTGTCTCAAAGGATACGGAGTATCTGATTGAGCGGTCTGAAGAGTTGTATGAGGATACGGAAGGTGTTTTCGATATCACCATATATCCGGTGATGGAGGCCTGGGGCTTTACCAGCGGGGAGTATCGAATCCCTGGCGAGGATGAGCTCAAAAACCTCCTTTCCAATATGGGCGCAGACCAGATTAACTGCCAGGAAGGAGCAGCTAGTGTCGGAAAACCAGGCATGAAAATCGATCTGGGTGGTATCGCCAAGGGTTATACCTCCGGGAGAGTGATGGATATATTCCGGGAATATGGCGTGGATCATGCGGTGATCAGTCTGGGAGGAAATGTACAGGTTCGGGGAGATAAGCCGGACGGATCCAGCTGGAGAGTTGCCATTGAAAACCCGGAAAACACAGCAGAATACATCGGTATCGTGGAGGTGCAGGATAAGGCAGTCATCACTTCCGGCGGATATGAGCGTTATTTTGAAGAGAATGGTGAGGTTTATCACCATATCATCGATCCATCCACCGGTTATCCGGCAAAAAGCGGTCTGATATCCGTCAGCATAGTCTCAGCAGATGGCACACTGGCGGATGGATTGTCGACATCTCTCTTTATCATGGGGAAAGAGGAGGCCCTGGATTACTGGAGAGAGCATGCCGGGGAATTTGATGCCATTCTGGTGGAGGAGGACGGAACCGTTTCTGTCACGGAGGGGATAGCGGATTCTTTTTCCGGCGACAGAGAATGGAAGACAGTGCATAAATGATAATCTCTGGTTAGCTCAGGTGATTATTGTGATTCTGCCTGGTGATCAGATGTGGTTGGAGTTTCAAGAAAAAGGAGACAGGGAACATGAAAGATATATGGAAACGCCTGGCATCTATTCTGGATCATACCTTAAAAACCATTCAGCCTATTGCTCCCGCAATCGTGCTGGGTGCATTGGTCTATGCAGTGCTTGCCGGCTACACGCCGCCTAAGGCTGAACAGTACAAGGTTGCTGCTGCCGATGTGGATTGGGAGAGCCTCAGCTTGTTTAAAGAGGATGAGGAAGAGACAGAGGCAGCCCAGGATGATAAGGAACTGGCATCCGGCAGCTTTGAGCTTGAGGATGGAACCTATCACGGGTCTGCCCAGGGTTATGGAGGGCAGATCAGTGTGGATGTGACTATCAAGGGCAGGTCCATGACAGCCATTGACATTGTCAGTGCACCCGGAGAGACGGAGCCCTTCTTCACCCGGGCAAAGGGAGTGGTTGACAGCATGCTGATGGCCCAGTCCACAAAGGTGGATGTGGTAAGCGGAGCGACATATAGCTCCAACGGCATCATCGGGGCGGTGGAGAATGCCCTTTATGGAACAGTATCTAATCAAAATGAGACAGCACCGGCCCGGCAGACCGGCCCGGCACCATCTGTCTCAAAGGTAGATGAGAGCGGAACCTATAAGGACGGAACCTACACAGGGTCTGCCAAGGGTTTTGGCGGCATGATCAAAGTGCAGGTAACCATCAAAAATGGTAAAATTGCAGATATAAAGATACTGTCTGCTGCCGGGGAGACGGCCTCTTTCTTTAACAGGGCTAAATCTCTGACTAAAACCATTGTCAGCAGGCAGACTACCAATGTCAGCGCAGTTTCCGGAGCAACCTACAGCTCCAATGGCATCATCAACGCAGTTCGCAGTGCCTTGAACAAGGCAAGAACCGGGGCCAAGAAAGAGGAAACTGCAAAAAAGATTTCCAAAAAGAAGAAAAATACAAAAAAGGATAAAAAAGCTGCTGCAGATCCCTCCGAATACGAAGACGGTACCTATGAGGGTACTGCCCAGGGCTTTGGCGGTCCCGTGAAAGTGAAAGTGACAATCAAAGACGGCAAGATTACAAAGGTAAAGATTGTCAGTGCGGCCAAGGAGACCGAGGAATATCTGAAAAAAGCCAGAGAACTGACCAAGACAATCGTCAGCAGGCAGACGGCAGATGTGGATGTGGTGGCCGGAGCAACCTACAGCTCCAACGGAATAATCAATGCAGTAAAAAACGCATTATCCAAGGCAAAGAAAAAGAAAACAGAGCAGAAAGAGGACAGCCGGCAGGCGACAACGAAGACAGACGAACCGACTGCTCCTGCTTCTGAAGATGCTATATATAATGACGGTACCTATCAGGGAACCGGGGAAGGGTTTGATGGAGCCATCACCCTGTCTGTGACGATTAAAGATGGAATGATTACTGCCATCAATATCGTAAGCAGCGGAGATGATGAAGCCTTCTTTAACAGGGCCAAAAATGGTATCTTGTCAGCGGTCATTGAAAAGCAGAGTACGGATGTGGATGTCGTTTCCGGGGCAAGCTACAGTTCAGAAGGAATCCTTTCCGCCATCAGGGACGCTTTAAATAAGGCAAAGAAAACAGATGCTGCCGGGACAAAGAATGACCAGGCAGAGGGCAGCGGCGGTCAAACTACGGGCAGCAAGGATGATACCAGTCCGGATGGCAAAGAGGATACCAGTACAGAAGGTTCTGATGATTCCGGCTCAGGCAAAGAAGATGGGACATCGGAGGATAAGACCAGTGCCGGCTCCGGAAATACGGAAGGTACAACGGAGAGCAAGGACAATACAGGCCAGGAACAGGGAGATGGTGAGGGTAAAGATAAGCCCGATGCTGAAAATGCTTCTTCCGAAAGTACTGGTCAGGAGACTGCAAGTGCAGATAAGGAAGATACAGAAGAAAGCAAATCTGTATACAGGGATGGGACATATACGGTAAAAGCAGCCTGCAATCCTGATGCAGACTATATGTTTGATCCATATACCATAAAAATGAATGTGACAATCCAGTCCGACCGCATTGTTTCCATTGATGGCCTTGAAGTGACCGAGGGGGATGATGAGGACAATGATTCCTTCCTGAATTCCGCCAAAAAGAAAGTGATACCCGGAATCACATCCAAGGGAAGTCCGGAGGGCGTCGATGCCGCTTCGGGGGCAACCTGCTCCTCCAGGGCCATTATGGAAGGCTGCCGGAAAGCATTGGAGCAGGCAAAGAGGTAACATAACAGAGGATAAGTAGAATCATGAAATACAAATATTTTATCTTGCGTTCTCTAAATCTTTTTCTGGTACTCCTCCTTTTAGGAGGGTATCAGATGACCCTCTACCTGAGGGCTCAGCAGCAGGAGGTGGTCAGGCTGACTGCCCAGGTCAGTCAGCTTGAGGAGGAAAGGGATGCTTTTCTGAAGCAGTTTGCTGCAGAGTCTGAGGAAGAGCAGGAAGATACAGGAGCCTACAAGGACGGAACTTATGAAGGCTCTGCGGAGGGCTACGGCGGCCAGATCAAGGTTGCTGTCACCGTGGATGCAGGGAAGCTTGCCGCCATAGATATCGTCTCCGCAGATGGAGAGGATGCAGCCTATCTGGCAATCAGCAAGGATATCATTGCCGATATCCTTGAGAAGCAGTCTGCCGAGGTGGATATCATAAGCGGGGCAACTCTGTCCTCCACAGGTATTAAAAATGCAGTGGCAGCCGCCATGGAAAAGATGGAGCTTAAATGATGTTAAAAGGAAATGACCATAAGAAGAAGGGAAAGAAGACGACCATCACCTTTTCTTCCGTTCTGGAAGTGCTGATCCGGCTGGTTTTCTTTCTGATCTATCCTGCCCTGTTTGCCACGGCATTTACCGGAATTAAGATGATTGTAAAGCAGCTTGCCGCAGTCAGCTCTATCCCCTGGAACCCCTTTGTGGAGACCCTGGTTATTCTCCTGGTCTTTACCATTGTTTTCGGGAGATTCTTCTGCGGCTTTGCCTGCGCCTTCGGAACCTATGGAGATTTCATTTATTTCCTTTCCACATGGATTAGAAAGAAAATGAAAAAAAGACCCCTGCATGTATTTGATAAGGTATCAGGATTCATGCAGTATCTCAAATATGTGGTTTTGGGGGCTGTCCTGGTTTTATGTGTCAAAGGGGAGGATTCTCTGATTAATCTATACAGCCCCTTCACCACATTTTCCAGATTGCATACCCTCAAGCTGCCCATGAACAGGGCAGGAGCCGGGATATTTTTTGCCATCACACTGGGCATGGCGCTGGAATCCAGGTTCTTCTGCCGCTTCCTATGCCCCATGGGGGCTGTGTTTTCTCTGATGCCGGTTCTGCCCTTCTCGGTGATCAAACGAGACCGGGAGAATTGCATCAAAAACTGTAAGGCCTGCAGGATGGCCTGCCCGGCATCGCTGGATATCCCATCCACTGAGGAGGGAGATAACATCCTCTCCGGAGAATGCTTCGGCTGTGGAAAATGTATCCGCCGCTGTCCCCGGCAGAACATCGGCAGCACCAGCGGGAAAACCGGCTGGCCGGTGCTGCTGCTATTTAAGGCGGCACTTCTCTTCGCCGCTTTCTGGTTTATCGGATAGGGAAAGCCCCTCCTCTGCATGGAATTATCGAGATGATTCCAAATTGAATGTCAAACAGAGTGAATTAAAGAACTACAGGATAATTAAGAGAAAAAAATGAACATACATATACTTCCAATAAAAAACCTCATAAGAAGCGTGGGAAGAACCACCGCGCTTACCATAGTAGTAGCTCTGCTGTCCTTATCCATGCTGGGCGGAGGTCTGATTGCCCGGTCGCTGGAGAGAGGGCTTGACAGCCTGGAAACCAGGCTGGGAGCCGATATCATCGTGGTACCGGATGAGGCTAAGAGCAAGAAGGACCTGGAGTCCATCCTACTTGACGGGGTACCGGGTTACTTCTATATGGACCGGGATTACTTCGGAAAAGTTGCCGCCAGGGAAGGGATTGAGAGAATCTCAGCCCAGTATTATCTGGCTTCTACCAAGTCAGGCTGCTGTTCCATGCCGGTACAGATTATCGGCTTTGACCCGGAGACCGATTTTACCGTTACTCCCTGGATTAAGCACAGCGGAGGGAAGGACCTGGGCCTTTATGATATCGTGGCAGGATATAATATTAACAAGACGATGGGCGGGACCATAAAATTCTTTGATGTGGAATGCACGGTAAGCTCCAAGCTGGACCGGACCGGGACAGAGCTTGACAATGCGGTCTATGCCAATTTTGATACCATCCGCGCCTTGATTGAAGCTTCCAAAACCAACAGCTTCAAGTTTTTTTCGGAACAGAATCCGGATGACATCATCTCATCCATGCTGATTGACGTGGAGGATGGGGTCAGTATCGATGATGTGGTGGCTGATATCAATATCCATGTCAAGGGTGTGGAGGCAGTGGCTACAAAAAGCATGCTATCCGGTGTTTCTGACAGCCTTAAGGGCGTATCCAGGATCATTCGTCTTTTTATTATCGTCATCTGGATCCTGCTTCTGCTGATCCTGCTTGTGGTCTTTAGCACCATGATTCATCAGAGAAAGAAGGAATGTGCCATCCTCCGGGTTCTGGGCACCTCCCGGGTCATGCTGGCCAGGGTTATCCTGACGGAATCTGCCCTGATCAGCCTGGCAGGCGGGGTCATGGGGAGCCTCTTGTCACTTCTGCTTATCTATCCTTTCTCGGGCTTGCTTGAGGAAGAGCTTGGTCTGCCCTTCCTGCTGCCGGGTCCGGCGCAGGTGGCGGTTATGGTTCTTATGGTGGTTATCCTTACCCTGCTGGTGGGGGCTCTTGCCTCTTCCTATGCGGCATTGAAACTGAGCAGGGTTGACACGGGACTGATCCTCAGGGAGGGAAACTAGATGATACTTCGGGCAGAGAATATCAGCAAAAAATATATGCGAAAAACCAGGGAATCCAACTTTTTTTACGCAGTTAAGCAGGCAGAGCTGAGCCTTGAACCAGGAAAGATCACGGAAATCATCGGCCGCAGCGGCAGCGGGAAGACCACCCTGCTTAATATGCTGGCCGGACTCCTTGCCCCCTCGGAAGGCAAGGTTTATCTTGACGATCAGGATCTCTATGCACTATCCGATAAAGAACTTTCCAGGCTGCGCAATCGCACTATCGGTGTGGTTCCTCAGGGACAGACCGGACTTGACAGCCTGACTGTCCTTGAAAATGTCATGCTGCCCCGGCTTCTCTATGAGAAGGATCCGGACTGCTCCAAAAAGGCCTGGACCCTGCTGGAGAAGATGCATATCAAGGAGATAGCAGATGCCTGGCCCAGGGAATTGTCCGGAGGGGAGCTGCGCAGGCTTGCCATTGCCAGGGCAATGATCACAGAACCCTGTGTCATACTGGCAGACGAACCTACAGGAGACCTGGACGATGAGAATACAGCAGCAGTCCTGGCCCTCTTTAAGGAGATCGCCGAAGAGGGGACTGCCGTGCTGATGGTGACCCACGAGGCCGGAGCAAGACAGTATGCGGATTACATCTACCGGATGGACGGGGGAAGCCTCTCCCAGGTATCCGGGGAAGCCAGGATAGAAGACATAGGGAAATGAGCAGACTCATTGTGTTAGTATTAACAAACTTTTTTTAGTCTAACCGTATTGACTTTGCTATTTTTTTGTGATATACATTATAAAGTGTAAGAAAATTGTTATATAGTCTATAAGGTTGGCAGATGCCGGCCTTATCTTAGGCCTTGCAGTTAGTTGCTTCTAATGAAAGCTAATTTTCTCTAATATAAAGAAGAATCGACTAATTCCAGGGAGCTAGACCTAATTGATAATCATTATCAACATATCATATTGTGATTATTCTCTGACAGGGTTCAGGCAGGTTGATGGCCGGATCATGGAGAGGCTGTATAACAGCTTATAAAATATTTACTAGGAGGTGACATGTGTGACGAATACAGATAGCTGGCATATTCGGTTCGCCGCACTCCTGTTCGCCGCCGTTTTTGCTGTGATGGCCATAATGCCCCTGTCAGTATATGCGGCGGACACGGTATATTATAAGACCTGGGAGGAAGCCCAGCCTGTTTTCTTCCCCGACAGCACCAGCACCAATATGAACGAGGTAGCCTATGCCATCGACCAGCTGCTTGAAGCAGGAAGAGATTACCTGGCAGATGGTGATCTGGATAATGCCTACGTTTGTGCTCAGCAGTCTTATTATGGCTATTATGAGGTTTGCGGCTTTGAGAGACATACCATGAGTCTGATCAGCGGTGCCCGCAAGAACGAGGTGGAGTTCAAGTACAGAGATATCAGAAAGGCCGTGAAGAATGAGTCTCTGGAGGATTATGACAAGTACTGTGATGAACTTCGGACCATGCTCTATGTGGATGCAGAGCAGTTAAGTCCCATCTCGGAAGCCTTCCTGACAAAATATGTGGAGGATGCCGAATTTGCAGAAAAGTACACCGCTCTAACCGGTGTGACCCCGGATACTACTTCCGTGGCGGCTTCAAGCTCAGGTGGTGCCGGCAGTGCCGGAGCCCTCTTTATGCAGGCCTTTATCATCCTGGTTCGTGAGGGACTTGAGGCTATCCTGGTTATCGGCGGTATCATCGCCTACCTGGTGAAATCCGGCAATAAGAAATCCGTCAGATCTGTCTATATCGGTTCAGTGTTTGCGGTTGGACTGAGTTTTGTGGCAGCATGGATTCTCAATATTGTGAAGAATATCAATTCTGCCAATGGTGCCAAGCAGGAGCTGATCGAGGGTATCACTGCCCTGATTGCCGTGGCGGTTCTCTTCTATGTCAGCAACTGGATGCTCAATAAGTCAGAGACCGAGGTCTGGACAAGATACATTAACGAGAAGGTGGAAAGCTCTGTTTCAAGAGGAAGCATGTTCGCCCTGGGATTTACCGCATTCCTTGCGGTATTCCGTGAGGGTGCAGAGGTAATCCTCTTCTACCAGCCCCTGATTGCAGACGCAAGAAACGGTGCGGGAGTCAGTTTCATCTGGCTTGGAGTGTTAGCCTCCGTGGTGGTACTGGCCATCGTCTTCATTGCGATCCGCTTCTTCTCCATCCGGCTCCCCTTAAAGCCCTTCTTCCTGGCAACCAGTATCCTGATGGCAATCATGTCCATCGCCTTCCTGGGATCCGGTATCAAGGAGCTGATCGAGGGTGACTTCGATATCCAGATTTACATTCAGGGTATTTCGGATCTCATCGCCAAGATTCCGACCAACGACTTCCTGGATATCTTCGGTATCTACCCGCAGTCGGAAACCATCATACCACAGTTTATCCTGCTGGTTATTACCATTATTCTGTATGTGATACAGTTTAAGCGCAGCAAGAAGCTGAAAGCCGAGATTCAGGCAGAGCAGGCGGCGGCTGGCAGTGCACAGTAAGTACACTAAGCCTTTGAGGATGCAGCCTGACGGCAATACATTTAAGAAGCTTATATTTCGGATTTAACTCTTGTACATAAGAGATAAATTATATAATATTTACATTTTTTCTTTCAGAAAGGAGCAACACGATGATTAAGATGAAAAAAGTTTTTGCGGCATTACTTGCTTCCGCAATGATCACTGTTATGGCAGTTGGATGCGGCGGATCAGGAAGCGCAAGCACAGATGAAGCAGCAGACACACAGGCAGCTGTAGCAGAGGCAACTGAAGCAGTGGAAGAAGCAGCAGATGATGCAGGCGATGCTGGTTTCACAGAGATCCCGATCTTCGAAGATGAGGAAGTTGGATTCATGAACCTTTCCGCAGTTTACTTCCAGCCCGTTCCCATGAGCGACGGCACAAAGGCTGAGGATTATGATATCCATCTTGAGGCTGATATCGCAGCTCTTGAGAACAACTTCGGTTATGAGCTTGGTTCCTGGGTACCCTACCTTACCGTAGACTACAAGGTAGCAGATCAGGATGATAAGGCTCTGGCAGAAGGTACATTCATGGAGATGGCTGCTTCTGACGGACCTCACTATGGTGCCAACATCAAGCTTCCGGATGCCGGAACTTATAAGCTGACCATCACAATCCACAGTCCGGCTGAGAACGACTACCTCATCCATACAGATGCCCTGACTGGCCCTGGAGCACAGTCCTTCGACGAAGCATTCCCGGATGGAACACTCAGCTACACATTTGATGCATGGGATTATACAGGTCCTGTAACTGTTGAGTAATGAATTGAACCACTTAAGGCTGCCCGACAGGGCAGTCTTATTTGCGTTTGTACATGTTTGCCATAATTAGTTCGGGAGGATGGCAAACTTTACCAAAGAACAGAGGTTATCATTATGCTGAAATATCTTGTACAGCTGACCGGAGATCTGATGTCCGCCGGACTGATCATCGGAATGCTGTTTGCATATATAAGATTTAATTTTAAAAAGAGGGGGACGGTCATTCTACTGTGTGCAGGAGGTCTGTCCCTGATTATCGCTGTTGCCAAGGCGATCGTGATGAATACCAGCAACAGCATCAGTGCAAAGCTTAACATTGGTTATGTCGCCTACATGAACATGGCTGCTTTTCTGATATTTGCCGCCGCAGCCCTGATCTTTATTCTTTTTTCATTTGATTTCATTCGGATACATACAAAGGTCATCGGAGAATATGCAGTCTATCTGTCTGCCTCCGTCCTGATTCTGACCCTAGCCTTTTACTGCCTGCCTACCGTGCTGGCCTATCCTTTGAATTTTGATGTGGCTGATAATTCTGTCTTTTCCACAGATTTCATTTATCGTTTTATCGGCTGCATTCTGGGATTTGTCCTGGTGCTCATCGCATCCATAGCAGTGTATAAAGCGGAGAAGGCTCTGAAATCCCCTTTGAATAAGCTATTCCTGGACCTGGCCATCCTGATCAACGCCTCCAAGTTTATCGGCCAGGTGATTCAGCTGATGCTTTCAAGAAGGATGATTCATCAGACTCACACTCTTTTTACTATCGTTAAGATTACCAACAACTACAGTGAGTATTTTATCTTTGCCATCATGATCTGTGCCCTGGTTGCCGCCGCATACCTTTTCCTGAAGAACATAAAGGTGACGGAGGAATATGCTAATCCCGCCCAGCACAGGAAGATCCGGGCCCGCATGAGGAACCAGCGCCGCTGGTCCGTTGCCCTGCTGATCTGCGTTCTGGTCGCCGGGATAAACCTCACCGTTGTCGACGCCTACAACAATAAAGAACCTGATGAGGCTCCGGTGGAAGAGGGAGAGCTTGTAGGTGATGAGGTGATCGTTCCCCTTTCTATGGTGGAAGATGGTCATCTCCACCGTTTCGGCTATGAGACCGAGTCCGGAATCCTGGTCAAGTTTATCGTGGTGAAAAAACCGGGTTCCACTACCTACGGCGTGGGCCTGGATGCCTGCGATATCTGCGGGGATGCCGGTTACTATGAGAAGAATGATCAGATTGTCTGCAGAAGGTGCGATGTTGTCATGAATACCAATACCATCGGTTTTAAAGGAGGATGTAATCCCATCGTGATTGACTACCGGGTGGAGGATGGCAATATCATCGTACCTGTAGCGACCCTTGTGGATCATCAGGATGAGTTTAAATAGGAGGTTAGATCATGTTTTTTAGAATGGTTAAAGGTGCCCTGTTAAGACAGAAGGGCAAGATGCTGATGATCGCCTTTACGATTCTCCTGGGCTCCTCTCTGGCCACAGCCATGCTGAACGTCATGCTGGATGTGGGTGACAAGGTTAATCAGGAGCTTAAGGCCTATGGTGCCAACATCACTGTAGTGCCTAAGGAAAACAGTGTCATCGACGATATCTATGAACTGGAAGGCGATGATGCCGACGAGATAAAAAGTGCCTACTTAAAGGAAGATGAGGTCGGGAAGCTGAAGACCATCTTCTGGGCATTTAACATTGTGGATTTTGCCCCCTTTATTGATACGACAGTTGATCTGGGCGGAAAGGATGTCAAGATGGTCGGAACATGGTTTAACCACCATCTGTCCCTGTCCACCGGAGAGGAATTGGATACCGGCGTCACCAGCCTCCGGTCCTGGTGGGAGATCACCGAGGGTGAGTGGCTGGATGAACAGGCTCATACAGACGGCGTCATGGTCGGAACCCTCCTGGCCCAGGCTCAGGGCATCAAGGTGGGAGACACCATCAAGGTTTCCGGCAAGGAAGGAAGCAAGGACTTAACAGTGGCCGGCATCTTTGACTGCGGTTCCGATGAGGACGAACAGCTTTATACTTCCTTAGACAATGTCCAGGAGCTTTCCGGGACGGACGGCCTGATCTCCAGCATCGAGGTCAGCGCTCTGACCACTCCGGATAATGAGCTGGCAAGAAAGGCCGCCAAGGATCCCAGTTCCCTGTCCATCACCGATTACGAAACCTGGTATTGTACAGCCTATGTAAGCTCCATCTGTTATCAGATTCAGGAGGTCATCACGGATTCCGTGGCATCTCCTGTCAGACAGGTGGCAGAATCCGAAGGCGCCATCATGGAAAAGACACAGCTGCTGATGATTCTCATCACCATCCTTTCCCTGGTGGGTTCAGCCCTGGGTATCTCCAACCTGGTTACAGCCAGCGTGATGGAGCGGTCCAGCGAGCTGGGACTGCTCAAGGCCATCGGAGCCAAGGACGGAGCCATATCCGCCCTGGTTCTTACCGAGATCATCATCACAGCCATCATCGGCGGGGCCCTGGGATATTTCGTAGGCTACGGATTTGCCCAGGTGATCGGGCAGACGGTCTTCGGCTCAGCTATTGAGATGAAGCTGCTGGTTATCCCCATCGTGGCCATCCTGATCATTGTGGTGACCTTGTTCGGGAGCATTCCCGCTATCCGGACCCTGCTGCGGATGAAACCCGCAGAGGTTCTGCACGGAAAATAGACTATATGTATAACAGGAGTTAGAGATGAAAAAACGTAAAATGTTCTTTCGCATGATCACTGCCTCCCTCATCCGCCGACGGTCCCGGATGTTCGTTGCCCTGCTTGCTATTGCGGTGGGGGCGACCATCCTGTCAGGACTTACAACGATATACTATGATGTGCCGAAACAGATGGGTGAGCAGTTCAGAAATTATGGTGCGAATATGATCTTTGTCGCATCAGCGGATTCTGATGGCCTTAATACTGAGCTTGTTAATCAGAGTCTGTCCTATATCAAAGAAGATCAGATCGTGGGGGCTGCCCCCTACCGCTATGAGACGGTCACGGTCAATGAACAGCCGGTAATCGTTGCCGGCACCGACCTTGACGGTGCCCAGAAGACCTCCCCCTACTGGTTTGTGACCGGGGAGTGGCCTTCTGCTGACGGCCAGGTTCTGGTGGGGGAAGAGACGGCTGCCCTTTTAGATGTCAAGGTGGGAGATACCATCACCATGACCTTCTCCAACGAAGCCATGGAGAATCCCGACCAGCCGGAGGAAATCGACCGGAGCAAAAAGGAGGATGCCATCACCTACGATTACACGGTGGCCGGCACCCTGGATACGGGAGGTAATGAGGAATCCTATATCTTCATGTCCCTTGCGGATGCCGCAAAGCTTACCGGGGAGGATGCCAAGCTTGATGTGGTGGAGCTTTCCGTCTCTGCCACCCAGGAGGAGCTGTCTGCATATGTGGATACGATTTCCAAGGCAGTTCCGGCAGTGACCCCCAGACTGGTCAAGCGTGTGACCCAGTCTGAGACCACAGTCCTGTCCAAGCTGGAATCCCTGGTGCTGCTTGTCACCATCGTCGTCCTTCTTCTCATGATGATCTGCGTGGCAACCACCATGATGGCTGTGGTTACCGAGAGAAGAAAGGAAATCGGCCTGAGAAAGGCACTGGGTGCCTCCAACCAGAGCATCATTCTTGAGTTTATGGGTGAGGGAATGATGCTGGGTGCAGTCGGTGGTTTGCTGGGATCTATTCTGGGATTTACCTTCGCCCAGGCAGTCAGCATCAACGTGTTCAACTCTACGATCACCTTCCGGCCGCTGCTGGTGCCCATCACCATCATCGCATCCATTGCCGTAACCGGACTGGCCTGCCTGATACCGGTCCGCAATGCCACAGAGGTGGATCCGGCCCTGGTACTTAAGGGAGAATAAGGAAGGATTTTATATAGATTACTCCTGGAGGAAGAGAATAATGAGTTTACTAGAATTAAAAAATGTTTCAAAAATATATGGCCCCCTGAAGGCTCTTGACGAAGTGAACCTGAAAGTGGAGGAGGGGGAATGGGTGGCAATCATGGGACCCTCCGGATCCGGCAAGAGTACCATGATGAATATCATCAGCTGTCTGGACAAACCCTCCCTGGGTGAAGTGCTGCTGGACGGTGTGGATATCGCAAAGGAGAGCTCCAAAAATCTGACGGAGATCCGCCGGGATAAGATTGGCCTGATCTTTCAGCAATTCCACCTGGTCAATTATCTGACTGCCCTGGAAAATGTCATGGTGGCCCAGTATTATCATAGTATGCCTGATGAAAAAGAAGCCCTGGAGGCTCTGGAGAGAGTGGGTCTTAAGGACAGGGCCAGGCACCTGCCCAGCCAGCTGTCCGGCGGAGAGCAGCAGAGAGTCTGCATTGCCAGAGCCCTGATAAATCACCCGGAGATCATGCTGGCAGATGAGCCCACCGGAAACCTGGATGAGGCCAATGAGAACATCGTGCTGGATATTTTTAAACAGCTGCACGATGAGGGGACAACCCTGATCGTCGTCACCCATGACCCCGAGGTGGCTGAGGTTGCCCAGAGAACCATCGTGCTTAACTATGGCAAGATCGATAAAGAAATCATCAACGAAAACTTCGGAAAAGAAGCGACAGCAGCGGATGGAGGTAAATAGTATGCGCTTAAAAAGGGGAGCTGCCGCCCTTGTAGTTATTGCATCCCTGTCCATGGCCTTAGCCGGCTGCGGCGGGCCCAAATCCTACGCGGACGGGACCTATGAGGGTAAGAGCAGCGTTTACGAGGATAACGACGGAGAAGGAGATGGATACGGGGAGGTGTCCATCACCATCAAGGATGGAAAAATTACAGACTGTACCTTTAATACCTATGAGACCAACGGAGACCTCAAGGATGAGGATTATGGCAAGCAGAACGGAGAGGTTGCCAATCAGGACTTCTACAACAAGGCCCAGAAGGCCCTGGCAGGCTCCAAGGAATATGCAAAGATGCTGGTGGAAACCGGTGACTACCATGCCATCGACGCCATCAGCGGGGCAACCATTTCCTACAATCAGTTTATGGAAGCAGTAGATGAAGCCCTGTCCAAGGCAGAGGAGTAAGAGAACATTACAAAAGATATGAGAAGATTAATCAGATGGGCTTTCCGCCTTGCGGTACTTGCTGTCATGCTGGGGATACCAGCTTATGTTTATGGTATTCCCGGCAGCCTGACAGGCGGGGCGGATGCGGTCTCAGGAGCAACTTCATATGTGTTTTCCGAGGATGACATACAGGGAGAGTATGTCATTCTTATTCATAAGCAGGGACACAGCCAGGACAACCTGGCCCTGTGGAAGGAATTCTTCCGGGGGCATGATATCCCTGTGATTCTGGAAGACCTCTCCTGCTTTGTGGCCTACGGCGATACCCCGGCAGCAGATTATGCGGGAATCTGCCAGGCCAGGCTCCCGGAGAACCAGATGAAGATAAAGTACGACAGCGGGATCCTGCTGGCTTCCAAGGCAGCCTGCGGCAAGTTTGATGTGATTATCATGTCAAAAATGATCTATGATAATTACCATCTGGATCTGGAAGAAGATGAAGAAACCCTGATAATAGAAATACAATGATTGGAGCTGCAAATGAGAAGAGTCAATGCCATATTAAGTATGATTATCCTGGTTCTCTTCCTGATCCATGGAGTATTGGGAGCCTTTAACCTGATGGGCAGCAATGTGACCAGCAAGGTCCTGGCCTGGGTTATGACAGGCCTGATCGGGCTGCATGCAGTAATCGGAGTAATACTGACTATTCAGACTCTGTCAGCCCAGAAAAAGGCAGGAGTCAGCTACCGGAAAGAAAACCGGATTTTCTGGGCCAGAAGGATCAGCGGCTATGTGATCATGATCCTGATCTTTTTCCACATCACAGCATTTACCCTGAGCAGCACGGGGACTCTCCCCGAATTTCACCTTTTTCGCCTGCTGACCCAGCTGCTCCTGGTCATTGCCATTGCATTTCATGTTCTTTCTAATGTAAAGCCCATGCTGATTGCTCTTGGCATTAAGAAGCTGAAACCTAAGGCAGGGGACCTGCTCTTCTGGATCTCGCTCCTCTTGCTGGTTATGGCGGTGGGATTTGTAATTTATTATCTTCGATGGAATGCAGTGTGAGTGAGTCTTGAAAAGTTATGTGAGAGCCTGCTGGAGCCAAATCCGAAAAATACGTGAATAATTATGAAAAGTAAGAGCTTAACAAAAAGAAAGATTAATATAGTGGGAGCGGGCCTGGCGGGATTGTCTGCAGCCATCCACCTTGCCAAAGAAGGCTGTCCCTGCCGGCTGATCTCCCTGCAGCCTTCTGAGAGAGCTCAATCCGTGATGGCAGAGGGGGGCATCAATGCAGCTTTAGATACCATGGGAGAACAGGACCAGCCGGAGAATCACTACCAGGATACCATCCGGGGCGGGGTCTTTCTGGCCGATGAGAATGCGGTCCGGAACCTGACTTACCATGCACCGGAGACGGTAAAGTGGCTCAGTTCCCTGGGAGTCCCCTTTAACCGGATTGGCAGAGAGCTGGAGCTTAGGAATTTCGGTGGACAGAAGAAGAAGCGGACCGCCTACGCCAGGAGCAGCACAGGTAAGATACTGATGACTGCTTTGATTGATGAGGCAAGAAAATATGAGGCGGCAGGCCTGATTCGCCGCTATCCCCACCATCGCTTTACCCGTCTGCTTCTTTCACAGACGGAGAATAATGAGAGGCATTGCGTCGGCCTGGAGATAAGAGACACCCATACCGGCCAGACCGGCCAGCTTTACGGGGCCGTGATCCTTGCCAGCGGGGGCATGAACAGTCTGTTTCCGGGAATGACCACCGGCACCACGGTCAATACCGGAGATGTGACGGCCCAGGTCTTTTCCCAGGGGACTGCCCTGGCCAATCTGGAGTTCATCCAGTACCATCCCACCACCGCAGCTATTCCCGGAAAGCGCTGTCTGATCAGCGAGGCAGCCAGAGGAGAAGGGGGCCGGCTCTTTGTCAACCGGGATGGAAAGCCCTGGTACTTTATGGAAGAGAAATATCCGGAGCTTGGCAACCTCATGCCCAGGGATGTGGTATCCCGGGAGATGGTTCTTGTGGTGAAAGATCCTGCCTGTGGTGACCAGGTATTCCTGGATATGACCCATATCGATAAATCTGTCTGGGACAGGAAGCTGTCGGACCTCAGGGAGGAATGTATCCGTCTCCTGGCCACTGATCCGAAAAAGGAATATCTTCCGGTATCGCCGGGCATCCATTATTTTATGGGCGGCATTTACGTGGATGAAAACCATGCCTCAAGCATAAGAGGCCTGTATGCAGCAGGAGAGTGTGCCTGTCAGTACCACGGAGCAAACCGCCTGGGCGGCAACTCCATGCTGGGGGCTCTTTACGGAGGGAAGGTGGCTGCCAGTGCAGCCCGGCAATATGCAAAGACTCTGGACTGGCAGAAGGCTCATTGGACTGAAGCCGCCCCGGATTGGAAAGCTGCTGTACATCCTGATCCGGCAGTGGATGAGAGTATTGCAGAAGTCCTGCGGCAGGCCCTGGGAATCTTTCGGACAGAAGAAGAACTGATCCGGGCCTTAGAGCAGCTGACCGCAATCGATCAGGAAGGGCTGACACTCATTGACCGCAACCGTCTTCTCCTTGCCCGGGCCATGGTAATGTCCGCCATGAACAGAAAGGAAAGCCGCGGTGCCCACACCAGGCAGGACTATCCGGACCGGGATGACCAAGACTTCCGAAAGACCAGTGTCGTGACATATGACGGAAAAGAGATTCAGCTCAGCCTGTGTGAAATTGCCAGACGGGTATGAGAACCCTGATAAAGTTTTCGCAAATTGCAATTACCTAGATGAATATCATTCTGAAAGGAATAACATGAAGTATAATCTGAAGATTCTTCGAAGAAAATCCCAGGAGGATTCCCCATACTGGCAGACTTTTGAGCTGGAGACAGACCTGGCGGAGGCAACCGCTGCCACTGCTCTTACCCTCCTCAATCAGCGGGAACCTCTTCTCACGGCAGATGGACACCCGGCCCGGAAGATTCTCTGGGACTGCTCATGCCTGCAGAAGAAATGCGGAGCCTGCGCCATGGTAATCTGCGGCCGTCCCCAGCTTGCCTGCAATGTGAGGCTTTCTGAGATTAAGGAAAAGTGCATTACCATCGAACCCCTGCGCAAATTTCCGGTGATTGCCGATCTTATTGTGGACAGGAGCATCCTCTTTCGCAATCTGATGACGATAGAAAGCTGGCTTACCGAGGATACGGAAGCCTCTGAGGACAAGGACGGGATACTCTACGAAGCCTCAAGATGCCTGCAGTGCGGCTGCTGTCTGGAAATCTGTCCGAATTTTTATGCAGGAAGCAGCTTTTTCGGGATGGCATCCATGGTTCCGGTTTCAAGATTGCTGGAAGAACTCCCCAGGGATAAGAAAAAGGAACTGAAAAAAGCATACCGGAAGCATGTCTATTCCGGCTGCGGCAAATCACTTGCCTGCAGGGATATCTGCCCTGCGGGAATTGACATGGAAAAGCTCCTGGTCAACTCCAATGCAGTAGCCCTGTGGAAATGGTTTTTCTGAGTTATTGCATTTTTTTGTAGTCAAAATGAGAAAAATGCGCTATAATGTATAAATATTATTCATTTGAAAGGAGAGAACCATGAAGAACTTTATTAAGGAATTCAAAGAGTTCATCAGCCGCGGCAGTGTCATGGACATGGCAGTTGGTATCATCATCGGCGGGGCATTCACTGCCATCGTCACATCATTGGTGGAGGATATCATCAGCCCCATCCTGGGTATCTTCGGAGGAGCTAACCTGGACAAGCTGACCGTTACACTGGCCGGCAATGCAACTCTGAATTACGGTAAGTTTATCGCAGCCGTCATCAACTTCCTGATCATGGCCCTGATCATCTTCCTGATTATCAAGGCAATGAACAAGGCTTCTGAGAAGTTCAGCAAGAAGCAGGAAGAAGAGCCGGAAGCTCCCACAACCAAGGAGTGCCCCTACTGCTTATCTGAGATTCCGATCAATGCCAGCAGATGCCCGCATTGTACATCCAAGCTTGAGGAGTAAGCTGGGTATAAGCCTATGGCATCAGGAATGCTGAGGCTTTCCTGATTAAATATTAAGTATATGATAAAAAGCTGTGGCGCAGGATGAATGCTCATCTTGTTCCACAGCTTTTTGTATTGTTATATCAGTCCGATCCGGCGCTGGCCTGCGCCGGACATTTGCATGGGTTTACTGTCCGAAATGCATCAGATTCAGCAGCAATATCCAGCTTAATCCGTAGTAGGTGACCACCGCCACCAGGTCATTGATGGTGGTAATCAGGGGACCGGAGGCCACGGCCGGGTCGACGTCGATCTTCTTAAAGAAGAGGGGAATCAGGGTTCCGGTCAGGCTGGAGATCAGCATGGCAAGCATCAGGGATAATCCGATGCAGCCGGATACCCCGTAGGCAAAGCTTGGACCGCTGCCCTTGGCAAACCAGATATAGAGGCCCACCAGGATAAAGGACAGGGCACCAAGAAGAAGGCCGTTGCAAAAGCCCACCCGCATCTCCTTGCCCACCAGGAAGAGCTTCTGCTTAAAGGTCAGGGACTCATCCATGAGGACCCGGATGGTCACAGCCAGGGACTGGGTACCGGCATTGCCGGCCATGTCCAGAATCAATGACTGGAAGGCCATGATCATGGGCAGCTGGGAGACCACATTCTCAAAGGTGCCCACCACGCTGGAAACCACCATGCCCAGACCCAGCAGGATAAAGAGCCAGGGCAGACGCTTGCGCATACTCTCGGTTAGAGACTCGGATAAGTCTTCCTCTGCGGTCAGACCGGCCAGTCTGGCGTAATCCTCACCCAGCTCATCATCCACAACCTGGATCAGGTTCTGGGCTGTGATGACACCGATGACCCGGTTTTCATTATCCAGAACCGGGATGGAATCCTCCTCGTAATCCTTAAGCTTTTCGATACAGTCATCGATATCCTCCTGTCCGTAGACATAGGGGAAGGTGGTGACGATCCTCTCATCCAGATTGGTGCTTTCTCTGGCAGTGATCAGGTCTTTCAGATCCAGAGCCCCGTAGAAGGCTCCGGATTCATCCACCACGAAAAGGGTGGATATATTGTCATTATTCTCCGCCTGGCTTACCAGCTCGTGCATGGCCTGCTTGACCGTCAGCCCGGTCTTGATCTCAATATAGTTGGTGGTCATCTTGCTTCCGATTTCATCCTCATCGAAGGAAGCAATCAGCCATACATCATTCTTGGATTCCTCATCCATGAGGTCAATCAGGAGATTCCGCTTCTCCTTGTCAATCTCCCGCAGGATCTCCACAGCCACATCCGGTTCCATCTCGGAGATGATGGCGGAAGCCTTGATCAGGTCAAGCTCATCCAGGTATTGGCCCACTTCATCCGTGTCTACATATTCAAATATCTCGGAAATCATGGACTCAGTCAGAATCCGGGACAGCTTCTTGCGCTCCTTGGAGGTCAGATCATCCAGAACCTCGGCGATATCATTGGGATGGTAGTCATCCAGCTTCTCCCGCATAATCCGCGGTGAGATGTTGCTTCGGATGATACGGATGATCTCGTTTTCGTAATTCGGTTTCGGCTTTAAATCCTGTGGGGGCTGAGCTGCCTGTGCTATATCGAATTCCTTATTCATCCGTATCCTCCTTTCCCTGTATCAGACGGTCATCTCCTTAATCAATGTGCAATGCAATTATACATCACATTTAGTCACAATTCAATCATCGCTGACAGCTTTTTTTACAAATGCTCATGTATGCTGCACAATGAAAGAGACGAGATATCTCAAAAGGTAATCCCGTCTCTCATTTTTTAATCTTTCTGATTATTTAGCAGATTTTCTCAATTCACAATCACTTCAGCACAAACCGCATCACCACCGGGTTATGGTCTGTGTACTGATAATCAGTATCAATGTTCTGCACATAGGTGCAGTCTACATTATCTGAGACGATAAAGCCATCCAGGATTACAGTAAAGCTGTCCTCGCTGTAGGGCTGGTTGGTGTAGCGGGAAGTAGCAGTCATACCCTCAGAGTAGTCCATACACTTCCTGAAGCCGGCAGGGATGGTTTCGTCCGGGAAGGGGTGGCACCAGCTGTACTCCTGATCCGTACCCGGATTGAAGTATTCCTTGGAATCTACAGTGAAATCATGGTTGAAATCTCCCCCGCAGATCACATAGTTGCCTTTCTCATACTCTGCCTGCATATCCGCAAAGAGCATGGCAAGCTGGGCGTTGCCCTGGGCGGCGTCTGTGCCGTAGGCGGATAGGTGGAGGTTGATGAGTACAAGCTCCTTTCCATTCTCTACAGGAATTCGGTTGATACAGTAACAGCGGTCCAGGTCAAGAAACTTCTTGAAACCCGTGGCTATGGGAAGACTCCTGCGCAGAGCCGAATCCACCGACATCCGGCTCATGGTCAGAAGGCCGGAATTGGAAGCCCCATGAGGCTCTGTAAGAGGGTACATGAGGTAGGCAGAGTGATAATTCTGGGCAAAAATGCTGTCATATGATTCATTTTCTGCAAATTTATCCCTGATCTGGCTGGCTTCATCCACATGGAAGCTTCTGGTAGAATCGGTATCCACCTCCTGGAAGAGTACAAAGTCAGGATCATAGGAAAGGGCTGTGGCAGCGGTCTGGTTCACACAATTAATCACGCTCTCCTCAGACCTGGCCCGGCTCTCCTTCCCCTCATCCATAAAGAAGGTAAAATCGGCAGTATAGGCACCGAAACCGATATTATAGGAGACAAGAGTATACTCCTTTCCGGCTTCTGCTGTCTGATTTGCATTTCTTTCTACTTCAAGCTCTTTCTTATCTTCAATCCGGCCGTAAGTCCCGAAAACATAGACCACATAGCCTCCGACCACCAGGACGGCAGGGACCAGGATTCCCAGCGGAATCTTCCACCATCTAAATCTCTTTTTTGTAGTATCATTTTTCATAACAAACTGGCTCCTCTCTGAGGGAAGATATCTGTGGACATATCTCCATCCCCATATTACTTCTGCTTGATATATTAGCATATTTCCAGGATAGAATCCATCTTACCGGGGAGATTGTATTATTATGTAAAAATAGCTCTCTTTTATAAAAACATTAGCTATTAGCCTGTTTTTTACAAAAGAGAGCTTTTATTTTAAATTATGCCTGTAGCTGGCTTTCACCGTATCTGCCCCGCAGACTTGACAGGCATCCTTGATGGGTACCGGCGTCATTCCGCAGGAGTTCAGCAGCTGGCAGCCGGTTTCCTTACCCACATCGATGGCCTTCTTTACCGTCTCATAGTCTCCGCAAAGACCTGCGGAAAACTCATTCATCATCAGAAGATTGTGGGAGGGAGAACCATACCAGACAGCATCCACAGGCGCCGCCTTCATGGCCTTGTCGACAGCCACAATGCCAATTCCTGCCGGAGCTGCTCCTATGATGCCGAAAGCCTTTCCAACCGGCGTTCCGAAGATCTCATGAAGTACCTGGCCGGCGTGTGCCGTGACGTGTCCCTCCATGTGACCCACATGGTTGAGATAGAGACAGCCCATCCAGTAGTCGGTGCGCTCCAGAGAGATCTCCACTACCTTGCGGGCATCAGTGACCGTGTCAGCTGCCAGGACAAAGAGGCAGCCCTGACCGCACTGCTTGCCGCCGTCAATGGACATCTCAAAGCGCAGCAGGCTGGCCTGGCACCCCTTAACGGCATCATCAATTGCCAGAGCCTGGGCTACAGTCCCGGTCCTGGAGGACACGATCCCGATGGCAGCCACATCCTCCGGAATATCCAGGAGCAGCTTGATGGCGGGGTCAACCGTGGCAATCACCATGCCGATGGTACAGGCTGCGGCAGTGCCCACATATTCAGATACTGAACAGATATAATCAGAGTTCATGGAAAACCTCATACATAAAGAAACTGTATGTTTCAAACTACAACTCTCAGCTAAATTATATCTCAAATGAAAGCTGGATATATGACGGTTTCTGAACGGATAGTGGGATTATATCATCACTTTAACTGTTACAGATCAGGCCTGTTTCTTTTCCAGACCGCTGATACCAATATACAGTAGGGCTGCGATGATGCATAAGAGAATGATGGACAGCATCACCCAGTCCATCTTGAATACCTGGGATCCATAGATAATCAGATAGCCCAGTCCCTTCCTGGCAGCCAGAAACTCCCCGATGACCACGCCGATCAGGCATAATCCGATATCCACCTTCATGATACTTAATATAGAAGGAAAACTGATGGGGATCACCACTTTCGTCAGACAGTCCAGGCGGTTTCCTCCCAATGTCCGGATCAGCTTAAGCTTATCCGGGTCGGTGGAGGTAAAGCTGGTGTAGAGATTCAGGATACTTCCGAAAATAGCCACGGAGACTGCAGTGACAATGATTGCCTTCATGTTGTTCCCAAGCCAGACCAGAAAGATAGGGGCCATGGCAGATTTGGGCAGACTGTTTAGGATTACCAGGTAGGGCTCCAGAATATCACACAGGGACTGATTCCACCACAGGAGGATAGCAATCAGGAAGCTGATGCCGATGACCAGGGCAAAGCTTGCTCCGGTTTCGGCCAGTGTGATGCCCGTGTGGGCCAGGAGATTTCCGTGAAGGAGGAGATCGATGCCAGAGGTGACAATCCTTGTGGGACTGCTGAAGATAAATCCATTGACCCGGCCGGACCGGACAGCATACTCCCATAAAAACACAAAGAGGAGCAGCAGGGATATACGGAGGAGGAGAATTATCCGCTTCCTCTGCTTTATTCTGTTCAGATACCGTTCCTGGTCAGGACTGCTGATTTGAGTCATCTTTGAGCACCTCCCAGAGCTTATTATAGTAATTTGTAAAAAGAGGATGCCTGCGGGCTTCCTCAGCGGTAAGAGGATGATCCTCAGCAAAGTCGACATTGATTATATCACGAACATAGCCTGGTCTCCTCCCCAGGACGATGATCTGGTTTGCGGTACTGACTGCTTCAGACAGGTCATGGGTCACCAGAATGGTGGTGATATTTCTTTCCCGGATAATCCGGCAGATGTCTGCTGTCACCAGGATTCTTGTCTGATAGTCCAGGGCGGAGAAGGGTTCGTCAAGCAAAAGAAGGTCCGGCCTGCCGGCAAGACTCCGGATCAGGGCAGCCCTCTGACGCATGCCTCCGGACAGCTCCCGGGGATAGGCAGCTGCAAACTCGTCTATACCGTACTGCTGCATAAGCTGTTTTACATAGGTGACATTGTCCTTGCTGAGCTCGTGACGAATCTCCAGCCCCAGAATGACATTTTCATATACAGTTCTATATTCTAACAGGTGATCCTTCTGCAGCATATATCCGATTGTTGGTTTCCTGCCGCTAAGGGGATATTCAACCTGTCCCCTCTGAACGGGAATATATCCCGCGATCAGGTCAAGGAGTGTGGATTTGCCGCAGCCGGATGCCCCTACAATTGCCGTAAAGCTGCCCCGGGAGACTTCGAAGCTGATATCCTTAAGGGCGCAGGTTTCTCCTGTCATGGTGTGGTAGGTATGGGAAAGATTCCGGACGGACAGGAGGATATTTTTTTCCGGCATAATACAGGGTTCCTTTCTTTGGGACTACATGATATAGTATGCATCAGCGTAAGTGATGTTGTCATGAAACTGTTTTCGTTGTCGCACAAAAAGGCTGAATTCTCCAACAATTTCAGTCTGGGGAAAATTGAAAAACACTATCATCTTTCCTGTGAATTTGTGCAAATTGACCAAGACAGAAGCCGGAAAACTGGGAATTGTAACCAGTAAAATACTGTTTGTGAATAACCGCACCCAAATGTCCACGAAAAAAAAGTTGAAAAAGGCCGAAAAATAAACTTATCCACAAAGTTATCCACATTATCCACAATCCGGCTTGTGGATAAGGGTGGAGGAGTAATCCGTCAAGATGAAACATTCGTTTTGTTAAAGTTTTATCTCTGGAAGATATTGTAATTGATAAAAAATCAGGAGTTTGTTAACAATTAGTTAATAAGTCGCACAAGTCAGAATATAAACCTGAATTAGAAGAAAATTATTTGGAGTATTTTTCATGATTTACTTTCCAAAGGGAGAAAATGTGATATAATAATAGCCATCAGGAGATAGCTGCAGATCAGGCAGTTTGCTGGTCTGATGTATTCTGATAATATATGAATAAGGAGTGTGATCTCATGCGTTACATCATTTACGGCAAGAATCTGAAAGTGTCAGATAGCTTGAAGCAGGCAGTGAACACCAAGTTTGGAAAGCTGGAGAAGTTCTTTACTCCGGATACTGAGGTGCAGGTCACATTGAGCATGCAGAGGAACAGACAGATCGTTGAGGCTACCATTCCCATGAAGGGGAATATCTTAAGAGCAGAGCAGTCCAGTGACGATATGTATGTTTCCATCGATCAGGCAGTGGATGTTCTTGAGAGAATGATCCGCAAGTATAAGACGAAGATTACTGCTCATGGCAAGGGAATCGGAGCTTTTACGGAAGAATTTATGGAGGAGGATGTGGATAATCCGGGCGCTATCACCATTACCCGGAGCAAGAGATTTGCCATCAAGCCCATGGATGCAGAGGAGGCTTGTATTCAGATGGAGCTTTTGGGGCATGATTTCTATGTATTCCGCAATGCCAGAACCTTCGAGGTGAATGTTGTCTATAAGAGAAAGGATGGTACCTACGGACTGATTGAGCCGGAGTTCTGATATTCGGGCCGCACTGTTTCACACAGTGCGGCCTTATTTGAATAATTTTTGGAAGAGGATGCGAAAATGAGAACTGTTTCGGAAGAGGACAACATAAGAAAGATCACCCTGGCAGCGGAGATGTACTATATCTATGACATGCCTCAGAAAGAGATTGCAGAGAGGCTGGGAGTGTCCAGGCCCTGGGTTTCCAAGCTGCTGAAAAGGGCCAAGGAGATGGGGATAGTGAGGATCGAGATCAACTCTCCCCTTGTTGGAGTTCCGGAGATGGAAAAGAGGATCAGGGAGAGATATCGGATTAATCATGTCTGTGTTATCCGGCCTTTAGTGGGAGGGGATTATACCAATATCAGCATGGCCGCTGCCAATTACCTGGTTTCCCATCTTGAATCCCGGGATGTGATCGGCGTCAGCTGGGGATCCTCCATTGCCCGCATGATCGACCATGTGGTGGGGATGCAGCTGCCCGGCGCCATGGTAGTTCCCATAGTAGGCGGCGCCGGTTCAGATGCAGACTGCCTGAGTAATGTCAATGCCAATCGTCTCTCCCATGCCCTTTCTGCCGGATGCCGCCTCCTGCATGCCAATGCCTACTGTGCCGACCAGAAGGAGTATCAGGTGGTGATGTCCAATCTTATGAATAAGGAAGTCATCGAGCAGGGGGAACATTGCAACGTCGCCCTTGTGGGTATCGGAGGTATGAAGAATTCCCGGGTACTGGGTTATGACTATGTTACTCATGAAGACCGTGACCAGATTATGGCCAGCCATGTGGTGGGGGATGTGGCCTTCCGCTTCATTGACAAGGGAGGGGATGTGGCTGACCTTGATTTTAACAACAGAGTCGTCGCCTGCAACCTGTCAAAGATCCGCAGAAATGCCAGAGAGGTCATCGCTATTGCCTATGGTACTGAGAAGGCAGAAGCCATCAAGGCTGTCTTGAAGGGAGGTCTGCTGACCACTCTCTTTACCGATTATAATACTGCCCAGCTCCTGACAGAGATGTAAGGTCGGCTTATCCAGGCTGGATCCATGAGATTCACCATCAGGCAGCTTGGACTATGATAATTAATTATGCATTATATCTATAAATATTGACGAATTATATTAAATATCAGTTAAATATTAGTGGGATATATTGTCAAAACAGATAGAATCATGTATGATATCAGCAAATGCTTTAATAAACCCCTTGCAGACTTACTGTGCCTGAATGCATAAAAGGGTTTATTGTGCCTGCGCGCATGCACACGATTGTTCGGGAGAATAATAAGATGAAAAAGATTGTGGATGATGACAGACTGATTTACAAGGTCTGCTGCCTCTATTATGAAGATGGAATGAACCAGAAGGAGATCGGGGACTACCTGGGGGTGTCCAGGTCTTCCGTGCTCCGCATGCTGCAGAACGGGCGGGACCGGGGTATCGTAACCATTGAGCTTCATAATCCGGCCAGCTTTAACTATGGAGAGATGGAAAAGAAGCTTGAGAACCTGTATGGGCTTAAAGACGTGGTGATCGTGGAGGAAAGTGTTCTGGATTCCAAGAGTGAGGCAGCCGCCTACATTTTCGGTCAGGCCGCCGATTATCTCTACAGCCTGCTCCGGGAAGGCTACCGGATCGGGGTGACCATGGGACATACCCTGGATAATGTACTCCAGACCAGCAAAACATTCAAGAAGTTCGATAACCTTCTCTGCGTGCCCATCGTCGGCGGAATAAGCCAGGGGGCAACAGAAGGAATGGATGTCCAGGGCAATGAGATCGCCAGGAAGTTTACCGATAAGTTTGGAGGAAAGTATCTCCAGTTCCTGTCGCCGGCCATGTTTACCGATAAGAGGATTTTAGATACATTTCTTCAGGAGAAATCGGTGAACTTTATATTTGACGAATTCAAAAAAATCAATGTGGCAGTGGTGGGAATCGGCGTTCCCACCGGGGAAGACCATACCCTGATCAAGGCGGGCTACGCCACCCACAAGGAGCTGAAGGCCCTGGCAAAAGAGGGGGCTGTCGGTGACATCACGCTGCAGTTTTTCGATGAGAACGGAAATACCGACCGCTTCCATTCCTTTAATGACAGAGTGGCCGCCATCTCCATGGATGTCTTTAAGAAGATTCCCCTCAGGATCGGAATCGCCAGCGGGGAGAAGAAGGTTGAGGCAGTCCGGGGAGCCATCCGGGGAAAGCTGATCAATATTCTTATTACCAATGCAGAGTGTGCGAGAAAAATGATCGAAGAGGGTGAGCAGGAGGCTGAAACTGTATAGAAAGCGCACATAAGCAAATGTTTCTATACAAAAGGTTAAATAATTAACTAAAACAAAAGAGTAGATGGTGTTCGGAATAGTAATAATTTAAACAATTGCTCAGAACAATTTACTTGATAATATTTTTGTTGTATACTATAATCTGATTATCCGGCACGGATGTTACTATCCGGATCTGCCATGCATGACGGCTGCAAAATCGAGCATACGAAAGATTTTGTCAGAACGAAACATGCTTTTATTAAGGAGCGTTGAATTATGAAAATTACAGGATTGTCAGTGGCTTTGCTCATATTGCTGGCTCTTCTGATACTGCAGTCGATCGGAGGATATCTCCAGATCCAGAATTACAGAAAGGCAGTCCGGCGAATGCATAAGCTGGGCAATGTGGGTCTGGGACAGAAGAGGGGACGATTCTTAAACGGCCATGTTGCCATCATTGCCTGTGACAACGATGGGATTATAACCGGTGCAGAGGTTATGGACGGCATCGGCGTGTGGGCGAGATTTCATCCGGTGGATCAGTTTCTGGAAAAGAAGCTTACGGGCAGCAGCATTTTTGATTTCCTTGAGCTTACCAAAGATTTTGATAAGAAAAAGTTTAAAAGATACCAGGGATATCTCCGGGCCTTCGAAGCTCTCGAGGTCAGACTGACTGACCGGGAGCTGACCAGGGAGCAGGAGAAATATATGGAGGAAAGAAACAGAGGAAGGAAGCGCTTTTAAAGAAAGCGGCACACCAAAAAACGGTATAAAAGTCCTCACGCCGCGATGTTTCGGGCCCTGACATCGGGTGGACAGGATGTTTTATATAAAAAGCAATATTGTTGCCAATGTTTTTAGGAGGTTACTTATGGAAATTATTGCAAAAGGAGCGGAGGCGTTTATCAGCTTATTCACAGCTGGTGGAGAGACATTTGCCGGATGGGTAACAGGTATCATCCCGCAGGTTGTCTGCCTTATGGTATTCATTAACTCTATCATCAAGCTCGTCGGTACAGACAGAGTGGAGAATTTTGCTCAGAAGATTACAAAGTTTGCTGTATTACGTTATACACTTCTTCCCATCCTGGGTGTTTTCTTCCTGGCTAACCCGATGTGCTACACATTCGGCCGTTTCGTCGATGAGAAGTACAAACCGGCATACTATGATGCCTGTGTAAGTTTTGTACATCCGATCACAGGTCTCTTCCCCCATGCCAATGCCGGTGAGCTTTTTGTATGGCTTGGTATTGCAGAGGGTGTCCAGAAAGCCGGTTTTTCAACAGGTGGTCTGGCAGTACGTTACTTCATCGCCGGTGTTATTGTAATCCTTATTCGTGGTCTTTTGACAGAGCGTATCTATGCAGCACTGACCCGCAATAAAGCTTCAAACTGATAGGAGGGCGCCGATATGTATAAAACAATTAGAATTAACAGAGGAAATACCGGCTGGGGCGGTCCTCTTACCGTCACCCCAACCGAAAAGTGTCATACTGTACTTAGTGTAACAGGCGGCGGCATCCATCCAGTAGCTGCAAAGATCGCTGAGCTTTCCGGAGCAGAAGCAGCAGACGGCTGGAAGACATCCCTTCCGGATGATGAAGTTATGGTTGCAGTTGTTGACTGCGGCGGTACAGCAAGATGTGGTGTATATCCAAAGAAGGGTATCTTCACCGTCAACCTTACTCCTGTTGGACAGTCAGGACCACTTGCCCAGTTTATCACAGAAGACATCTATGTGTCTGACGTAAAAGAAGACTGCATCGAGGTTCTTGGCGATGCAGGTACTGTAGATGTTCCCGCTAAGGCACAGGCCGCAGCACCGGCTGCCGGTGCTCCCAAGACCAAGGCACAGGCCAAGGAAGAGATCGCTGCTGCCAATGCAGGCAAGAAAGAGAACTTCGTTACCAGACTTGGTAAGGGCGTTGGTTATGTTGTAGGCCAGTTCTTCCAGGCTGGTCGTGATACCATCGATATGGTAATCAAGAACATCCTTCCTTTCATGGCATTTACATCTACCATCCTTGGTATCATTTCTGCCAGCGGACTGGGTAATGTCATCGCCAATACGATCGCACCATTCTGTTCCACATTACCGGGCATGCTGCTGATCTCCCTGATCTGCTCCCTGCCTTTCCTGTCACCGATTCTCGGACCTGGTGCCGTAATCGCACAGGTAGTAGGTACCCTTCTTGGTGCACAGTTTGCAACAGGCGCTATTCCTGCACAGTACGCTCTTCCGGCTCTGTTTGCCATCGACGGACAGGTTGGCGGTGACTTCGTACCTGTAGGTCTTTCTCTTGGAGAGGCTGAGCCTGAGACTATCGAGTATGGTGTTCCCGCAGTTCTGTTCTCCAGACTGGTAACCGGACCTCTCTCCGTAGTTATTGCATTCGTATTAAGTATCGGAATGTTCTAAACCGAGTTACAACCATGGGCTGGTACCCGGTTTTCGGGTATCAGCAAGGCATAATATATGCTTTGATAAGCATAGGTTTATTAGTAAAGGTGGTCATACATTATGAAGTATTCATCAGAGATAACCGGATTTGGACCTGAAGCATTTGAATTCCTTGAGCCGGAACTTGCTCTTAACTTTGTCATTATTTTTAATGAAGATGCTCCTCCGGAACTTGCAGAGCTTGCTATTCTTCATACCAAGGCAGACCTGATCGCCCCTCCTGCCAAGGGAGATATCCTTATGATCGGTGAGAATGTTTACACGATCACAGCTGTAGGTGATGAGGCTCCTCAGACTCTTGCAGAGCTTGGACACTGTACCCTGGCTTTCGGCGGCGGCGATGAAGCCTTCCGTCCAGGATGCATCATGTTAGAGGGTGAGATGATCAAGAAGGATTCTCTGAAGGTTGGAGACCGGATTGAGATTTATTAATCTTTGGACTTATCATTCTCATGATTATAATCTCTGACGGAGAATTCGCGTGATTTTAGCCGTGAGATGAACATTAAGGCAGCTATTCTGTATTCGGATCGGAGGATTTACGGATCTTCCGGTGGGGCCTGGAGCAGGATGGCTGCTTTCTTTATCTTGCATGTGATTAAAGCACTAAAAGCTGACACGGAAGGTTTCGCTGCTAAGCAGCTTTCACAATACTGCACATATGATTAAATGCAAAAATAGCAGAGAACATCCGCAAATACTTTGGCTTACATAATGGTCTGCAAGAACTTCATTTAAGCAAATGTTCAGAACAAAACACTTGATATTTGCAAAAAAAGGTGTATACTAGAGTCAGAAACAAACAACAGCACACTTTAAAAGCTAACAAAGCATTTTTTATTAGGAGGATTATCATTATGCTGAACATGAACTGGAAACTGGAACAGAGAGAAAAAGAAGGCAAGATCATCAAAACCGGTATCGTAGGCGCTGGCCAGATGGGACGCGGCATGGTAACACAGATGGTTCTGATGAAAGGTATCACACCGGCAATCGTTTCTGATATCGTTGTGGATAATGCTGTACATGCTTTTAAGTATGCTGGTGTTACTGATGATGAGATCGTGGTAGCCAAGACAATCGAAGAAGCCAACGCTGGTATCGCAGCAGGCAAGTATGTTGCATGTGAGAATTCCGATTTTATCTCCACAGCTGAAGGCGTTGAGTGTGTCATCGACTGTACAGGTGTTCCGGATGTTGGAGCTAAGGTTGCCACAGATGCTATGACAAACGGCAAGCATGTTGTTATGCTTAATGTTGAGACAGATGTCGTTATAGGGCCTTACCTTGATAAGTTCGCCAAGGACCACGGCGTAATCTACACCGGTTCCGCAGGAGACGAGCCTGGTGCTGTTATGGAGCTCTACTGCTTCGCTAAGGCTATGGGTCTTAACGTAGAAGTTATGGGTAAGGGTAAGAACAACAAGCTTGACTATGACTGCAATCCTGATACTGTTCTCGAGGAAGCTACCCGCCGTAAGATGAGCCCGAGAATGCTCTGCGCATTCAAGGATGGTACAAAGACCATGGTAGAGATGACCGCTATGTGCAACTACACCGGTCTGGTTCCGGATGTGATTGGCGGACATGGACCGGCAACAGCTCCCGGAACAGAAGGCGTTAAGGAATTAAACGAGATCTTCAAGCTCAAAGAAGATGGCGGAATCCTCAACAAGCATGGCGTTGTAGAATATGTTAACGGAATCGCTCCCGGAGTATTCGTAACTGTTTCCACTGATAACGAAGAGATCGCATACCAGCTGCAGTATCACAGCATGGGACCCGGACCATTATGGACCCTCTATCGTCCTTATCACCTGTGTAACCTTGAGACACCTCTTACCGTTGCCAAGGCTGTTATCGACGGCGAGAAGACCTGCGTTGCCAAGGATGGTCTGGTAGCAGAGTGTATCACCAGAGCCAAGATCGACCTTAAGGCCGGTGATCATCTGGATGGTATCGGCGGATACACCACACATGGTTCCATCTGTACAGAAGCAGAAGCTACAGAGAAGGGCTATGTACCGTTCGGTCTGGTTAACAAGAACGCCGTGATGAAGGTTGACTGCAAGAAGGGTGACCTGATCACATACGATATGGTAGATCTTGACAAGAACACCCTGATCTACAAGCTGAGAAAAGAGCAGGATGCTATGTATGGAAAGCACATCCTGTAATTAAAAGCAGCTAAAACCGGGGATTACATGGTATGAATATATAAAGGCAAAGGGGAGGCTGTATCTGTGCAGCCTCCCCTTCCTGCGCGATGAGTGCACTGCACAGGATAGGGGGAGTTTGCTCTTCTCTATCCGATTTTTTGCGTCCGCTAGTGAAATTAGTTTCAATCGTGACATATACCCATTAGCAGGTTATAATAAATTGCAGAGCAGCGTATGCGCGGCGGCTATGAGCTTCTCATAGTATACAAGACAGGAATAAGCAATCCTTCAGAGATTTATCTTGTAATGAAGACCTGATTCATGGTATCTTTAGAGACAGGAAGGAATGTCCTTCAGGATAATTATATATAGAAACCCGGCAGTAAGCAGTATTGATACATGGAGGTTAAAAAGATGATGTTGCCAAAGGAAGAAGCTTTAAAAGGCGTAAAAATGTTTGTGCTGGATA
This sequence comes from Eubacterium sp., assembly GCA_017459345.1. Taxonomy (GTDB): domain Bacteria; phylum Bacillota; class Clostridia; order Lachnospirales; family Lachnospiraceae; genus Anaerobutyricum. Next base: position 33,736 of record JAFUDC010000091.1, read on the forward strand.
TGGATGGCACAGTTTATCTGAGTGACACATGGATCGAGGGATCGAAAGATTTCCTGCAGCGGATCGAGGATGATCCTGAGCGCAATTACATATTCTTTACGAATAATGCATCGAAGGTACCATCCATCTATGTGGAGAAATTACATAATCTCGGATGGGATGTGGATGAGAGCCGGATCGTGACAGCCGGAGATGTGACTGCAGAGTTTCTGAAGGAGAATTATCCGAATGGCCGGGTTCTGCTTAACGGCACCCCCCTTCTGGAGGAGAACTGGAAGGAAAAGGGGATCAATCTGGTCAGAGAGGATCCCGATGTCTGCGTCCAGAGCTTTGATACGACCATGACTTATGAGAAGATTGACACCCTGTGTGCCTATGTCCGCAAGGGAGTTCCTCTGATCGCAACCCATATGGATACCAACTGCCCCTTGAAGGATGGAGAATTCATGGTAGACTGCGGTGCTATGTGCAGTATGATTACAGATTCTACCGGAGTCACACCCCGTTTCTTCGGAAAGCCCTGGAAGGAGACAGTGGAGATGCTGACCGCCATTACCGGATATCAGCCGGAGGAGATGGCATTTGTCGGTGACCGCCTGTATACCGATGTGGCAACAGGGGTGAACAACGGGGCCAAGGGATTCCTGGTTCTGACCGGAGAGGCAGACATGCAGACTGTTGCGGAGTCTGATGTGGAGCCAACCTGCATCTATGAATCTCTGGGCGAGATGATGAAGTACCTTTAAAGAACCTTGATAGCGGGTGACAGCCTTTCCTGTGGATAAGTGATAATCCCGGGGATATCCTGTCGAAAAACATAATATAAAAATGGGGCTGTGAGCCCCGGATTGTCATGTAATCCGGGGCTCACAGCCCTTTTGTGTAAGAATATCTAAAGATTTCTCTCCTTGAAATGGATTTATATCAATGTTACAATGTAGTCTGTATGTTTATGTGTAAAAACACCCTTAAGGAGCCGGAGTCTGTATCCGCGGCGATGCAGGAAGAATCTATCCGGGCATCCGACAGTATTAGCCGTATACACAATATGCGTCTATAGAGGAGGTATTATGGGTCTTACAGATATATTTTTCGGAAGTAAGAGTGACAGGGAGATCAAGAGGATCTCTAAACTGGTAGATGGAATTGAAGCCCTGGATGAACAGATGCAGGCATTGTCTGACGAAGAGCTGAGGGCAAAGACAGCTGAGTTTAAGGAGCGGCTTGCTCAGGGAGAGACACTGGATGATCTTCTGGTGGAGGCCTTTGCCGCAGTCAGAGAGGCAGCGGACCGTTCCATCGGCATGAAGCATTATCGGGTTCAGCTCATGGGCGGCATCATACTCCACCAGGGAAGAATCGCCGAGATGAAGACCGGTGAAGGTAAGACTCTGGTTTCCACTCTGCCGGCTTATCTTAATGCGCTGGAAGGAAAAGGTGTGCACATTGTGACGGTCAATGATTACCTGGCCAAGCGTGATGCCGAGTGGATGGGCAAGGTACATGAATTCCTGGGTCTTAAGGTGGGCGTCATCTTAAACAGCTACAATAACAAGGAGAGACAGGACGCATATAATTGTGACATCACCTATATCACCAACAATGAGCTGGGCTTCGATTATCTGCGTGATAACATGGTCATCTACAAGAAGGATCTGGTGCAGAGAGACCTCCACTATGCCATCGTGGATGAGGTGGACTCCGTTCTCATTGACGAAGCCAGAACTCCCCTGATCATTTCCGGCCAGTCCGGCAAATCCACAGACCTGTACCGGGCCTGCGACGTGCTGGCAAGGCAGATGCAGAGGGGAAGCTCAGACGGTGAGCTGTCCAAGATGGATGCCATCATGGGAATCGACATCGAGGAGGATGGAGATTTCCTGGTAAATGAAAAAGAAAAGCAGGTGATGCTCACTGCGGAGGGCGTGAAGAAGGTAGAGCAGTTCTTCCACATTGACAACCTGGCAGATCCGGAGCATCTTGAGATCCAGCATAATATCATCCTGGCCCTGAGAGCCCACAATCTTATGTTCCGTGACCAGGACTATGTGGTCAAGGATAATGAAGTTCTGATTGTCGACGAGTTTACCGGACGTATCATGCCCGGCCGCCGCTATTCCGACGGACTCCATCAGGCCATTGAGGCCAAGGAGCATGTGAAGGTCAACCGGGAGTCCAAGACTCTTGCTACCATCACCTTCCAGAACTTCTTTAACAAATATAAGAAAAAGGCCGGTATGACCGGTACCGCCATGACAGAGGATAAGGAGTTCATGGATATTTACGGCATGGACGTGGTGGAGATTCCTACCAACATGCCCATGATCCGCGTGGACCATGACGACTCCATCTATATGACCAAGAAGGAAAAGCTTAATGCGGTGATTGAGGATATCATTTCCTCCCATGAGAAGGGACAGCCGGTCCTGGTGGGTACCATCAACATTGATGCCTCCGAGGAGGTTTCCCGCATGCTCAGCAAGCGGGGCATCAAGCATAATGTGCTCAATGCCAAGTTCCATGAGCTGGAGGCGGAGATCGTCTCCCACGCCGGCGAGCGGAACGCTGTGACCATCGCCACCAACATGGCAGGCCGAGGAACCGATATCAAGCTGGAGGAGGGAGTCCCGGAATTAGGCGGTCTCAAGATCATTGGTACCGAGCGCCATGAGAGCCGCCGTATCGATAATCAGCTAAGAGGTCGTTCCGGACGTCAGGGCGACCCGGGTGAATCCAAGTTCTACCTGTCCCTGGAGGATGACCTGATGCGTCTCTTCGGGTCCGAGCGTATGATGAATGTCTACAAGGCTCTGGGTATTCCGGAGGGCGAGGAGATCCACCATAAGACTATCACCAAGCAGATTGAAAAGGCACAGAAGAAGATAGAGAATAACAACTTTGGTATACGTAAGAACCTGCTGGATTACGACCAGGTCAACAATGACCAGAGAGAGGTCATCTACGCAGAACGCCGCAGGGTGCTGGATGGAGAGAGCATGCGTGACGTTATCTACAAGATGATCCAGGACGTCGTGGCTGACGATGTCAACATGATAGCCGGCGACACCGAGCCGGCAGGCTGGAACATGGTCGAGCTGAACGAATCCCTCCGCCGCAAGATTCCCATTGCTCCGATTGTGCTGACAGAGGAGGAGAAGGAATCCGGCGATACCATGGAGATTATTGAGCGCCTGCAGAAGGAGGCCATGGATCTCTACCATGCCAAGGAGAAGGAATTCGAGGACTTTGCCAGATCCAACATGGATGAGGTGGATTTTGAGGCTATGGATGAGGAGTCTGCCGAGATACTCAAAGAAGGCATCCGGGAAGCAGAGCGGGTGATCCTGCTCAAGGTAATCGACAGCAAGTGGATGAACCATATCGATGATATGGACCAGCTCCGCCAGAGTATCGGCCTTCAGTCCTATGCCCAGAAGGATCCGGTTGTCCAGTACAAGTTTTTAGGCTATGAGATGTTCGAGGAGATGACCAGGAATATCCGCCATGACACCGTGGGTGCCCTGATGCACATCAAGATCGAGCAGAAGGTGGAAAGAGAGCAGGTGGCCAAGGCTACCGGTACCAATAAGGATGACTCTGTTGCCAAAGGACCCTACCGCAGGAAGGAGGCCAAGATCGGCCGTAACTCACCCTGTCCCTGCGGAAGCGGCAAGAAGTACAAACAGTGTCACGGAAGATATGCCTAGTACACCCTTTATTGCAGCTTAAAAGTAATGTGGGAAGTATGAGCAGATAACAGATACCTGAGTATATATAAAAACGTGATAAGGAAAGGGCTGCTGCAAAAAGTGCGAGAAAGGGTCGTTGGTTTTTGTGACAGCCCTGTCACTGTATAAAAGAGGGAATTAGTTTTGATCGAATTAGAACAGTACAAACAAAAACTGAATGAGTACACGGAGCCCATGGAGGAGCTGAGGATTTCCCTGGAGCTGGACAAGAAGGAAAACCTGATCAGCGAGCTTTCCCCCAGGATGGAGGAGCCGGATTTCTGGAATAATCCCGAGGAGGCCCAGAAGGTGACTAAACAGGTCAAGAGCCTGAAGGACACGGTGGAGGCCTTTGACCAGCTCAAGTCTTCCATGGATGATATCTATGTGATGATTGAGATGGCTGATGAGGAGGATGATCCGGATATGGTTCCGGAAGTGGAGGAGATGCTTGAGGCATTCATCCGCGATTACGAGGAAATGCGGATTAAAACCCTCCTTTCCGGAGAGTATGATGCCAATGACGCCATTGTCACCCTCCATGCCGGAGCCGGCGGTACCGAGTCCTGTGACTGGGCAGGCATGCTCTACCGCATGTACAGCCGCTGGGCTGACAGCCATGGTTATAAGACGGAGGTTCTCGATTTCCTGGATGGAGATGAGGCTGGAATCAAGTCCATTACATTTGAGGTAAGGGGAGAGAATGCCTACGGCTACTTAAAGTCAGAGAAGGGAGTCCACCGTCTGGTACGCATTTCACCCTTTAATGCAGCCGGAAAGAGGCAGACATCCTTTGTATCCTGCGATGTGATGCCGGATATCGAGGAGGATATCTCCGTAGAAATCGACGAGAAGGATATCCGGGTGGATACCTACCGAAGCAGCGGTGCCGGCGGACAGCATATCAACAAGACTTCCTCGGCCATCCGTATCACCCATCTGCCCACAGGTATCGTGGTGCAGTGCCAGAACGAGCGGTCTCAGCATATGAATAAGGATAAGGCCATGCAGATGCTCAAGGCCAAGCTCTATCTGCTTAAGGAGGAGGAGAACCGGGCTAAGCTTTCCGATATCCGCGGAGAGGTGTCCGATAACGGCTGGGGCAGCCAGATACGTTCTTATGTCATGCAGCCCTACACCATGGTCAAAGACCACCGGACCAGCGAGGAGACCGGCAACATCCAGGCAGTGATGGATGGGGCTGTTGACCAGTTTATGAATGCCTACCTCAGGTGGGTGGCCATGTCGTAAATACTCTGCAGATTTTAAACAGGAGAATATAAAATCTGCATGGTTCTGAGTAGAAAAAATTCTTAATAATCATAGGAGCAGCATAATTACATGGATATATTAAAGCAGCTCGCAAAGGAGCTGAATATCAGAACTGAGCAGGCAGAGGCGGCGGTCCGGCTGATTGATGAGGGCAACACCATTCCCTTTATCGCCAGGTACCGGAAGGAAGTGACCGGAGCCCTCAATGACGAGGTGCTGCGGCAGCTTCATGAACGTCTCAATTACCTGCGCAACCTGGAGGAGAAAAAAGGCCAGGTTATTGAGTCTATCGAGAGTCAGGGCAAGCTGACGGAGGACTTAAGGGCAAAGATCCTCGCGGCCGCCACTCTGGTGGCGGTGGATGACCTCTACCTGCCCTACCGGCCTAAGAGAAGGACCAGGGCAATGATTGCCAGGGAGAGGGGGCTTGAGCCCCTGGCCCAGCTGATCATGCTTCAGAAGCTTGCCCATCCCCTGGAGGAAGAGGCGGCGGCTTTCGTCAATCCCGACCAGGGAGTGGATAGTGTGGAGGCGGCCATCAGCGGAGCCAGCGATATCATAGCAGAACAGGTGGCTGACCAGGCAGATTACCGCAAGTCCATCCGCCAGTGGACCATGAAGGAAGGAAGCCTGGTGGTCAAGGCCAAAGATGACAAGGTCGAGTCTGTCTATGAGATGTATTATGATTTTAAAGAGCCCTTAAAGAAGCTCACCGGTTACCGGGTCCTGGCCATCAACCGGGGTGAGAAGGAGAAGATTCTGACCGTCAAGGTGGAAGCCCCGGAGTCACAGATTGTCTTTGCCCTGAATAAGACCCTGATAAAGGGCAGTAATCCCTATACGGAGCCGGTAGTAAAAGGGGCAATCCTTGATGGCTACCGGAGGCTGATCGCCCCCTCCATTGAGAGGGATATAAGGAATGAACTCACGGAATCTGCCGAGGCCGGTGCCATCACTGTTTTCGGAAAGAACCTTAAGCAGCTGCTCATGCAGCCCCCCATCAAGGGGCAGACTGTCCTTGGCTGGGATCCGGCCTTTCGGACCGGCTGCAAGCTGGCCGTGGTGGACCCTACAGGTAAGGTGCTGGATACTCTGGTAGTCTATCCCACTGCACCCCAGTTCAAGGTAAAGGAAGCCAAGGCAAAGGTCCACAGCCTGATCCGCAAGTACGGCATCAGCCTGATTAGTGTGGGCAACGGAACAGCCTCCAGAGAGTCTGAGCAGGTGATTACCGAGCTCTTAAAGGAGATACCCGAGAAAGTAGCCTATGTCATCGTCAATGAAGCCGGCGCATCGGTCTATTCCGCCAGCAAGCTGGCCACCGAGGAGTTTCCGGAGTTTGATGTGGGGCAGAGAAGTGCAGCCTCCATCGCCAGAAGACTTCAGGATCCCCTGTCGGAGCTGGTTAAGATTGAGCCCAGGGCCATCGGCGTTGGCCAGTACCAGCACGATATGAATCAGAAGAAGCTGACGGAGACCTTAGGCGGCGTGGTGGAGGACTGTGTGAACAGCGTAGGCGTTGACCTGAATACGGCTTCCGTCTCCCTGCTCTCCTACATATCCGGCATCAGCAAAACGATTGCAAAGAATATCGTGGCTTACCGGGAGGAGAATGGCAGCTTCCACTCCAGGAAGGAACTCTTAAAGGTTGCCAAGCTGGGTCCCAAGGCCTATGAGCAGTGTGCCGGTTTCTTACGAATCCCGGATGGCAGCGACCCCTTGGATAATACGGGAGTTCATCCTGAGTCCTATGGGGCGGCAAAGGGCCTGCTTTCCATGTTGGGATATGAATCATCCCAGCTGAAGACGGGAGGAATCAGCGGTCTTTCAAAGAAGACAGGGGATATCAAAGCAGCTGCCAGGGAGCTGAATATCGGTGAGCTGACCCTCAAGGATATCATCGATGAGCTGGAGAAACCCGGAAGGGACCCCAGAAGCGACATGCCAAAGCCGGTGCTCCGCACGGATGTGCTGGAGTTGAGCGATTTAAAGGAAGGCATGGTCTTAAAGGGCACCGTCAGGAATGTCATCGATTTCGGTGCATTTGTGGATATCGGAGTCCACCAGGACGGCCTGGTTCATATATCCCAGATGTCGGATAAGTATATCAAACATCCCCTGGAAGCCGTGAGCGTGGGGGACGTGGTGGATGTCAAAGTGATGAGTGTGGATCTTAAGAAGAAACGGATTCAGCTTACGATGAAATTGTAAAAATTGATATTGATAAGCAATTGCGATACTCTTTCGAGCCAGACATGAGTTTCGCAATCACCTAAATAATATTGACGGAGAAAGGACCAATAATGAGTGAATTTGGGGATATCAGCCGGATGAATCTGTCTGAGCTGGAGAGGAAGGGTATGGTCGGCCAGGATATTGAAGAAGATATCTATGATGAGGCTGACACTGACGACGAGGTCATGGATGATAAAGATGAGGGAATTGATGAATCCGCCAGCGTAGATTCATCAAACCTTGACGATCAGGAAACAGCAGGAAGCCTGATGAAGTCTGAAGAAACAGGGGAATCTGTGGAAGCAGAGGTCATAGATGAGAAGGAGCATATGGCTGCCCCGGTGGGTAAGCACTACTACATCGATGCAGAAATTACTGCCAGGGAGATGAGGGCATTTCTCTTTGCCCACAACTACCGGTCACCGGTACTGTTTATCGCCATACTGGTGGGAGTGGTATGGCCGATCTATACCGTGCTGACCAACAACGGCAGTCTCTTTATGGCCATCTTCTGCGCTGCCATCTTCCTGTTTCTGATGCCATTTTCCATCTGGTACCGGGGAGGGGCAAATGTAAAACAGAACCCCACATTCCGGAATACATTTCATTATATGCTGGATGAGGCGGGTCTTCATCTGGAACTGGGCGAGAAAGCTCTTGATATAGAGTGGAAGCAGGTGATCAAGGCCATGTACCTTGGCACTTCCACAGCAATCTATACCGGCAAGACCAACGCCTTCCTGATTCCCACAAGTGCTATGGGGAACCGGAAAGAGGAGATTAACTCCTTCATAAAAGCGCATATTTAGGAAGAATTTTAAGGATAATTACATGGAAACAATAGAAAGCTTCAGCCCGGAGGATACATTTGAATACGGACGGCAGTGCGGCCTTATGGCAGAACCTGGACAGGTATTCTGCCTCTGCGGCGATCTGGGGGTGGGCAAGACTGTCTTTACCCAGGGCTTTGCCCGGGGGCTTGGGATTAATGAGCCAGTGAGCAGCCCTACATTTACCATTGTTCAGATATATGAGGATGGAAGGATGCCCTTCTATCACTTTGATGTCTACCGGATCAGCGACCCGGAGGAAATGTACGAGGTGGGCTTTGATGATTACATTGAGGGGGAAGGCGTCTGCTTTATCGAGTGGGCCGGGCTGATTGAAGAATTGCTCCCGGAGAGGAGAACGGAGATTACCATCTCTAAGGATCTTACCCGGGGCTTTGACTACAGGCTGATTACCAGAAGGGAGATTACAGCATGAAGATACTGGCACTGGACAGCTCCGGACTGGTGGCTTCCGCCGCCATTCTCGATGAAGAATCGGTGATTGCGGAATATACGATGAACTATAAGAAAACCCATTCCCAGACCTTGCTGCCCATGGTGGATGAGATTGTCCGGATGACACAGCAGGATTTGAAGACCCTGGATGCCATCGCGGTGGCCGCCGGGCCCGGATCCTTTACCGGGTTAAGAATCGGATCTGCCACCGCCAAGGGGCTGGGACAGGCTCTGAACAAACCGCTGATATCCGTCCCCACCCTGGAAGGGCTGGCCTATAATCTTTTTGGGTCGGAGAGTATCATCTGTCCCATGATGGATGCCAGAAGGAAGCAGGTTTACACGGGAATATATACCTGGAGCGATGAGGTCTTTCAGGTGCTGATGGACCAGACCGCCTGCCCGGTGGAGGAGGTGCTTCTGGACTGTGTCAGATACAGCAGGAAGGCTGACCGGCCGGTCATCCTTCTGGGGGATGGCGTCCCTGTTTACAGGGAGATGATTGGAGAAAAGCTAGCTGAGGCAGGAACCCATTATCTTTTTGCTCCGCCCCACCTGAACCGGCAGAGGGCCGGTGCTGTGGGCGTCCGGGCCCTGGAGCTGGCCCGGGAGGGAAAGCTGGAAACCGCTGCCAGCCATGTTCCGGTATATCTGAGAAAGTCTCAGGCAGAGAGGGAACTGGAGAGGAAGAAGGCAGCGAAAGCGGAAGTGTCAGATATCTGACCACAGGAGTCAGCTTAAGAGAAGTACGGGGAGGAAAAGGGCATGGAAGTGATTACCGGAATGACTCGTGAGGATGCCGGTCAGGTATATAAGCTGCAAAAAGCCTGCTTTGCCGCCCCCTGGTCTTATCAGAGCATCCTTGAGATGTTTGACCGGCCGGGTTATCTCAACCTTACTGCCAGGGAGGAAGACAGGATTGTGGGCTATATCGGCCTGCTGGCTGCCCTGGACCAGGCGGATATTACCAATGTGGCCGTGGATCCCGGATACCGGAGGAGGGGTACCGGCAGCAGGCTGCTGGCCGCCCTTCTGGGAAAGGCCCGGGGGGAAGGAATCCGGCAGATTTATCTGGAGGTGCGAAGGAGTAATCTGGCAGCCATCCGCCTGTATGAGCAGGCAGGCTTTACGATAATCGGAGAGCGTAAAAAATATTATGTCAACCCGGATGAGGATGCCCTGATCATGGCTTTGACATTTGCTTAAATGAATATAAGTGAGGACAAATATGCTGGAAATATGTTTGCTGGGCTGCGGGGGTATGATGCCTCTGCCATATCGCAGGCTGACAGCGTTGATGGCAAGATACAACGGCAGCAGTGTACTGATTGACTGCGGGGAAGGGACACAGATCGGAATCAAGGAAAAGGGCTGGAGCTTCAAGCCCATCGATGTGATCTGCTTTACCCATTATCATGCAGATCATATCAGCGGCCTTCCCGGCCTTCTGCTGACCATGGGGAATGCCCAGAGAACCGAGCCTCTTTTGATGGTCGGTCCCAGGGGACTTGAGAGGGTGGTATCTGCCCTGCGGGTAATTGCCCCTGACCTTCCCTTTGAGATTCGGTTCAGGGAATTAAAAGAGAAAACAGAGACAATTCATATAAATGGTTACCTGATCCGGGCCTTTCGGGTGAATCACAACGTGGTTTGCTACGGATACAGCCTGGAAATTGAGAGAGCAGGGCGCTTTGATGTGGATAAGGCCAGGGAAAACGGCGTGGAAATGAAGTACTGGAGCCGGCTGCAGAAGGGGGAGACCATCTCTCTTCCTGACCGTATCCTCAGCCCGGATATGGTACTTGGCCCGGCCAGAAAGGGCCTCAAATGTACCTACACCACAGATACAAGACCCGTAGCTTCTATCGTGGAGCAGGCGGCGGGAGCCGACCTCTTTATCTGCGAGGGGATGTACGGAGAAGCATCCATGAAGGAGAAGGCCATAGAGAAGAAGCATATGACCTTCCACGAGGCGGCCCGCCTGGCAAAGCAGGCCGGAGCCGCCAGACTCTGGCTCACACATTTCTCCCCTTCTCTGGTTTACCCGGAGAACTACCTTCCGGCTATACAGAAGATCTATCCCGGAGCCGAGGCAGGTAAGGATGGAATGAGCTGCGAGCTTATGTTTGAGGATGAGTGAGTCCGATAAGAGATGGTAAATAAGAGTAAATCGAGAAGGAAATGAGTAAAATGGAAGAAGTTAACGACGAGACCAGGGACATAAAGATCCTTGCCATTGAAACCTCCTGCGATGAGACAGCTGCAGCGGTGGTAAAAAACGGCAGGGAGGTCCTGTCCAACATCATATACAGTCAGATCAAGGTTCATACAGTCTTTGGCGGTGTTGTCCCCGAGATTGCTTCCAGGAAGCACATGGAGAAGATCAACCCGGTCATTGACGCGGCTTTATCTGAAGCCGGCCTGTCCCTGGAGGATATTGATGCGGTGGCTGTTACTTACGGTCCGGGTCTGGTGGGAGCCCTTCTGGTGGGAGTAGCCCAGGCCAAGGCCATAGCCTATGCTGCCGGCAAGCCCCTGGTGGGGGTACACCATATCGAAGGGCATATCAGCGCAAATTATATCGAGCATAAGGATTTGGAGCCCCCCTTCCTCTGCCTGGTGGCATCAGGGGGACATTCCCACCTGGTACTGGTGGAGGACTATGGGAAGTATGAGATCATCGGACGCACCAGAGATGATGCGGCGGGAGAAGCCTTTGACAAGGTGGCAAGAGCTATCGGCCTGGGCTATCCCGGAGGCCCCAAGGTAGATAAGCTTGCCAGGGAAGGCGACAGGTTCGCCATTACATTTCCCAGGGCAAGAATTGCCGAGGCACCGGATGATTTCAGCTTCAGCGGCCTGAAATCGGCAGTGCTTAACTATCTGAATCAGTGCCAGATGAAAGGGGTGGAAGTCAACAAGGCAGATGTGGCCGCTTCCTTCCAGCAGGCAGTGATCGATGTGCTGACCGACCACACCATTGCCGCGGCCAGACGAATCGGAATTGATAAGATAGCGATTGCAGGCGGCGTGGCAGCAAACTCCTCTCTGCGCAGGCAGATGAAGGAAGCAGCACAGAAGAACCGGATGACATTTTATTATCCATCCCCCATCTATTGCACGGATAACGCGGCAATGATCGGTGTAGCTGGCTACTATGAGTATATCAAGGGAGTCAGGGATGGCTGGGATTTGAATGCCGTACCTAATTTGAAGATTGGCGAAAGATAAGAGCATGCCGGATATGCGAGATTTATCCGATGCAGTCTGGACGAAAAGAATATGAAAGAAAATGTGAATAAAAATCTTACAGAAAAAATAACTGCCATTGTTCTGGCAGCGGGACGGGGACTCAGAATGAGGTGTAATGTATTAAAGCCTTACCTGAATCTGGGAGACCGCCCCCTGATTACCTACGCCCTCAAAGCCTTTCAGGACAGTGAGGTGGATGAGGTGATCGTGGTGGCGGGAAAGGAAGAGCTTGATTATTTCAGGCGGGAAATCGTGGAACCCTATGGCTTCAGCAAGGTTTCCCAGATTGTTCCCGGGGGATGTGAGCGCTATGAATCTGTTTATCTGGGACTATGTTCAGCCATCCGGCAGGATCATCCCGGAGACTATGTTCTGATTCATGACGGGGCAAGACCATTCATCTCCCCGGCAAAGATCTCCGCTTGTATCCGCACGGTCAGGGAGACGAAGGCCTGCGTGATGGGAATGCCGGTAGATGATACCATCAAAATCGTTGATGAGAATAACTGTGCTGTCTTTACTCCGGACCGGAGGACAGTGTGGAGAATACAGACCCCTCAGTGCTTCCTCTTAGAGGAAATCCACCAGGCTTATTCCAAGATGATGGAGGAGGGAGAAACCAGGATGACAGACGATGCCATGGTTATGGAATCCTATGGACGCCGCCGGGTGAAGGTAATTCACGGAGGCTACGACAACATTAAGATAACCAAGCCGGAGGATTTGATCATGGGTGAAGCCATGCTGAGGCAGGGGACGGTCAAGATACAATAGGAGTTTACTTTATGGATAACGAAAAATTAATATACGATTTCATCCGGAAGCTTTCTGGCCAGGAGGGGATAAGAGAGGACTCTGAAGATGCCGGGCCGGAGAAAGATAATACTCAGGATTATCTGGAAGCTTTTATGAATAATATTATCGGAAGCCATATGTCAGATAATGATATGGAAGAAGATGATGAGATAGATGATCTGGAAGAAGGCTTCGGCGGGGAAGGATTAGATTATGGAGAGGCTGGCAGTGTCTCGGATGAGACAGATGAGGATGATATAGATGACGATGGTAATGAGGATGATGAAGAGCTGGATGTCGAGATTGAAGAGGATTCTGATTCATCAGACCCATTTCCCTCAGGAAAGAAAAAGACCAGAAGAAAGGGCAATGACCCAACAGATTACTGCTGTGTCTGCCATAGGACCAAGAGTCAGGGTGCCAGCCTGGTCCGCATGCCCAACAATATGAGCATATGCACGGACTGTATGCAGAAGTCCTTCGACTCCTTCGGCAGCGGCTTCCCGGGAGGAGGGATTCAATTTCTGGATCTTTCCAATATGGATATCAACAATCTGAAGGATATGAACCTTGGAGACCTCCTGTCAGGAGCTCTCAACAATCCTCAGATTAAGCCCAAAAAAGCCAAAAAGAAAAAGAAGAAAAAGAAAGCGGAAAAACCGCAGTTATCTATCCGTAACATCCCCGCACCTCATCAGATCAAGGCAAAGCTTGATGAATATGTGATAGGTCAGGATCACGCGAAAAAGGTCATGAGCGTGGCAGTTTACAATCACTATAAGCGGGTGATTACCAACACTATGGATGAGATAGAGATTGACAAGTCCAACATGTTGATGATCGGACCTACAGGCTGCGGAAAGACCCATCTTGTGCGGACTCTTGCAAGGCTTTTGAATGTACCCCTGGCAATCTGTGATGCCACCTCTCTTACCGAGGCAGGCTATATCGGAGATGATGTGGAAAGTGTCCTCTCCAAGCTTCTTGCCAATGCGGACAATGACGTGGAACGGGCAGAAACAGGCATCGTCTTTATTGATGAAATTGACAAGATTGCCAAGAAGAAAAACACCACCAGCCGGGACGTAAGCGGAGAATCCGTTCAGCAGGGACTGCTGAAGCTCTTAGAGGGCAGTGAGGTGGAGGTGCCCATCGGGGCAAGCTCCAAGAATCTCATGGTTCCCACCACCACCATGAACACCAGGAATATCCTTTTCATCTGCGGCGGAGCCTTCCCGGATCTTGAGAATATCGTGAAAGAACGTCTCACTAAGCGGTCCTCCATCGGTTTTTCCGGTGAGCTTAAGGATAAATATGACAAGGATAAGGATATTCTCCGGTTTACGACCATTGAAGACCTGCGCAAATTCGGCATGGTTCCCGAGTTTATCGGCCGTCTTCCGGTCCTCTTCACCCTGAGTGCTCTGGATGTGGATATGATGGTGGATATTCTGAAAGAACCTAAGAATGCCATACTGAAACAGTATCAGAAGCTGCTGGCCCTGGATGAAGTTGACCTGCAGTTTGAAGACGGAGCCCTCCGGGCTATAGCAGAGAAGGCCCTTGAGAAGAACACAGGAGCCAGAGCCCTCCGGGCTATCATCGAGGAATTCATGCTGGACATCATGTATGAGATTCCCAAAGATGATAATATCGGCCGGGTGACCATCACCGAGGATTATATCCGCAATAACGGCATGCCTCTTATAGAGATGCGGCAGTATCTGCAGCTGGAGCAGAAGGAAATAACTGTTTAAGTGAATAACAGACGAAACGAAAAGGGCCGGTATGGCCCTTTTTCATTTCGTCTATTAGTGATTTATAAAGTTATTTTCAGAAAAATACCTCGATTAAGATAAAATAATCCTGTTTTATTTATACCTGATTTGAAGTATAATAAATAAAACAGCAGTTAGTAAATATTCAATCCCCTGCAGGGGATACTTTCATCAGCTTCGGTTATGACTTTCACCTCGCTAAAGGAGATAGATCACTAGCATCTGATGGGGTTATTATATAAGCATGGTAGAGTAATCATAATAGGAAAGGAAGGGGTTTTTACATAATGAAAGACTTGAATATGAAGTATCTGGACAGCCTGTCCAAGCAGTATCCCAATATCGCAAGGGCCTCGACGGAGATTATCAATCTCCAGGCCAGACTTAACCTGCCTAAGGAGACGGAACATTTTGTGTCGGATATCCATGGAGAATATGAACAGTTTATTCATATCCTGAGGAATGGTTCCGGTGCTGTCCGCAATAAGATCAACGATGCCTTTGGCAACACTCTGTCCATCAAGGATAAGAAGAGCCTGGCTTCCCTGATCTATTATCCGGAGCAGAAGATTGAGCTGATCAAACAGGAGATGGACAAGGAGGAGCTTTTAGACTGGTATAAGGTTTCCCTTCACCGCCTGACCGCAGTCTGCAAGGAGTGTTCTGCCAAGTACACCAGGTCCCGTCTCAGAAGCAGCCTGCCCAAGGATTTCTCCTACATATTGGAGGAACTGCTCAGCGAGAATAACCGGGTGGTTCAAAAGGAAGAATATTACAATGAGATTTTTGATACCATCATCCGTATCGGCCGGGCCAAGGAGTTCATCGTGGCCATGTGTCAGGCCATCCAGAAGCTTACCGTTACCAGACTACATGTGATCGGAGATATATTTGACCGGGGTCCGGGACCTCATATCATTCTGGATTATCTGAAGAAGCATCAGACTGTGGATTTCCAGTGGGGCAATCACGATGTGGTTTGGATGGGTGCAGCATCAGGTCAGGACGCCTGCATAGCAAATGTCATCCGTCTTTCAGCCCGCTACAATAATCTGGATGTTCTTGAGGATGGCTACGGCATCAACCTGATCCCGCTGGCCAGCTTTGCCAGTGATGTCTACAAGGATGACCCATGCACAATCTTTGATGTCCATGCTGTGGATGAACATGATCCGGGTGAGATCGCCCTTAACATGAAGATGCACAAGGCTATCGCCATCATCCAGTTTAAGCTGGAAGGACAGCTGATCAGGCGGCATCCGGAGTTTGGCATGGACAAGCGTCTGCTGCTTGACAAGATTGATTACGAGAAGGGGACTGTCCGCATTGGCAATAAGGATTATGAGCTTCTGGATAAGTCCTTCCCGACAGTAGATCCGGCAGATCCCTATAAGCTTTCCGCCGAGGAAGAGGCATTGATGAAGAGACTTCATATGAACTTTAAGAACTGTGAAAAGCTTCAGGAACATATCCGGTATATGTTCAACAACGGAAGTCTTTACCTCTGTTATAATAATAACCTGCTCTATCACGGCTGTGTACCCCTGGATGAAGAGGGCAACTTCCGCCAGGTTAAGATTGGAGATGGCATCTATTCCGGCAAAGCCCTCTATGATGTGCTGGAGGATTATGTGAGAAAAGGTTATTACGAGCAGGATGATGAGGATATTCATCAGTATGGCAAGGATATCATGTGGTATATCTGGTCCAATGAGAACTCTCCGGTTTACGGCAAAGAGAAGATGGCCACCTTTGAGCGCTACTATGTGGATGACAAGGAAGTGCAGGTGGAGAGAAAGGACCACTACTATCAGCTGATCAACAATGAGGAAGTTGTGGATCGGATCATCCGGGAGTTCGGACTGGATCCGGCAAGAGCCCACATCATTAACGGACATATGCCGGTAAAGAAAACCAAGGGTGAGTCTCCCATCAAGTGCGGAGGCAAGGTTATGATCATAGACGGCGGTTTCTCCAAGGCCTACCGCGGCCAGACCGGCATCGCCGGCTACACCCTGATTTATAACTCCCACGGCCTCCGCCTGGTATCCCATGAGAGCTTCACTTCCACCGAAGATGTCATCGAGAATGAGAAGGATGTCTTCTCCGATACCGTCATCATGGAGCCTCTGCAGCGCAGAGAGCGGGTGGGTGATACCGATAACGGCCGGGAAATCCGGGAGAAGATTCATGATCTGGAAGAACTCCTCTTTGCCTACCGGTCCGGTCTGCTCCAGGAGAAGGAATAGGACATAAATTAAGATTCGCCGACGAGTCCACTCCTATCTGATAGAATAAACGACATAACAGACCAGTCAGATGGAGGGAGCATATCACTGCCCCTTCAACTGACTGGTCCTTTTGTTTATTCTATCAAATATCATTTTGCAATATTTCATATTTTAAACTTCATTTTCTTGCTATTCCATACCCCTTTGTGTTAGAATGGATTTTATAAATGCCTGAAAATGATTCCGGTTAGTTTGTTTCATTGATATTTTTCGTGAAAAGGAGAGTTAACTGGAAAGGAATAGATACAGGAGGTTAAATGACATGATAGAATTACTGAAGACTGGTGCTTACCTGCTGGATGGCAGCAGGATTATCGAAGATGGGTCTGAGGCAGCGGCAGTGCTTGGTGAAGCAGTTGGCCCGGAGGCTCCTTCCAGGGAGGAGGCGAAGAAGGGTACCATCGCCTATGGTATACTGAAAGCCCATAATACATCCGATGATATGGATAAACTGAAGATCCGTTTTGATAAGCTGACTTCCCATGATATCACTTATGTGGGGATCATACAGACAGCCAGGGCTTCGGGACTTGAGAAGTTCCCTATGCCCTACGTCCTTACCAACTGCCACAACAGTCTCTGCGCAGTGGGGGGAACCATCAATGAGGATGATCACATGTTTGGCCTGTCTGCTGCCAAGAAGTACGGCGGCATCTATGTTCCGGCTCATCAGGCTGTCATTCATCAGTTTGCCAGAGAGATGCTGGCCTGCGGCGGCAGCATGATCCTTGGTTCTGATTCCCATACCCGCTATGGCGCTCTTGGCACCATGGCCATGGGTGAGGGCGGACCGGAGCTGGTAAAGCAGCTTCTGGAGCAGACCTATGATATCAATATGCCAGGTGTGGTTGGCGTGTATATGACCGGAAGTCCCATTCCGGGTGTGGGCCCCCAGGATGTGGCGCTGGCTATCATCGGAGCCGTATTCAAGAATGGCTATGTGAATAACAAGGTGATGGAATTTGTAGGTCCCGGCGTCGAAAACTTAAGTGCCGACTTCCGAATCGGGGTGGATGTGATGACCACGGAGACAACCTGCCTGTCCTCCATCTGGAAGACCGATGACAAGATCCGGGAGTTCTATCAGATTCATGGCAGAGAGGATGATTACAAAGAACTGGCTCCGGCTCCTGTGGCATACTATGATGGATTGATAAAGATCGATCTTTCCGAGATCCGGCCCATGATTGCCATGCCATTCCATCCAAGCAACACCTATACCATCGAGGAAATGAATGCAAATCTTCTGGATGTTCTCCATGACTGTGAGCAGAAGGCTCTGGTCAGCCTGGACGGGCAGGTAGATTATAAGCTTACGGATAAGATTCGCGATGGAAGGCTTTATGTAGAGCAGGGTATCATCGCAGGCTGTGCCGGCGGCGGATTTGAGAATCTCTGTGCGGCAGCGGATATATTAAAAGGGCGGTCTATCGGACCGGATGAGTTTACCTTAAGTGTATATCCGGCATCCACCCCGATCTTTATGGAACTGGTGAGAAACGGGGCTGCTGCGGACCTGATGGCATCCGGTGCCATCGTAAAAACCGCCTTCTGCGGACCATGCTTCGGTGCAGGGGATACCCCGGCTAACAACAGTTTAAGTATCCGACATTCCACCAGGAACTTCCCCAACCGGGAGGGCTCCAAGCTGCAGAACGGCCAGATTGCTTCCGTTGCCCTGATGGATGCCAGATCCATCGCTGCAACAGCGGCCAACAAGGGTTATCTGACCCCGGCCACTGACCTTGATATGCAGTACAGGGAAAGAACATATTTCTTTGATAAGAGCATCTATGAGAACCGGGTATTTGACAGCAAGGGTGTGGCAGATCCTGATGTGGAGATCAAGTTAGGGCCTAACATCAAGGACTGGCCGGCCATGAGCCCCCTGCCTCAGAACCTGATTCTGAAGGTTGTTTCCGAGATTCATGATCCGGTTACCACCACCGATGAGCTGATCCCTTCAGGAGAGACATCCTCCTACCGGTCCAATCCTCTGGGTCTGGCTGAGTTCACCTTATCCAGAAAGGATCCGGCATATGTGGGACGTGCCAAGGAAGTCCAGAAGGCCCAGAAGGCGATCGAGGCAGATTCCTGCCCCAGAAAGGCCCTTCCGGAGCTTAATCCGGTGATGGATGTCATCCATGCTCAGTTTGAAGGAGTGAACAGAAGCAATCTCGGCGTGGGCAGCACCATATTTGCTGTGAAGCCGGGAGATGGCTCTGCCAGAGAGCAGGCAGCCTCCTGCCAGAAGGTACTGGGCGGATGGGCCAATATTGCCAATGAATATGCAACCAAGCGATACCGCTCCAACCTGATTAACTGGGGTATGCTTCCCTTCCTGATTGACGGGGAAGATCTGCCCTTTGCCAACGGTGACTATCTCTTCATCCCGGATGTGAAGCAGGGAGTATCGGACAAGAGTACTGAGTTCAGCGCTTATGTGATCAAGGACGGGGAAGCCAGACCATTTACCCTGAAGATGGGTGAACTGACGGATGATGAGAGAGAAATCATCCTGAAAGGCTGCCTGATCAACTATAACAGGAAATGATACTTAATATAGACCCAGATAGAATAAATGAAGGTGTAGATAATGAAAATATCAGGAAATAATCTGTTTGTAACAGCCATGAAAAAAGAAGGGGTAGACACCATATTTGCTTATCCCGGCGGGATGAATGTGAGTCTTTTGGATGCTCTTCATGATGCCCATGGGATCGACCTGGTTCTCCCAAGACATGAACAGGGACTGATTCATGCTGCAGACGGTTATGCCAGAGCCACCGGAAAGGTGGGTGTCTGTCTGGTAACCAGCGGGCCCGGTGCCACCAACCTGGTAACCGGTATCGCCACAGCCAACTATGACTCTATCCCCCTGGTATGCTTTACCGGACAGGTGCCGGAGCAGCTGATCGGCAATGACGCATTTCAGGAAGTGGATATCATTGGCGTTACCCGCCATATTGCCAAGTTTGTTATCATGGTCCGCGAACGGGAGATGCTGGCCCAGCGGATCAAGGAGGCATTTTATATTGCCAGAACCGGCAAGCCGGGTCCTGTCCTTGTGGACCTGCCCACCGATGTGATGGCGGAGCTGGGCTCCACCTCATATCCTACTGAGGTGAATATCCGCGGATACAAGCCCAACACCGGCGTCCACATCGGACAGCTCAAGCGGGCCATCGCCTTGTTAAAGAAGGCTAAAAAGCCTATGTTCCTGATCGGCGGCGGCGTAAACCTGGCCCATGCCCAGGAAGACCTCACAGAGATGGCAGAGAAGCTGAATGTCCCGGTAGTGACCACTGTCATGGGCCGGGGGGCAATCGATACAGCCCACCCGCTCTTTGTGGGTAATATCGGCATGCATGGATCTGTTGCGGCCAACAAGACAGCAGATGAGTGTGACCTCATGTTCTCCATCGGCTGCCGCTTCAATGACCGCGTCACAGGGAACATCAGCAAATTTGCTCCGAACGCCAAAATCGTCCATATTGATATCGAGGCATCCTCTATCTCAAGAAATGTCACCGTGGACATTCCTATCGTTGCAGATGCCAAAATGGCCATCCGCAAAATTATCGAGCATACCAAGCCCATGAAGCATGAGGAGTGGGTGAAGGAAGTCATGAGCTGGAATGAGGAGTATCCTCTTGCCATGGATGTGAAGGCAGGAGTCAGCCCGGAGGCCATCATCCGCACACTCAACGAAGTCTATGCAGACAGAGATACGGTCTTCTCCTCCGATGTCGGCCAGCACCAGATGTGGGCTGCCCAGTACTTAAAGCTCGACCCCACCCACCGTCTCATCCAGAGCGGAGGCCTGGGAACCATGGGATTCGGCCTTCCGTCAGCTATAGGAGCCAAGATCGGCTGCCCGGAGAAATCCGTGGTATCCATCAGCGGAGACGGCGGCTTCCAGATGAACATCCAGGAGCTGTCCACTGCAGTCTGTCAGGAACTGCCCCTGGTAAATATCGTGATGAACAACAATAATCTGGGGATGGTCCGCCAGATGCAGACATTATTCAAGAACAAGCGCTACACCATCACCTGCCTGCGCTACCACAAATCCTGCAAGGGTAAATGCGGCACGGAAGGATGGGAGTGCCCTGAGTATTCCCCCGACTTCGTCAAGGTGGTCGAAGGTTATGGATCAAAAGGCTGGCTCGTCACAAAGGACGAGGACCTTAAGTCCACAATTCTTGAGGCCAGGGCCTATGCCGAAGAGCATAACCTGCCAGTCATAGTGGAATGCTCCGTATCACCGGATGAACTGGTACTGCCCATGATCCAGGGCGGGGCAAGCTTTGATGATATTATATACTAGGAGGCGGAAGGATGAGACAGATCAGCAGAGAAAAGAAGAAGAGATGGGTATCCCTCTATGTGGAGAACCGGATCGGTGTCCTTACCAGAATCTCCGGAATGATGGCAGGGAAATCCTACAATATTGACTCTATTACTGTTGGTGTAACCGAGGACCCCACAATATCCCGCATGACCATCGGCTTAAGCTCCGATGATGCCACCTTTGAGCAGATCAAAAAGCAGCTGAACCGCTGTGTGGAGGTCATCAAGCTTACGGATATCACCGATGCACCGACTCACATGAAAGAGATCCTCTTTGTCAAGATTCACGATTGCTCTGAGTTTGAGAAGGGGGAAATCTTCCGTATTGCCCAGGTATTTGGCGCCAAGGCCATCGACTACGGCATCAACAGTGTCCTTTTGGAAAGCGTCAAGACAGAGGGACGCAACAATGACCTGATTGCTCTTCTGAAAAGTAAATTTGAAAAAGTTGAGATTGTGCGCGGCGGCATCGTGGCCATCGAATCCATCAGCATGATCGACCGCTAGTATTTAAAGAAATACGAATAGAATTGTCAGCCCCCGGAATGTGCCTGAAGGCACATTCCGGGGGCTGATTCTATATCTTCTGGCAGCTGTTTTTACAGCCAGATAGCTGCTGAATAAGCGAACTGAGTTAATATATGGTAACAGATTATCTGTAATCTATTTTAATATATCGATGAAATCATATTTGAAGTAACTTTTTCATCATACTCCTCTTTTTTTCCACAAAATTGGGTATGAAATACCGGGAAGAGTTTTTTTACCCAAAGGTTTTTCCTTAATTTTAAAAAACTCCAGGACAGGTGCCTGAGCTCGTGGGTAGAAAAGACCAAAAACATATTAATCTACCAATTATTTGCGTAAATAATGTCTCAAATAATATTTTTTTCCGTAAAACATGTTTGAGATTTCTTGATATTGGTGTTTATCCATTTATATGTCTGATGGGGAGTCTGTTTATGACTGGTCAACTGTTTGTTAGTTAGTCTCACGATGCAGCGCACTGGACTTATTAACTTAAATATATTGACATACCCGACTCGTTTATGGTAATATTAATTAAAAATACCAAAAAATAGCAATTAAGGGTGTCGTTAGGGTGTCCGATAGCCTGTGCCCCATCCGGTATCAAGATATCCCCAATGAATGGAGAGGAGGTAGAACAAACATGCCGTAACAGTCAATTTGAGCACTTTATTAATATACTTTTTAACGGAAAGAGAGGTTGATGAATGATTTTTAATTTAAAACGCATATTAACACTGATTCTGACAGTGGTGTTGGTTTGTACCACTCTGCTGCCTTACTTTTATAATCTGGATTCCGGCGGCGGAGGAAGTAACAGGGGTTCTATTCTGGTACAGGCAGAGGAGACTCAGTCAGATCAGCCCAGCAAATCCACACAGGATAAATCAACAAATCAGAACAGCCAATCTACTCCAGATAAATCATCAAATCAGAACAGCCAATCTACCCCCGACAAATCAATAATTCAGAATAACCAATCTACTCCAGATAAATCATCAGATCATAACACCCAATCCACTCAGGATAATACGACTTCTCAGACCAGCAGTACAGCTAGTGAGACCACAAACCAGACAAACCAGAACTCAGGTAAAGATTCTAACCAGAATCCGGCTGCTATTCCCAATACCACTTCAGATAAAGACCCAACCAAAAGGACAAACACCGCCGCTTCCAACAACCAGCAGTCTGATAAGAGAGAAGATCAGGCTTCCAACAACCAGCAGTCTGATAAGAGAGAAGATCAGAATTCCAACAACTCACAGTCTGATAAGAGAGATGATCAGGATTCCAATAACCAGAACTCTGATAAGAAGTCTGATCAGGATTCTGACAAGGAGAACCAGAATCATTCCAAGAATTCTGCCGATAATTCTGCCGAAGAGAATCTGACGGCTCAGGATGCTCTGGACCAGGCCCGGAAGCAGGGAATCAATCTGCTTGGCATGAAGGAGGGACAGATCATTACCTTTAAGGCGATGGCGGGTACGACCGAGAAGAAGGTCACAGTAAAAAAGGGAGCCCATTATGAGTATTCAGCCTATGGGCTGGGTTCTTATGAGACCTACAAATATCAGGTAACCTTCGGGAATGTATCTGCCACGGCCTACTGTATCCAGCCGGCCAAGTCATCACCGGATTCCGGAACCTACACTATCACCAAGCTGTCTGATTCCAAAAACCTGGCAAAGGTTTGCTACTATGGGACTAAGGCAGCGGGGGATGATGGATTTTTCTCTGAGAAACATACGGGATATCCGGAGGGAAAGAGGTTTATCCTGGTTCATCTGGCAGCCAGCTATGCTAACGGCGGGTCGGCAGCATTCTCAGGTGCCAATTCCACTGCCAGGAA
Organism: Eubacterium sp.; assembly: GCA_017459345.1. Taxonomy (GTDB): domain Bacteria; phylum Bacillota; class Clostridia; order Lachnospirales; family Lachnospiraceae; genus Anaerobutyricum. The sequence goes on from JAFUDC010000091.1 coordinate 57,109, forward strand.
TCTGGCCATGGAGCTTTACAACTGGTGTGTTTCCCAGCCGGATATCCCGGATGTAGATATGGCCTTCTCCGATGATGATGTCACGGCCTATGTGGAGGATGGCAGGCAGCGGACCAAGGAGATCAAGTTCAAGGCAGACAAGCTGCAAACCATCACATTCCGGCTTCCGGATGGAGTGAAGCTTCACAATGTGACCAGCGGAAAGACCAGCAGCGCCGGAGCAAATGTGGAGATATCCGGAGGGACAAGCTTCTATCTGTCAGCACCTCTCTCCCAGACGGCCGATGTATCCGGTTCCTGGACCACAACCATGAAAGGCAGCATCACCAAGGATTACTCTGCCTATAAGATCACAACCGGCGGCGGTGAGCAGGACCTGGCGCTGGTTTTCGGCGAGGGGGTGGATGATGAGAAGTATATCGATTTCCATGTCTCCTGGATCCGGCTGGGAGAGCTGACCATATATAAAAAAGGGGAGGACCTGACATCCGCCACGGTAAACGGCAATGGTGTGACCTTCCATTATGAATCCGCGGAACAGAAGAATGCGGTCTACAATCTCTATGCCGCAGAAGATATCAAGGATGGATCCGGCAAGGTCATCTACAAAAAAGGAGAACTTGCAGCTGGAAGCCTGAAAACCGATGCCCGGGGCAGTGTCACGGTAAAGAATCTCTATGCCGGTACTTACACGATCACAGAGATGAATGCCCCTTCCGGCTTTTATAACAGCGGACAGAGTCAGACCGTTACCGTAAAGTACAGCTCGGATAATCAGTACAGTAAAACCTTTGTCAATGCCAGACAGAAGGCGCAGGTTTCGGTAATCAAGCAGGATGGCGAAACCCACAATCCCCTCTCCGGGGCAGTTTTTGGCCTTTATGCGGGTAATGATATAAAGAATAAGGCGGGCCAGACCGTGGTATCAAGAGAGAGCCTGATCGGGAAGGCAGTCACATCCGCAGACGGAAAAGCACTTTTCACCGCAGATCTGCCTCTGGGCTACTCCTATTATGTGAAGGAACTGCAGGCTCCTGCAGGCTATGTCCGCAATACCACAGACATTTTCAGCTTTCTCTTCGCCTACACTAACGATAGACAGGAAAAACAGACATTTACCCATACATTTGCTGACCAGGAAGTTAAGGCCAATATCAAACTGATCAAGGAAGACAGGGAGACCGGAAGCAGTCCCCAGGGCGATGCCATTCTATCAGGGGCAGTTTACGGGCTTTATGCCAGACAGGCTATCCTGCATCCGGATGGAAAGACGGGAACCATGTACAGAGCAGGGGAGAAAGTGGCCAACCTGGTAACTGATGCAGAAGGAAAGGCAGAGATCAAAGGTCTCTATCTGGGAAAATACTATATCAAGGAGATTAGTCCCTCCACAGGATATCTTCTCGATGATCAGGAATATGAGATTGCCGCTGATTATGAAGGAGACACTAAGCCTGTCGTAGTAAAAAATGTAAATGTGACCGAGCAGGTTATCCGCCAGCCCTTCCAGCTGATTAAGGCGGCAAATAACGGAAAGACAGATGCTGACCTTCTTCAGGGGGCAGGCTTTAAGGCATATCTGCTCCGTACCCTTAAGAAAGCTTCCGACGGGACTTATGAATATGAGAACGCGAATCCGGTTTCTCTGACGGAGTCAGGCCAGGAGGAAATGTTCACCGATGCCCATGGTCATGCGGTATCCGCCCCTCTTCCCTATGGCAGATACCTGGTTGTGGAATCCACCACACCGCATAATTATTCTCCGGTAGATCCCTTTATTGTAAACATTGAGGAAAATGCACCACAGACTCCGCAGGTATGGAGGGTGATGCTGGATGAAGAATTCAAGGCCAAGCTCAAGATCATCAAGAAGGATGATGAGAGCAAGCGAAGTATCCTGCTTGCCAATACAGAATTTAAACTTTACGATATGGAGAATCATTCCTATATCGAACAGGTGACAACATATCCCAGGGTCACAGTACATCAGTCCTATTTTACCAATGAAGAGGGTTATCTGATTCTGCCGGAAAGCTTAAGTCCGGGCCATTACAGAATCGAGGAGGTTTCTGCTCCGGAAGGGTATACCATAAACAGGGAAGCGGTTGAGATTCATGTGGATACAGATGTCATGCACCAGATCGACCCGGTGAGCCAGGATGTCCTGATTGAAGTGATTTATGAGAATCATCCGGTAAAAGGCCAGCTTATCATTAATAAATCCGGCGAGGAAGCAGTTAGCTTCGATGGCAGCAGTTTTATCTATAAGGAAAAGAAGCTGGAGGGAGCTGTATTCGAAGTGTATGCGGCCGAGGATATCTACACGCCGGACCATCAGTTGGACAGTGAGGGAAACCGGCTGGTTCAGATACCAGCTGACCGGCTGGTAATGACAATCACAACCGGTCCCGACGGCAGGGCTGTGGCAGCTGACCTGCCCCTGGGCCGCTACTATGTCAAAGAGAAGACAGCTCCGGAAGGCTTTGTCTTAAGTGAAGAGTCGACAGAGGCTGAATTTACCTATCTTGATCAGAATACTCCCGTAATATACGAGGAGTTATCCTGCAAAAATGAGAGGCAGAAGTTGGAGCTTGCTGTGATAAAAAAAGACAGCCTGACCAAAAGCAGCCTGGCCGGGGCTCAGTTTGCCATCTTTAACAGGGAGGATATCCTATGCAGTAAGGGAGATGCAATTACTATCAAAGAAAATTCAAATAAGGAAGATGCCGGCTCAGACAGAAAAGATTACAATAAAGAAGTGATTGTGACCGCCGACACAAAGCTAGCTACATTTACCAGTGACAGCGAAGGCCGGGCTTTATGCGGCCTGGATCTGCCGTTGGGCTCTTACTATGTAAAAGAAATATCTGCCCCGCCCGGATACATTTCCTCCGATAAGGTGCTGGATTTTGATGCATCCTGGCAGGGTCAGAATGTGGAGACTGTGGCTCTGGAGGTGGAGATGGAGAACCAGCCCACCGAGGCAGAATTTACAAAGACCGATATCACCAGCGGCAGGGAGCTTTCAGGGGCAAAACTTACAGTTTTAGATGCTGACGGACAGGAGCTGGAAAGCTGGATATCTGATAAGGAAAAGCCCCATGTAATTCATGGCCTGGAAGCTGGAAAGACTTATATCCTGAGAGAGGAATTCGCTCCCTATGGCTACCTGAAGGCAGAGGATGTGGAATTTACTCTGAATGAGACGGGAGAGCTGCAGAAGGTGGAAATGAAAGATGACGTGCCCACCGGCATAATCATCCTCACCAAAAAGGGGGAAATGCTCACCCGAATCACCTTGCTCAAAAGGATCAAGGGATATGTGGAGCATTTCTTTGAATATGTCTCAGGAACACTGGCCGATGTGTCATTTGAGATATACGCATCGGAAGATATCAAGGCTGCAGATGGCGTAAGTCCTGATTATTATAAGAAAGATCAGCTGGTATCCACTATGACTACGGACGCTTCAGGAATTGCCAGGGTTACAGACCTGCCGGCGGGCAGATATTATATCAAGGAGACCAGAACCGCTGCCGGATATGTGCTTGCCGATAAAGCCCTGGAGGTTGACTTAAGCTACAGGAACCAGGACACTCCTGTGATAATCAGCAGCCAGGACTGGAATAATGACCGCCAGAAGGTATCTGTATATCTGACGAAAGAGGAAAAAGGAAGCAGGACTCCTTTATCCGGTGCCATTTTTGGGCTCTTTGCGGGGGAAAATATTTACTCAGTTGACGGGAACATGCTCCTGGAGAAAGATGAAATCATCGAATTGGACCGGACAGGCCAGGATGGGAGATTGACATTTACCGCAGATTTACCGGTCAATGCATCCTACTATGTCATGGAGCTTCATGCCCCCGATGGTTATGTCCTGACCAGCGAGAAAGAGGAATTCAGGACAGACTACAAGGACTCCGGGCTGGAAATGCAGGAGATCCGGCTGACTTTTGAAGACCAGCCCACCACCACCGAGATAAGCAAGACAGACCTGACCGGCAGCCGGGAATTACCGGGAGCTCATCTGAAGATCATCGACCAGGAGGGAAAAACCATTGACTCCTGGGTATCCACGGATAAACCGCATGTCATAAAGAAACTCATCGCAGATCGCAGCTACAGACTGATCGAAACTAAACCTGCGGATGGCTATACAACTGCAGAGACAATCCGCTTTACCGTGCAGAACACAGCAGATATACAGAAGATTAATATGAAAGATGATGTGACCAAGGTTCAGATATCCAAGCAGGACATTGCAGGAAAGGAACTTCCCGGGGCCAGGCTTACCATCTTTGATGATTCAGGGAAGAAGGTTGAGAGCTGGACCTCAACGGCTAAACCCCATTACATCGAGATGCTGCCCATAGGCCGCTACATTCTGCGGGAAGAAACCGCGCCCAAAGGATATCTCGTTGCAAAAGAGGTTGCATTTGACATAAAAGATACCGCAAGGGTTCAGAAAGTGAAGATGACAGACAAGCCGGTTCAGCCCGCCAGGAAGACCAGTCCCGCCAGGACAGGAGATCAGATTCCGGTTGGAATATGGGTAATGCTCCTTCTGGCTGCAGCAGCGGGTATTGGAGCCATTACTTACAGGATAGTAACACTTAATAAAGAAAAAGGATAGTGAGATTTTTCGAAGAATACAGAGCAGTTTGGCCAGTGACCGGCCAGGTTAAAAATTTACTGCTTGACAGAAAGATAAGAGTCTGATAAGATAGATACGTTGCATCGAGGTGTGGCTCAGTTTGGTAGAGCGCTGCGTTCGGGACGCAGAGGCCGTGGGTTCGAGTCCCGTCACCTCGACTTCGTATCATAGATTAGAAAAAACCGCTGTTTAAGCGGTTTTTTCTATGTCTGGAAGGATCCTATTATTTTCCGGGCCATTTAGAACCACTGATTATGATGGAGTCTATCATGCCTTTTTCTTTATCATAACTGAATTTTGCATAGTATTCTTCATCAGAATCATCATATAAAGAATCAAAGGTGTAAGAAAGGGAACTGGAGGTATTGGCCTTGGAAAACTGTAAAGAAGACCCTGAAATTGCTGATTTCAGTTGGGACTTTGTCATATTAAAGTTGATTCCCTTTGGTACCTGCATATTTGGAATCGGATCATAATCTCCATGAACAGTTGCTTCAATTGAAGTTACTGCACAGTTCTCTAGCTTAGCCCAACAGTCTGCATAATTATAGAAGGTTACATGAATAATCACGCCATTCTTTTCCATAGGACGATTAATTGCCGATCTTCTTCTGGGAAGATCCTCGCTGTTTTCTATGTTCCAGCCATTCTTTATAAACTCCGTAGCCGGGCAGGGAAGCTGATATACAGTACCATCCAGGGTAAATGTGGATGAATCGAAATCTTCTCCCACGGAAGCCGGAGCCTTATACTCACTTAAGTAAGCCGGTATTTCATTGGAGGATATAGTGATCTTATTACCTTCTTTTGTCACATCGTCAGAAACTTTCCACCATACAAAGACAATCTGACTGCTGTCTGTGCGTCCGCCATACACTATTGATGTGAAGTCGTCACCATCATCGGTATTGGTTGGGTTTCCCATGGCGTTGGTCACAGTGGTTTGGTCATCCCCCGGCTTGATTCCATTTACCAGTTCAAAGTTATAGGTTTGCAGGAGCTTTTCAGTAAACTCGATTTCAGATACCATGCAATCCTTCAGCTTCTGGGCGTTGCTGTCAGCGTTGAAAAGATCGATATACAGGTCCTCGTCCTTCCCATCCTTACAGATATAAATATGGGTATAGGTATATGGACTAAGTGTCTGATTCATATCTGTATCCGTGATCCAGCCATCGGCTTCCAACTCACTGTAAGCGAAAGGAAGCGTATATGACTTTCCCTCCAGAGTAAATGACAAGTCTACCTGAGCATCGTCGGTTTCCGTTGAGTTGTTAAAGCTTTCTGTTTCAGAGGTCTCCCCCGATGTTGTGGTCACTTCTTCCGATATCGTACTTTCTTCAGAAATTCCAACATCTGCTAATGTACTCTCAGTTTCGGTGGTGGAACCCCCTCCGCAGCCGAACAAAAGCAGGCTGGCTGACAAGGTCAGCACACCGATAAGAGATGTGATTTTTAGAAGTTTCATATTAGTCTCCTTTCATGAATTATCAAGCAGTTTGTTATCAATTATAACACGGTCATGAAAAATAGAGAAGAAATATTATCCTGATCTCGTCTTGTATGCAGGATCTTCTGAACATATCCCGGTAAATAAATTATCGGAGTTATGGTGATTCTTCTTGAAATATATGATAAAATGCACATAGCAGGCAGTTGATACTTAAGCCGGGAAGTTTGTGACAGCTTATCTGCCACAGAGTTTTGCGGCTTTATTTATGCAATTGCAGTTCATGACCATGGTAAGGAGGTAGGAGCACATGACAAAGATAGGAAAGAAGATGGCTATCCTATTGCTGTAGATGTCGATGCCTGTAACATTTATGATATTCGGGACGCATACTGTGTATGCTGCTTAACCAATTTAGAGGTGCTTATGAAAAAAGAATTGAACTGGGCCGTGATTGGCTGCGGTGTCATCGCCGGCCAGATGGCAGAGGGATTAAATGAAATGGGGAAGAGCCTTTTTGCAGTCGCAAACAGGACCCATGAAAAGGCTGTACATTTTGCAGATAAATACGGTATCAAAAAGGTATATGACAGTATCGATGATATATTTGATGATCCGGCAGTGGATATCATCTATATTACAACCCCCCATAATACACATTACCGTTTCATGAAAAAAGCATTGGAATCAGGGAAGCATATCCTTGTTGAGAAGGCGATCACCCTGAACAGCAGAGAACTGCAGGAGATGATATCCCTTTCCGATGAAAAGGGTCTTCTGATAGGGGAAGCGATGACAATCTGGCATATGCCTCTGTACAAAAGGCTTTGGGATCTGGTCGCTTCCGGCAGACTGGGAAGGGTACAGATGATTACCATGAATTTTGGCAGCTTTAAGGAATATGATATGAGCAACCGCTTTTTCAATATGGATCTGGCAGGCGGGGCCTTGCTGGACATCGGAGTGTATGCTTTGTCTGTTGTTGTGAGTTTCATGGATGAGCTGCCGGATGAGGTGGTCAGCCAATGGAAGCCTTCTCCTACCGGCTCGGATGAGATGGCGACGATCCTTCTTAAGAACAGGTCCGGTCAGATGGCTGCTGTGGCTCTTTCCATGCATTCCAAACAGCCCAAGCGGGCTATGATCAGCTGTGAAAAAGCCTATATAGAAATCATGGAATATCCCCGGGCAGCAAAAGCAGTCATCACAGATTCCCTGACCGGAGATCGGACTGTGATAGAAGAGGGGAGTACGAAAAAAGCCCTAATATATGAGATGCAGGATATGGAGGAAGCCATCCTTACAGGCAATACTTCTGTTCTGCGTCTGAAAGAGACGGCAGAGGTGATGTCGATCATGACAAGGCTGCGAAAAGACTGGGGGATGAAGTATCCGGGAGAAGAATGGTGAGTCAGCAGGCCTTATCTCTTCAGTTTAAGTTTATGGGAAGCAGCCTGATCAGGGGATTTTTAATTTTCACACATAGAAATTTGACAACCATTTTTATGAGATATATAATCCGTATAGGATAAGTTATATACATAGGTTTATTATTTAGGAGGTGTATCTGTGAGGAGCGCTTGGACAAGATATTTTATTTACACACTAATGATGCTTTTGCTTCTCAATCTGAATGTTTTTGCTGAAACTCTTCCGGTTCATGCTGCAGAGATTACCCAGGATGAGCCATCTTCCCCGACGGTTAACAACGGATGGGTTCAGGAGAATAATAACTGGTATTTCTATAAGGCTGGAAAGCTTTTGAAGAATCAGATTTGCGGTAATTCATCAGGCGGATATTACTATGTCGATGAAGAAGGAATCAGAGTCGATGATCCTAACATGAACCAGGCGGTTCAGTCTATCAGAAAATATACAAAACCCGGTTACAGCAAGGCAAAGAAGCTGGATGTATGCTGGAGAAAGATTGTTAAAACCTGCCGGTTTAAGAATATCGGGGATGTGACCAAGGTTAAAGCCTCGGATATGCCCGGATACACGAAGCGATTCTTTAAAAAGAAGAGTGGTAACTGCTACTGCCACGCGGCAACCTTGGGGTATATGGCCAAGGCGCTGGGATATAAGAAGATCAGAGTTGTGCGTGGAAGGCTGACCAGAAAATATGCCAATGAGTATCTTTATAGTGATCATGGATGGCTTCAGATCAAAAAAGGGGATAAGTGGTACATTTATGACCTGACGATGATCCGGCGCTGGCCAAAGAGGCCCTTTGTCAATGTGACCAAAAAGAAATACTATAAAGTGTTCAGTCTTACGCCCAAGAAGAATTTCTATTTAAAAACTTCAGCAGGAGAGGTAATCTGGAAGTAACCAGATAGTCAGTTATGGTATTCAGTTCTTTAACATTTTTGTGTGTTTTCATGCCCCTTGTATATCTGCTGCATTTGATTCTGCCGGATATACGTGCAAAAAACGGGCTCCTTATTGCTGCGAGTCTGATTTTCTATGCATATGGGGAACCTGTTTATGTGCTGTTGATGATATTCAGTGTCTTCATCAACTACCTTGCAGCTCTTGCCATGTCGGCAGGCCGCCTTAAGAAGTTTTGTCTTTCTTTTATTATTATTGTAAATCTCGGCATCCTTTGTGTTTTTAAATACACCGGATTTTTAATCGGTCTGATCAATAATCTGTTGAAGACCGGTATACATGATCCTGAAATTGCCCTTCCCATAGGAATATCTTTTTTTACATTTCAGGCAATGTCATACGTGATCGATGTGTATAAGGGGAAAGTGGAGGTGCAGAAGAATTTCTTCAAGGTTTTTCTTTACATTTCCTTCTTTCCGCAGCTGATTGCCGGCCCTATAGTAAAGTATCATGATATTGCCTATGCAATTGATCACAGGGTCTTGAATCTGGATGATACCGTAAGAGGCCTGAGAAGGTTCATCTTCGGTCTTTCCAAAAAGATACTGATTGCCAACACCATGGCTCTGGCAGCGGATCATATTTTCTCTGCTGACAGGCTGCAGATTGGTATGCCCACAGCCTGGATCGGTGCGATTGCCTACATGCTTCAGATTTATTATGATTTCAGCGGCTACAGTGATATGGCAATCGGACTGGGGATTATGTTCGGCTTCCGTTTTAAGGAGAATTTTGACTATCCTTATATTTCCGGGACTATACGGGAGTTCTGGAGAAGATGGCATATCTCCCTGTCATCCTGGTTTAAAGAGTATGTCTATATTCCTCTTGGCGGGAACAGGAAGGGGAGGGCCCGGACTGTGCTCAATAAGATGATTGTTTTCTTTTTGACCGGTTTATGGCATGGGGCGAATTGGACTTTTGTCGTATGGGGTCTTTACCACGGTACTTTCCTTCTGCTTGAGGAGTATATTCCGGCCATTAGAAAGATTCCCAGGGCACTTGGACATCTGTATGTCTGTATTGTCGTCTGTGTCGGTTTTGTTATCTTCCGGGCAGATAGCCTTGCCCAGGGATTGTTCATGATTAAGAATATGTTCCTTTTCCAGCCGGTTACAGCCTCGGTCAGCAGCCTTGCCCTGCAGCAGATGACTCCCTGGTTCATCCTGATGAGTATCATTGCCATAGTGGGGGCTGGATGCATCCAGTCGGCCATTGAAAAAGACAGGATAAGCAGACATGGATACCTGCTTAATACGGTATCATTAATCCTGCTTTGTCTGTGTATTATCCAGCTGTCCGGGAACAGCTACAACCCGTTTATTTATTTTAGATTTTAGGTGTATAGATTTGAAACGCATATGGAGTATCATTTATATCATTATATGTATCAGCCTCTGTCTGCTGCCTTTTCTGGGGATGAGTGTGGCCCCGACCATGACAACCACAGAGAATACCGAGATGGTACAGTTCCCGGCCTTCAAAAAGAATGGCCGGATTAATGAGAATTATCTTCCCCAACTGGGTGCTTACTTTGAGAACCATTTTGCCTTCCGCAACTGGCTTGTGTCCATTAATTCAAAGCTGATGGGGAAGCTTGGGGTCTCTTCCTCGGATAAGGTGGTCGTCGGGAAGAAGGGATGGCTCTACTACGCCTCCACCCTGGATGATTATCTGGGCAGTGATCCCATGTCTGAGAGAGAACTCTATAATCTCTCCAGAAATCTGTCGATTGTCCAGAATTATGTGGAGGAAAAGGGTAAAAGGTTCGAATTCACCATCGCTCCCAATAAGAACTCCCTTTATGACCAGAACATGCCTTATTACTATGGAAAAAAGGTCAGCGATAAGAAAAATGCAGACCGTTTACAGGCCCTTCTAAAGGAAAAGGGAGTGAATTATACGGACCTGTTTAAGGTTTTCCGGTCTCAGGATGAGATATTATATTGCCAGAGGGATTCTCATTGGAATAATAAGGGTGCGGTACTGGCTTACAATACTATCCTGGATGGCATCAGCAAAGAGCATGAAGACCTGGCAGAAGCCGGGATTACTGAATCATATGATTATGTCGGAGATCTGAACAGGATGCTATATCCGAAACTGGCAGTACCGGAAAAGAATTATGAATATGATACCGACAGCAGCTGGGAATATGAAGAAGGAGAATCTGCTGAGGAACTATGGAGCGTGACGGTGAACAGTGATAGCTCTGGAACTCTTCTGATGTACCGGGATTCTTTTGGCATCACCTTGCTGCCATTGATGGCTGATACATATGAGAACGGGGTATTCGTCAACGAATTTCCCTATGATCTTGAGTATGAGATGGAGGCTTATGAGCCTGACGATGTCATTGTCGAAAAGGTGGAGAGAAACCTTGACGAATATCTGAATTATCCTCCGATCATCACGGCCCCCAGATCATCCTCGAACCCTGCAGATGTCCCGGTTCCGATGCCCATGGCCAGTCTGGATGTTCAGGAGGATGAAGATAACCCGGATTATTATAAGCTGTCCGGAAAGATTGATCCTTCTATGCTTGCTGATGATTCCGATATCCTGATTACCATTCAGGACGGCAATAAGAAGTATACCTGCGAAGCATATGGGATTCATGAAGACCAATATGCAATGTATATAAAATATGACCTCATTGAGAACGAAGAGATAACAGTGACCATCTCAGTGACAGATGGCGATGAGATAAAGCCGGTATATCAAGATAAGGTTGAATTGGTTCAGATAGAAACAGAGGAGGATTTCGAAGAAGAAATCTACGAAGAAGATGTCGGGGAAGAAGACATTGAGGAAGAAGAAATCTACGAAGAGGATATCGTAGAAGAAGATATTAAATGATCACTATTAAACAGTGTATATATTAAGGTATGAAGGAGGAATATCCCATGAAAAAATTATTGTTTTATCTCATGCTGGCTATTATGCTGGCAGGACCGGTGACCAGTGCTTTGCCTGCAGCCAGTCAGACCTCAATTACTGTTGAGGCAAAAACAAAGAAGAAAAAGAAGAAGGTTAAGGTTAAGTACAAAAAGTATTACTACGTGACCAAAAAGACGCTGGACTGTGATGGGAAAGTCAAAAAGAAGAAAGTGAAAAAATGGAAATGGGCGTATAAGTATGTCTACAAATAATATTCTGTATATATTGCACAATTTAATGTGACTTTAATTGGTAAAAACGTAGAATATGAAAGGGGTTCTTGACGGGAACCTCTTTTTTGTTTATAATAAAATCAACAACCTGCATACCGGTATACCGGTCAAGAAGAAAGGAGAGATGTTACAATGAAAGTAGGATTTATCGGACTTGGAATCATGGGAAGACCAATGGCAAAGAATCTGCTGAAGGCAGGCGTAGACCTTCTGGTTGCAGACCTGAACAAGGAAGCAGTTGCAGATGTTGTAGCTGCAGGGGCTAAGGAAGCAAGCTATGCAGAGATTGGCGACCAGTGTGAGAGAATCATCCTCATGGTACCCAGCGGAGCCATCTCCAAGTCCATTCTTTTTGATGAAGGCGGCGTCGCATCTACAGTGAAAGCCGGCACAGTAATCTGTGACATGAGCTCTGTGACACCGGTTGAGTCCCAGGAGTGCTATGAAGCCCTGAAGGCTAAGGGCGTTGGCTTCGTAGATGCACCTGTATCCGGCGGAGAGCCGGGAGCTATCGCAGGAAGCCTTGCCATCATGGCCGGAGGCGACCAGGAAGATTTCGATGCCTTCCAGGAATACTTTGATATCATGGGCAACAGTGCTCTCTTGATCGGCGGTTCAGGAAGCGGCTCCGTGACCAAGCTGGCTAACCAGGTGATCGTTAATAATACCATCGCTGTTGTTTCCGAGGCATTTGTTCTTGCCACTAAGGCAGGAGCTGATCCGGTGAAGGTTTACCAGGCTATCCGCGGCGGACTGGCAGGAAGTGCAGTTCTCGATGCCAAGATCCCCATGATCGTTGAGCGTAACTTTAAGCCGGGCGGACCCATCCGCATCAACCACAAGGATATCAAGAACGTTGTCAATACTGCTCACTCCATCGACGTTCCGATTCCATACACAGCTCAGTTATATGAGATCCTTCAGACTCTGAAGATTCATGGTCATATGGGCGATGACCACGGCGGAATTGTTCAGTACTTCGAGAAGCTGGCTGATGTTGAGGTGAAGAAAGTAGACTAAGAGGAGGATCCCGCTATGGCGTTAAGTACAGATGTTTTAACCAGTTATAAGAAGATTGACGAGGCAGCGGTTGATGCATTGCTGGCTAAAGAGATTGCTGCCAACGATAAGAAGATTGTTGTATTAGACGATGACCCCACAGGTGTGCAGACTGTTCATGATATCTCTGTTTACACCAACTGGGACAAGGACAGTGTGAGGAAGGCTTTTGAGGAGGAGAACAACCTCTTCTACATCATGACCAACTCCCGCGGTTTCACCGCTGAGCAGACCGATAAGGCTCATCACGAGATCGCAGCCGTTGTGGATGAAGTATCCAAGGAAACAGGCAAGAAGTACATTTTCATCAGCAGAAGCGACTCCACTCTCCGCGGACATTATCCGTTAGAGACTGAGATTCTGGCCAAAGAATATGCCAAAAACACCGGCTCCATCATCGACGGCGAGATTCTCTGCCCATTCTTCAAGGAGGGCGGCCGCTTTACCATCGATAACGTACATTACGTAAAGTATGGCGATGAGCTGGTTCCGGCCAATGAGACAGAGTTCGCAAAGGACAAGACATTTGGCTATGTGGCTGCCAACATGAACGACTATATCGAGGAGAAGACCAAGGGCGCTTTCAAGGCAGACAGCGTGATTGGCATCTCCCTGGAAGATATTCATGACTGCAATATCGATAAGATCGAAGAGCAGCTGATGGCTGTGAAGGATTTCAACAAGATTATCGTGAATGCGGTTGATTACGTGGACGTGAAGGTATTCTGCGTAGCTATGTACCGTGCCATGGCCAAGGGCAAGGTATTCATGTTCCGCACCGCAGCCGGCATCGTTAAGGTGATGGGCGGCGTGACAGACCAGCCGCTCCTTACCAGAGAGCAGATGGTAGTTAAGGAGACCAGCAACGGCGGTATCATCGTAGTTGGTTCCCACACAGATAAGACCACCAAGCAGGTTGAGTGCTTAAAGGAGCTTAAGGATATCGAGTTTATCGAGCTTGATGCCACTCTGGTTAAGGATGACGCTGCCTTTGAGGCAGAAGTTCAGAGATGCCTTGACAAGGAAGAAGAGTGCATCAAGGCCGGCAAGACCGTATGCTGCTACACTACCCGTGCCCTGATCACAGCGGACACAGGCGATAAGGAAGATGAGCTTCGTCTTTCCGTTAAGATTTCCGATGCTGTACAGTCCCTGGTTGGCAGACTGTCCGTGACACCAGCCTTCGTTATCGCCAAGGGCGGTATCACCTCCAGTGATGTCGGAACCAAGGCCCTTGCCGTTCAGAAAGCGAATGTACTGGGCCAGATCAAGCCTGGTATCCCGGTTTGGCAGACCGGTCCTGAGAGCAAGTTCCCTCAGACTCCCTATGTCATCTTCCCGGGCAATGTTGGTGAGATCACCACATTAAAAGAAGCTGTTGAAGTGCTGACCAAGTAATGGAAACCCAAAAATAATAATATATATAAGGAGGAATTTGTTATGTTTATGTTCTTATCCCACATTCTAGATCCTGACGGATATGCATGGCCAGGTGAGCCGGTTGTATCAACCAGACAGTGCACAGATGTTTCTGAAGAGACTCCCTTCTGCAGCTTCATTTCTGAAGTACCGAACCATTGCGGAACCCATATGGACGCTCCCCGTCACTTTGTAAAAGACGGACTTTCCATCAATGAGCTGGGTATCGAGTATTTCTGCCATCATGATGTAGCTCTCCTCGAGATTCCCAAAGAGCCGGTACAGGGCATCTACAAAGAAGACTTAGAGCCATTCGCTGATATCCTTTCCAAGGTATCCTTCGCTCTGATCCGTACAGGTCTTGAGAAGTATCGTGACACTGATCAGAATATCTACCAGAACGAGGGTGCTTACATCGCTCCAAGCGCCGGCGATTATCTGACAGAGACATTCCCCAACCTCAAGGGTATCGGTATGGACTTCCTGGCAATCGGATCTGCTTCCGCTTCATGTCCGGAAGGCGAGCTTCCGCCGGATTGTCACAGACATATCCTTGGATACTACACCGGCAAGTTCTGTACAGGCGTTGAGGATATGCATCTTTCCGAGATTCCTGCAGGCGCCAAGATCAAGACCTTCATCAATGCTCCTCTTCGCATCAAGGGCCTTGACTCCAGCCAGGTTGTTTGTATCGCTGAGATCGAAGACTAATTATCTTTCGATTCCTTTACGCTGGCAAATATAAACTATTCACAGTGAAAAAGGCATAGCCGGCAGTATAAAGCAAAAAAGGGTGTCCCTCATGGGGCACCCTTGATGTCTTTTATATCAGGTCCAGGTTGATCTTCTGGGCCACGTTCATATGGTGGTCGATCAGTGTTTCCAGATCTCTGAGCTTCCCATCCTTGATCATCTCCAGCATGCGAACATGCTCTTTCACGGTTTCCTCCATACGTCCCTCACGGGAGAAGGATGTCACGGTCTGCCAGAATATACGGTACATAAACCTGCGGTAGATCTCCAGCATGGCTTCGTTGCCGACAAACTGAACCACACTCCGGTGGAACTCATAATCCTTGCGGGCAAAATCCTCGTTGTCGTGAGTCGTTCTCATGATCTCCACCTGACTGTCCACCTTGCCGGTCAGCTTCTTGTAGTAGGTCTGGCCGCGTTCGGTATTAAGCTGCCTGGACAGCTGCTTAAAACAGTAGATCTCAAGAGCATTCCGGATCTGGTAGGTACCTATGATATCCGCCTCCGTCATCTTATGGAGGGTAAATCCCTTGCTTGGAAAAACATCGATATAACGTTCCTGCTCTAATCTGAGCACCGCATCCCGGAAGGGGGTTCTGGATACGCCGATGTCCTGTGCCATCTTATTCAGAGAGTAGAACTCTCCTTCTTTTAACTTGCCATCTTTGATCAGTCCGATCAGGTGTTCATATGCCTTGGCCTGAAGCATCTGTGGTTCTTTCATAAATCAGCGCACCTCATAGCTGTGTGTTATCCTCATGTCGTATATTCTGAACATATCCAAAACACTGAAAGTATCAAAGACCGGCTATAAGAGTCATCATGCAATATTTTGAATCTGATCTCTTATATTTTACCGTCTGGTTAAAATGATGTCAATCCCTCTGATTAAATTTGCAAGTGCCGCAAGTGGTGGCTGGGCTGGCTGAAGTCAGATGATATGGGAAATATATCAATCATTAATCCGGATAAGAAGAATGAATTCAGATAAAACTGCGAAAATAATTACACAAATCTCTTAAAATGTGTATTAATCCAAGAAAATTCTGAATATAAAAGAATTTTTAAAAAAGTAATTGACAAAACTGAGATGACGGTGTAGTATATAGACAACAACAAGAAACGAACAGTTCGATTCTAAAAGTTTAAAGTGATTTTGGAGGATGGTCCGATGGGAACATAATCTTTAAAAAACGATAATCTAAGAAACGAGGTAAGGACCGATGTACACGTAAGGCTTGATGCATAATTTAAATCTCTTGAAAGAGTTCATATAGATGATACGTATTGGTATAGTGTAGATGAAGTCAAGAAGGAGATGGTTACATATGAAAGGCAGAGATCCATAAGGGACCGTACAAAACCGTAGGTTTTAGCAGATACATGCAGTATTTGGACCAGTTGCTATAGCAGGAGGTTATTAAGTGAAGCTTCAGATTATTTGAAGACGTGATTTCATTTCAGAGTTTGTGTAAGAGTTGGATAGAATATGTTAGAGTATGAGATGGAATCACACGAATAAGAGATTAAAATCTATGAAAGCGAAGGTGTATAAAATGAAATTAAAGGAAATTCATTCATAGCACTACCTGATGAGAAGAGAAATCGTCAGGTAGTGCTTTTTTTGTTTTTTAAATTATGTTCATAGTTTTTTGAGTAGCTTTAGTATCTATCTAATTAATGGCTTTTCATTAAAAGGGATAAGTGTTATAATTTCGAGATAGGGAGCTGGATTTTGTTTCGGCTGCAAGATGGGGCATCCGGACAATACTAATCAGACACGAAACATTAAAAGAATGAGTGACCCAGAGGAGCAGAGGATATGACAGAAAAGGAAAAAAGAGATCATGGAATGATCTATGATGCCAATTATGATGAAGAGCTGCAGAAAGAACTGATGAGGACCAAGGATATCTGTTTTGAGTACAATATGCTGCGTCCCTCAGACCTGGAAAAGAAAAAAGAAATCATGGACGCCCTGCTGGGGAAAACCGGTGAGAATTATGCTATCATGGCCCCCTTCTGGTGCGACTATGGCTATAATATAAAGATTGGAGAGCGCTTTTACGCAAACCACAATTGTGTGATTCTGGACGGTGGCCGGGTGACCTTCGGGGATGATGTCTTCATCGGGCCGGACTGCGGATTCTATACTGCCGGTCACCCACTGGATGTGGCCAGGCGCAATGCCGGCCTGGAGTATGCCAGCCCCATCACTGTGGGCAATAATGTCTGGTTTGGCGGCGGTGTCCGGGTGATGCCGGGTGTAACCATCGGAGATAACACGGTAATCGGAGGCGGCAGTGTCGTGACCCATGATATACCCTCCGGTGTCCTGGCAGCAGGCAATCCCTGTCGGATCATTCGGGAACTTACGGAGGAAGAGACGGGACAATCTGATAAACCAGTCCTGGATATAAGTGATCTCTCAGAGCTGATGGCAGGAGCGGATTCTGCGCTGGAAAAAGTGGAGGAGAAACCGAAGGACGATACTATCCTGGGAAATCCCAGAAAGCCGGAGGGGGAGGACGGTGCCAGGATGCTGTCCCGCATGAACAAGAGCCATGCCCCGGTGACAGAGTGGGCACTTACCTTCCTGAATCCCGAGGGTGTAAAGGAGATGCTTGATATCGGATGCGGCGGAGGCGCCACCATCCGCCGGCTCCATAATCTGGCACCGGAGGCGAAAGTGACCGGGGTAGATTACTCTCCGGTATCTGTGCAGCAGTCCAGGGAATTCAATGAAGAACTGATCAGGGAAGCAAAAGTGGAGGTCTATGAAGCCTCTGTGGAGGAAATGCCCTTTGAGGATGATACATTTGACCGGATCACCACGGTAGAAAGCTTCTACTTCTGGCCGGATCCCCAGGAGAACCTGAAGGAGGTCCGCAGGGTGCTGAAGCCGGGAGGACATTTTTTCCTGATTGCGGATATCTACGGGAAGGCCGGCCTGGATGAGGCAGTCCAGAATAATATAGAGCTGTATGACCTCTTCAATCCGTCCAAGGAAGAATTCCTGATCCTGCTTCGCAATGCGGGATTTGCCGCAGTTAAGATACATGTGAAGGACGGGACGGACTGGATCTGTGTGGAAGGAATTAAGTAGTTCTCCGGGATGATAGAACAAATGAGAAGAGAGACCAGGATATAGAGGAAGAATAATATGAAAGGTGAAAGAAAGATTGTCATATTAGATGGCTACACTGAAAACCCCGGTGACCTGTCCTGGGATGGTATAGCACAGTATGGGGAATTGACGGTTTATGACAGGACGCCCAGGGAGGACGAGGAGGAAATCTTAAGACGAATCGGGGATGCGGAGATCGTATTTACCAACAAGACTCCTCTTACGGCCTCAATCATAGATCAGGCTCCCGAAATGGCCTATATCGGTGTTCTGGCAACAGGTTATAACGTGGTGGATGTGGATGCTGCCGCTAAGAAAAGGATTCCTGTGACCAATATTCCGGCTTATGGAACGGCGGCGGTAGCCCAGTTTACCATGTCTCTGCTGCTGGAAATATGCAACCAGGTGGGTCATCACAGCCAGGCCGTCCATGAGGGACGCTGGGAAAACAGCCAGGATTTCTGCTTCTGGGATACCCCTCTGATGGAGCTTTCCGGAAAGACCCTTGGAATCATAGGCTATGGCAGGATCGGCCAGGAAACCGGGAGACTTGCCCAGGCTTTCGGCATGAATATTCTGGCATGGGCCAGACATCCCAGGAAGGAGCTGGAGTCAGATACCGTGCGGTATGCGGCAGATCTTGATGAACTCTTTGCCGGGTCGGATGTCATCAGTCTCCACTGCCCTCTCTTTCCGGAAACGGAGGGTCTGATCAACAAGGAGAATATTGCTAAGATGAAGGATGGCGTCATTCTCCTGAATACGGCCAGAGGCCCTGTGGTCAATGAGGCTGATTTAGCTGAGGCCTTAAACAGCGGCAAGGTTTACGCAGCCGGGATGGATGTGGTATCGACAGAGCCCATCCGGGGAGATAACCCCCTGCTTCAGGCCAGAAACTGCTTCATCACCCCTCATATTGCCTGGGCTTCAAAGGAAAGCCGCCAGAGGCTGATGGATACAGCGGTGGCTAACCTTGCGGCTTACCTGTCCGGCAAGCCTGAAAATGTGGTGAATTAAGTAAAAGTTATACTTGAATTATTAATTTACAGAATATATAATATAATATTGACCAACCAAAACCAGCCTAGTGCTGGTTTTGTAATTGGTTACAAGAATCTTTAAATACTGCTGATTATTCTCATGAAACAGATAAAGGATATATTTGAAAAGGAGATGTTTATTATGACAAAGATAGATATTATTTCCGGTTTTCTGGGGGCCGGCAAGACGACGTTGATCAAGAAGCTGATTGAGGAAGCTCTTCAGGGACAGAAAATCGTTCTGATTGAGAATGAATTCGGAGAGATTGGGATTGACGGAGGATTCCTGAAAGAGTCCGGAATTCAGATTAATGAGATGAACTCCGGATGTATCTGCTGTTCTCTGGTAGATGACTTTAATGTGGCGCTGAAGGAAGTATTAGCCCAGTACAGCCCGGACCGAATTATCATTGAACCTTCAGGCGTGGGCAAGCTGTCCGATGTCATCAAGGCAGTGCAGCAGGTCGTGGACGGGGAGAACGTGATCCTGAACAGTTATATCACTGTGGCAGATGCAGTCCGCGCAAAAATGTATCTCAAGAACTTCGGAGAATTTTATAAGAATCAGGTGGAGTACGCCAGCGCAATTATCTTAAGCCGTACCCAGAACGTTAAGGAAGAAAAGCTTGAGAAGGCTGTTGACCTTATCCGGGGAATCAATGATAAATCCCCCATTGTGACGACTCCCTGGGATGACCTGACCGGAGCGCAGATTCTTGAGGTGATGGAAGGAAAGAATGACTTTGCGGCTGAGCTGCTCGCCGCCGCAGAGGTTTGCCCGGAATGCGGACATGTTCATCATGACGGGGAGTGCTGTGACCACGATCATGATCATGAGCATGAGCATCATCACCATCATGACCACGATCATGAGCACCATCACGACCACGACCATGATCATCATGAGCATGATTACGACCACGACCATGATCATGATCATCATCATGAGCACCATCATGACCATGAGCATCATCATGACCATGATCACGACCACGACCATGATCATGAGCATCATCATGAGCACCATCATGACCATGATCACGACCACGACCATGATCATGAGCATCATCATGACCATGACCATCACCATCACCATGACCATGACCACCATCATCACCATGCGGATGAGGTGTTCACCAGCTGGGGGCTTGAGACACCCAAGAAGTTCACAGAGGATAAGATCCGTGAGATTCTCACGGTCCTTGCCAGGGAAGAGGATAATGAATATGGTGTGATCCTTAGGGCCAAGGGTATTGTCCCGGATGAGAAAGGCGGCTGGCTTCACTTTGACCTGGTTCCCGGTGAGCAGGAGGTTCGTTATGGCTCTGCTGATTATACCGGAAGAATCTGCGTAATCGGAGCTGAACTGAAGGAGGATAAGCTCTCTGAGCTGTTCGGATTATAAGAGTTTCAGATATTTGAGCTATATGAATGATAAAGATATTAGTTGTTTCGCAGTTCGATTGATTAGATCTTTAGAGATGGGGTAATATAATATGCCTGGAAAGAAACAGTTTGATATACCGGTGTATCTTTTCATGGGTTTTCTCGAGAGCGGAAAGACCACATTTATTCAGGATACACTGGAGGAGGATTATTTTAACGATGGGCAGAGGACTCTTCTTTTTGCCTGTGAGGAAGGCCTGGAGGAATACGATGAGGAGCTCCTGGAAAGCGCCAACACCACTTTGGTGCAGGTGGAGGATGAGGAGGACTTTAACAGAGACCTGATCATCAGCAAAGTTTTACAGTATTATCCGGATCGGGTGATCATTGAGTACAATGGCATGTGGATGCTTGACAAGCTCTATGAGGTAATCGAGGATACTCCGCTGGAGATTTTCCAGACTATCATGACGGTCAATGCGGAGACATTTGATCTCTATATGAATAACATGCGGTCTCTGGCGGTGGAAATGTTTAAGATCGCGGAGATGGTCGTCATCAACCGCTGCACCGGTGATTCACCGAGAGCAACCTGGAGGCGCAGTATTAAGGCAGTAAACCGCCGGGCTCAGGTCATGTTTGATTTTGCAGAGGGTGTGGAGGATATCGGAGAGGAGGATCCCGATGCTGCTCTTCCCTACGATATGGATTCCGATGAAATCGTCCTGGAGGATGAGGACTATGGTATCTGGTTTGTGGATATCATGGAACGGCCGGGGGCTTATGAGGGCAAGACAGTAACCATGAAGGCCCATATTTTTAAGTCTATCCGCCTGCCCAAGGGATGCTTTGTTCCCGGAAGACATGCCATGACCTGTTGTGCAGATGATATACAGTTTATCGGTTACATTTGCCATACCAATCATGCCAAATCTTCCACCATCAAAAAACTCACCAATCAGATGTGGGCTACTGTTACAGCAGAGATCCGCAACGAGTACAACGATGAGTATGGCGAGGAGGGCCCGGTTCTGTATGCGAAGCGGATTGAAGCCGCTGAGAAGCCTGAGGAAGAGCTTGTGTACTTCTGACAGGTTCTATATGGACCATACTGATTCCGGACCGAAGCCAAACGGACTTATCTGGCCTGCTTCCCCCGATATAAATAGATATACCAGCTTATGAGAAGAGGAATAGTGTATATGATAGGGAATCCATATCTTGGATGTCCCTTTATCACAGGAGCCAGGACAATGATTGCATCGCTTAATAAAGCAGGAAGGGAAAGCAGAATAAACTTCCCCAGTTTATGTTTTATTGCTAATAGCAGCAGATAAAGCAATAGAATATTACAGAAAGCCAGGCTGAAAAGGATTCCTGTTACCGGCAGTGAGAGAATGGTTTTATTCACGATAGTCCTGAGCACATCGATTCTTTGTATAACTGCTACATCATGAATATGATATCGTTCAGATAAGACCCGTGCCTTTTTTCTGCCTTGATAAACTGTTTGATCATACATGGTATCATTGGCGACCAGTGGAGAGAGCAGATAGTAATTCTGGTTCATTGTAGCTTTAAAATATACCATGGGATGGCGGATTCCCTGTCTTAACCAGACTTTGATATATTCCATGAGATCAGATGAGGAGGCGTCCGGCCTGTATATAGCCTTAACGGGGTCTGATATTCTCGGATTATATTTCCTGGCGAGGAGGTCATAGTTTAGAACCTTGTCGATAGTTTCCTTCTCTTCCTCCGGTGTTTGATCACCATACTCCTTAGCATAACGTGCTGTCTGCTGGAAAGGGAAAGACAGGGCATCTTTTATGCTGGTAGGTTTTATATGGTAATAATGATTTAAACCTCCCTGTATCCCGTTGGCTAGCAGGATTGGAAGCAGCAGGCCCAGAATTATTCTTGAAAACTGTGTTCGTGAAATGCGCTTTCTCGCAACTGCAAACATCATAATAATAAGCAGCACAACAGTAACAGGGTATATAACATAAACACCGTTATTTCGAAACAGTATGGAAAGCAGGACGGATAACACATACAGAATATAATGTCCGGGACTTCTCCAATAATCCTCTTTCATGAGAGAAATATATACCAGCTCCAATGTAAACAGAAGAATTCCGTAAGAATAGATATTATCCTTTGTTATGACTCCGATATAAGAAGTATAGTAAGGAGATATTGCTGCTATGATAAATGAGATTAACCTGAGCCAGCGCGGGGTTTTTAGCTCATTAAAAAGTAAGAACAGGTAAGCCAGTACAGCCGCAAATATAATCATCTGCAGCAGAACAGAAAAATATAGTCCCAGATTCGCATTGCCTAATTTTATTCCTGACTGAATAAGTGTTCCTGTAAGCCAGGTGTGTACCGAAGGATGATGAGCGGTAAAAGGCTGATATCCGAAGAACATCGCTATCTGATCCCAGGCATCGGGACAGACTGCTCCCGGATAGGATAGGATTACCTGCGGTGACCATATGATAATCAGCCCGGCAAAGGGAACCAGATAAGGATGCCTGTTGAAGAGAGAAGGTTTTGACTCTCTTTCAGATGAAGAATCCGATTCAGTATGTATCAGGTGATGGAACATAAGGCCAACCAGATTAAGGACATACACACTTCCCAGAACATAAACTATGCATTTCAGCTTCTGGGCGGCAGTAGCATGAAGAAGATTCAAAGTATTATCGTAATGAAATGCTATTCCCATAACCCATACGATTGCAGTCAGCAGATTGAGAAAGTACAGAGGCTTAGGGAATCTTTTGTAATAATCTGATACGATTATTCCAAACATAAGCAGAGCTATCCAGAGAATAGATGACTGTACAATCGTTCCTTCAAGACTGTTTTTGAATTCGCAGAATAATCTCAGCCATCTGTCAGTACCGGATTTGATACCTTCAGTATGAATTTCGAACTTCATACAGAAAGATACAGCGGCAAGAAAAGAAAAAATCAGGGTATACGTCAAATATCCGGCCGGATACTGTTTTGTTTTATTACATAGAAGGTTCATTGACATGGTCTCCTTGACTTATTTTGCCATAATTATAGCACCTTTTTCACATGCCGTCTACTTTTGCAGGGAAGGCAGCCGCAGAGTTGCGGGAGATTATTGTCGTATGATATATTATTCTAAGAAAGGATAGGCAGACATCTTAGTCTTTTAACTAATATCACTCATTTTTGGGAGAACAGGATGTTTTGCGGCAAGGATTATGAAGACATTGATTAACCAGATAATGAAATTCGGCGTGGTTGGCGGGACGGCATTCCTTATTGATTTTGGGATTATGGTCCTGCTGACAGAGTATTTCGGATTGAATTACCTGATTTCCAGTACGATTTCATTTTGTATATCCGTCGTGTATAATTATCTTTTGAGTATATTCTGGGTGTTCCGTATTGATAAAGATAAGCGGGGTAAGAGCGGTACCTTTCTGGTATTCGTTCTGTTGAGTGTGATCGGCCTGCTTCTTAACGAGCTTCTGATGTGGACAGGAACAGATATGCTTGGCATCGCATATATGCTCACTAAAATCGGGGCGACAGCGATTGTCATGATCTATAATTTTATTACACGAAAGCTGTTTCTTGAAGACAGAAAAAAGTCAGATCAAGAGTACGGGATGTGATCTGGCACTGCATACCTGTAGTTTTAGTGTCCCATATGAAGAGGAGGAGTTATATGAATAAGCAGTTTATAATATCCATACTTGGTGATTCCATAAGTACTTTTCAGGGCGTGACTCCCGAGGGCAGTGCATTCTACGGAAGCTGGAACCGCAGTGAGACCGGTGTAATCACACCGGAGGATACCTGGTGGATGAAGGTGATCCGGGCTCTGGACGGACATCTGGGAACCAATAATTCCATGGCGGGAACCATGGTATGCGGCGGTGCCCTGGTCTCCGGTACCTCGGCCAGGAGAATCCTGGATTTGGGCTCTAACGGGAATCCGGATATGATTCTGGTTGCCATGGGAGCCAATGACTGGGGCTTCCGTGTCCTTCCCCAGGAGTTTGAGACAGAGTACGCCAAGATGCTGGCGGCAATCAAGATGGCATATCCCTACGCCGACATCTGGTGTGCCACATTACCGGAGGCTAAGCCTGAGCCCGGGGATGAGATATCCTTCTTTAACGTGGACGGCTGTATATCCAAGCGGGTCTACTCGGATATCATCCGCAAACTTGCCGTGGAGGCGGATGTTCATCTGGCAGATCTTGGAGCCCACCCGGATGAATACTCAACCATCGATGGTGCCCATCCCGACAAAGAGGGTATGGAGACCCTGGCAGAGCTCTGGATCAGGGAGTTACAGAAGTAGAATACGAAGAAAATGCAGTGTCGGGCGGCTGACATTGCATTTTTTTAAAGTTTTTTTGATATATCGTAGAAAAACTGAAGAAACTGTGGTAGAATTGTTTCAGAATTCTAGCTATTCAATGAATAGTTACCATAAGTAATAATAGCGAAAGGAAGCGGATGACATGGAAAAGAAAAACATCGACTGGGGTAATATCGGATTTAGTTATATGGAGACAGATGCAAGATTTGTCGCCAATTATAAAGATGGAGCCTGGGATGAGGGTACTCTGACCAGTGATGCCACGGTTGCCATTAATGAGTGTGCAGGCGTGCTCCAGTATGCCCAGACCTGCTTTGAGGGCCTGAAGGCTTATACGACTGAGGATGGCAAGGTAGTCTGTTTCCGGCCTGACCTGAATGCCAGCCGCATGGTGGACAGCTGTGAGCGTCTGGAAATGCCGATCTACCCGGAAGACAAGTTCCTGGAGGCTGTTGACAAGGTTGTGGAGGCTAACCTGGCTTATGTTCCTCCATTTGGTTCGGGAGCCACATTGTACATTCGCCCCTATATGTTCGGATCCAATCCTGTCATCGGCGTAAAGCCGGCAGATGAGTATCAGTTCCGTATCTTTGTGACACCGGTAGGACCTTATTTTAAGGGCGGCGCCAAGCCAATCACCATCCGTGTTTCTGACTTTGACCGGGCAGCCCCCCATGGGACCGGACATATCAAGGCCGGCCTCAATTATGCCATGAGCCTTCATGCCATCGTGGATGCCCATAATAAGGGATTTGATGAGAATATGTACTTAGACCCCCAGACCAGAACCAAGGTTGAGGAAACCGGCGGAGCCAACTTTATTTTTATCACCAAGGATAACAAGCTGGTGACTCCCAAGTCAGGCTCTATCCTTCCCTCCATCACCCGCCGTTCCATCGTGTACGTGGCAGAGCATTACCTGGGCATGGAAGTGGAACACAGGGAGGTATACTTTGATGAGGTGAAGGATTTCGCAGAGTGCGGTCTCTGCGGTACTGCAGCCGTAATCTCTCCTGTGGGCAAGATTGTTGACCATGGCAGGGAGATCTGCTTCCCAAGCGGTATGGATGATATGGGCCCGGTAACTAAGAAGTTATATGATACCCTTACCGGTATCCAGATGGGCCACATTGAGGCACCGGAAGGGTGGATCAGAGTGATCGCAGAGTAAATATTTAAGATAATTACAGACGGAAAAAGGACCTTTTGGGTCCTTTTTTTTCGCTGATAATTATACAGAAAATGTACTGAAAAAAAAGAAAGTCCATGTTATAATGAATTCAGGATTCAAGAATACTTAATGCGAATTTGACTTAGAGGAGGTAGCAGATATGCCCGATAATGTACAAAATGTCAGCTTTATTACAGAATATGACCAGTATCTGTTTGGGGATGGAACCCACTATGACCTGTATAATAAAATGGGAGCACACCCCGTCAGTATCGGAAAAGAGGATGGAATCTACTTTGCAGTTTGGGCTCCTCATGCGGAAGGAGTTTCTGTTGTAGGTAATTTTAACAGCTGGAACCCGGAGGCCAACCCCATGAAGCGCCTGGAACCCCTGGGAATCTATGAGCTTTTTATCCCCGGCATCCGGGTGGGAGAAATATATAAGTATGCCGTTAAGACCAGGGATAAGGGTACGGTTCTAAAGGCAGATCCCTATGCCTTCCAGACTGAGCTGCGTCCAAATAATGCATCCATTGTTGCGGATATCAATCACTTTGAGTGGAATGATGACAAGTGGATGAAGAAGCGCAGGAAGTTCGATGAACGAAAGAGCCCCATATTCGTCTATGAGGTGCATCCGGGTTCCTGGATGAAACACCCTGCCACAGAAGAGAATAAGGACGGTTACTATAATTACCGGGAGCTTGCAGAAAAGCTTACGGATTATGTGAAGGAGATGGGCTATACCCATGTGGAGCTGATGGGTATCGCGGAGCATCCCTTTGACGGATCCTGGGGTTATCAGGTGACCAACTACTTTGCACCCACATCCCGTCATGGCTCACCTCAGGATTTTCAGTATTTTGTGGACTATCTCCACCAGAATAAGATTGGGATAATCCTGGACTGGGTGCCGGCACATTTTCCCAGGGATGCTTTCGGACTGGCAGAATTTGATGGAACCTGTCTCTATGAGTATGCAGATCCCAGAAAGGGGGAGCATCCGGACTGGGGGACCAAGGTATTTGATTTCGGCAAGACCGAGGTGAAGAATTTCCTGATCTGCAATGCCCTTTACTGGATCGAAAAGTATCATATCGACGGGCTCCGTGTGGACGCAGTGGCTTCCATGCTCTATCTTGATTATGGCCGCGAGGAAGGCAACTGGGTTCCCAACATCTACGGTGGGAATGAAAACCTGGAGGCTGTTGAGTTCTTCAAACATCTGAATACGGTGATCAAGGGCCGCAACCCCGGTGTTGTGATGATCGCCGAGGAGTCCACAGCCTGGCCCAAGGTAACGGATAAGGCAGAGTATGGCGGCCTGGACTTCAGCCTCAAGTGGAACATGGGCTGGATGCATGATTTCCTGGAGTACATGAAGCTTGATCCCTATTTCCGAAAATATAATCACAACAAGATGAACTTTGCCATGATGTATGCCTATGCGGAGAATTATATGCTGGTTCTCTCCCATGATGAGGTGGTGCATCTGAAGTGCTCCATGATTGAGAAGATGCCTGGGCTCTACGATGACAAGTTTAAAAACCTCATGGTGGGTTATGCCTTTATGACCGGTCATCCCGGCAAAAAGCTCCTCTTTATGGGGCAGGATTTCGGTCAGCACAGGGAGTGGTCTGAGGCCAGGGAGCTTGACTGGTTTCTGCTTGAAAAGGACCGTAATCAGCAGCTTAAAAACTTTGTCTCTGCCCTCATCCATCTCTACCGCAAGAATAAATGTCTCTACGAATACGACTGCTGGCCGGAGGGCTTTGAGTGGATCAATGCCAACGATGGCGACCGGAGCATATTCTCCTTTGTGAGACATTCGGAGAGTGGCAAGAATAATCTGCTCTTTGTCTGCAATTTCACACCCATGGCAAGACCGGATTACCGGGTGGGAACCACCTGCCGAAGAAAACACACCCTGGTGTTAAACAGTGACGCGGCAGAGTTCGGCGGCTCCGGAGCAGAGCGGCAGACCATCTATAAGCCCGTAAAGCAGGAGTGTGACAACCGCAAGTTCTCCTTCGCCTATGACCTGCCGGCTTACGGGGTGGCAGTGTTTAAGTACTGATGATTGACAGGCGAAATTATACAAGCCCCCGTAATTTATAATAGTGAGTAGGCAGCTAAAAACGTTCAGCAGAAATTGAAGGATAAAAAAATTGAAAAGAATCTTGTCACTAATAGACATTAAGCTTATACGATTTATTATTGTCGGCCTAATCAATACTATCGTGGGGAGCACCATCATGTTCGGTTTATATAATTTGCTGAACTGCTCCTACTGGTTTTCATCCGCATCCAACTACATCCTGACCAGCATCCTGAGCTTCTTCCTGAATAAGTACTTCACCTTTGAGAGTAAGGGCTGGTCATGGATGCAGGTGGTCCGCTTCGCTGCGAATATTCTTGTCTGCTATCTGCTGGCCTACGGAATTGCCAAACCCCTGACATTACATCTGCTGGCAGGAATGAGCCGGAGATTTCAGACCAATGCAGCCATGCTGGTGGGAATGGTCCTTTTTACAGGATTCAATTATCTGGGACAGAGGCTGTTTGCATTTCGGCAAACCGGCAGTTGAGGAAGGAAAAAACAGTTGACAATCCCACTCCTATTGATTAGAATATGGAACATATGGCATAGACTTTGAAAAGATAATCCTCGTCTTTCTTATGGATGAGGTTTTCTTATTTACCAGGAGGATATAACTATGACAGTATATGATGAATTAGTCGCCAGAGGCCTGATCGCTCAGGTGACCAACGAAGAAGAAATCAAGAAGATGATCAACGAGGGGAAGGCAACCTTCTATATCGGCTTTGATCCCACGGCTGACAGTCTTCATGTGGGACATTTCATGGCCCTGTGCCTGATGAAGCGTCTGCAGATGGCGGGGAATAAGCCCATCGCTCTCTTAGGCGGCGGTACCGGCATGATCGGCGACCCCTCCGGACGTACCGATATGCGCCAGATGATGACCAAGGAGACCATCCAGCATAACATTGACTGCTTTAAGGTACAGATGAGCCGCTTCATCGACTTTTCCGATGGCAAGGCCCTCATGGTGAATAATGCCGACTGGCTTTTGGACCTTAATTATGTGGACCTGCTTCGGGAGGTGGGCGCCTGCTTCTCCGTCAATAACATGCTCAGGGCAGAGTGCTACAAGCAGCGCATGGAGAAGGGTCTGTCCTTCCTGGAGTTTAACTACATGATCATGCAGAGCTATGATTTCTATGTATTATACCAGAAATATGGCTGCAATATGCAGTTTGGCGGCAATGACCAGTGGTCCAACATGCTGGGAGGAACCGAGCTTATACGCCGTAAGCTGGGTAAGGATGCCCACGCCATGACCATCACCCTCCTGCTTAACTCTGAGGGGAAGAAGATGGGCAAGACCCAGTCCGGTGCCGTATGGCTTGATCCCAACAAGACTTCTCCATTCGATTTCTATCAGTACTGGAGAAATGTTGCTGACGATGATGTCATGAAGTGCATCCGCATGCTGACCTTCCTTCCTCTGGAGGAGATCGACGCCATGGATAAGTGGGAAGGAAGCGAGCTGAATAAGGCCAAAGAAATCCTGGCTTACGAGCTTACCAAGCTGGTTCACGGCGAGGAGGAAGCTGGCAAGGCCCAGACCGCCGCAAGAGCCCTTTTCGGACAGGGCGTTGACGATGCCAATATGCCCACCTGCCAGATTACTGAGGCAGACCTCAGGGATGGTAAGATCGATATCCTCGGTCTCGTCGTTAAGGCGGGATTCGCCGGAAGCCGGTCTGAGGCCAGACGAAATGTACAGCAGGGCGGAGTGACCCTGGATGGTGAAAAGGTGACGGATATCGGCGCTGCCTACACCTTGGATGACTTTGGCGCTGAGGGCAAGGTGCTTAAGCGCGGAAAGAAAAAGTTTGTGAAGATTGTTAGTGAATAAAGCATCTGCCGGTAAGATTTCCCGGATATTGCCGGTTCGAAAAAAGAATTCTGGCTGCTTTTGAATAATTGTTAGTTTTTTACGCATACTGTTCCTGTTTACCGTATATGTAGCAATTGGGAGATAGAATCCTGATGGTTACTTATATTTACAGACAGGAAGGAGTATATATTATGTCTAAGAATAGCAGTAAGAATGAGACAAAGAACAAAAGCACTAATTATTCCAACAATCAGTCCACTGATAAGGCATCTAACCAGTCTTCCGATCAGTCCTCCCAGGACTGCTTGAAGAAGATGGATAAGAGCAAAGGCTCTTCCTCAAACAGTTATAATGAGTTTGATGACTAATCTGAGATGATTAGTTTGAATTACGTCTGTTAAGGGCGCAGCAGGCCATGCCTGCTGCGCCCTGTCTTTTTGCGAGAGGTTGACACATTCCGGTTCAGTCAGTAAAATAGACATGATACATGATATTTACATGTGAAGCAGGATAATATCGTGAAGTTCATATATTCAGTGCAATGCTGAGTAGAAGATACATTATGTTGATTAAGAGACAAACTGATGATACATGGAGGACAAATGCATATATATGAATATATAGCCCCCTGCCATTTCGGGCTGGAGGCTGTCTGCAAGAGGGAGATTGCAGATCTGGGCTATGATATCGTAAAGGTGGAGGATGGCAAGGTGACCTTCTCCGGGCCAATTGAGGCTGCGGTCCGGTCCAACATATTTCTGCGGACGGCCCAGAGGATCATCCTGAAGGTGAATGAGTTTAAGGCGGTGACCTTCGAGGAGCTTTTTCAGGGGATAAAGGCCATAGCCTGGGAGGATTATCTGCCGGAGGATGCCCGCTTCTGGGTGACCAAGGCCACCTCGGTAAAGAGTGCCCTCTTTTCCACATCCGATATCCAGTCAATTGCCAAGAAGGCCATGGTGGAGAGGATGAAAGACCATTACCATGTGAACTGGTTTGAGGAGAAGGGGGCGGATTATCCGGTTCGAATCTCTTTTTACAAGGATATAGCCGTGGTGGGGCTGGATGTCTCCGGGGAGAGCTTACATAAGCGGGGTTATCGGAAGATGGTCAGCAAGGCCCCCCTGGAGGAAACTCTGGCAGCGGGCCTGATCAGGCTGACTCCCTGGAACAGGGACAGGATTCTGGTGGACCCCTTCTGCGGCAGCGGTACATTTCCTATTGAGGCAGCCATGATGGGGGCCCGGATTGCTCCCGGCATGAAACGGACCTTCCAGGGTCAGGAATGGAAGAACCTGATCGGGCCGGATATATGGACCAGGGGATTTGAGGAAGCCGAAGACCTGGCGGATTACGAGGTGAAGATGGATATCCAGGGCTATGATATCGACCCCCAGATTGTGAAGGCAGCCAGGGAGAATGCCCGGAGAGCCGGAGTGGATCATATGATACATTTTCAGCAGAGACCGGTCCATAAGCTCCGCCATCCGAAGAAGTACGGCTTTCTGATTACCAACCCACCCTACGGGGAGCGGCTGGAGGATAAGGAGGACATGCCTGCCCTCTACCGGGAAATCGGAGAGGCCTTTGACCGGCTTCCCACCTGGTCAGAGTATGTGATCTCCGCCTACGAGGATGCGGAGAAATATATCGGCAGGAAGGCCACGAAGAACCGCAAGATCTATAATGGGATGATGAAGACTTATTTCTATCAGTTCCTGGGACCTAAGCCGCCGAAACGGAGCTGATGATGCTTATTTACATGAGAAGGAAGTATACAGATGGATAAAAAGATTATATTTGCCACCGGCAATGAAGGAAAGATGCGGGAGATCCGGGAGATTCTCGGAGATCTTGATTATGAGATCCTGTCCTTAAAGGAAGCCGGTGTGGATGTGGAAATCATTGAGGATGGGGCTACATTTGAAGAAAATGCAATAATCAAGGCCAAAACGGTGATGGAAGCCACCGGATGCCTGACTCTGGCGGATGATTCCGGCCTGGAGATTGACTACCTGAATAAGGAGCCGGGTGTGATGTCTGCCAGGTATATGGGGGAGAATACCTCCTATCGGATCAAGAACCAGATATTGCTTGATCGTCTGCATGGGGTGCCGGCCATCGTCCGCACCGCCAGGTTCGTCTGCGTGGTGGCAGCTGCATTTCCTGACGGAAGGATTGAGACCAGGAGGGGCACCATTGAGGGGCGGATTGCCGACAAGCCCGCCGGGGAGAATGGATTCGGATATGATCCCATATTCTATCTGCCTGACCGGAAGATGACTACAGCCCAGCTTTCTCCAGAGGAGAAGAATGCCATCAGTCACAGGGGGAAGGCCCTTCGCCAGATTAAAGAGGTTCTGTGATGAGAATCCTGGTGATCAGCGACTCTCATGGACGTAATGATGATGTGGCCGGCGTGATAAGCCAGGTGGGTCATATTGACATGCTGATCCACTGTGGTGATGTGGAGCGGGGAGATGATTATATCCGGTCCCTGGTGGACTGCCCGGTTCATATGGTGGCAGGGAATAATGACTACGATCTGGAGCTTCCCTCCTATGATATCTTCAATATTGAAGATTACCGGGTTATGGTGGTGCACGGACACCGATTCCAGATCTTTCGGGGGGTAGACCGCCTCCGTGATTATGCCATACAAAACCACATCGATATTGTCATGTTCGGTCATACCCACAAGCCCTTTATCGAGATCGGTGATGACGTGACCATCTTAAACCCGGGCAGCATCTCCTATCCCAGACAAAGTGACCGGATGCCCACATTTCTGATTATGGAGATTGATGAGTTTGGGGAGGCCCACTATGGACATGGTTATTACGGGACCAGGTTCAGCGAGCTGGATATATGATGATAACAGGATTGTTCGAGCTGCTT
Organism: Eubacterium sp.; assembly: GCA_017459345.1. GTDB lineage: Bacteria > Bacillota > Clostridia > Lachnospirales > Lachnospiraceae > Anaerobutyricum. The sequence goes on from JAFUDC010000091.1 coordinate 89,934, forward strand.
TGCAGCGAAACAATCCGTGTTAGCTTTTGACGTTTCAATCATATGATTGATTAAATGAGGAATGTAACTATGGATTCAAAGAATAAGCTCTGGTTTGCCAGTGACTACCAGGAAGGGGCCTGCAGGCAGATCATTGAGAAACTGGTCGAGACCAACTATGAGCACAGTCCCGGATATGGGACAGATGATTACTGTAATTCTGCCCGGGATAGGATCAGGGAGGCCTGCGGCTGCCCCGGTGCGGAGGTACATTTTCTATCAGGAGGGACCCAGACTAATCAGCTTATGATTGACACCGCTTTGCGGCCCTGGCAGGGTGTGATTGCTGCTGAGACAGGCCACATTGCCACCCACGAGGCCGGTGCCATCGAGTTTACCGGACATAAGGTGCTTGCCCTGCCTCACCATCTGGGTAAGCTGACCTCAGAGGCCATCGATGAGTACGTTCAGGCCTATTATGGGGATGATAATCATGACCACATGGTAGCTCCCGGTATGGTCTATCTATCTCATCCAACCGAGTACGGTACCATATACTCTAAGGAGGAACTGACGAAAATCCGGGAGGTTTGTGACAGGCACGGACTCCTGCTTTACCTGGATGGCGCCAGATTGGGCTATGCCCTGGCCTGCCTGGAAAGTGATCTGACTCTTTACGACCTGGCCCGTCTCTGCGACATTTTCTATATTGGCGGGACAAAATGCGGTGCTCTCTTTGGTGAAGCTGTGGTCATCCCCAGGGCAGGATTGATTCCCCATCTTTTTACCATGATTAAGCAGCATGGCGCCCTCCTGGCCAAGGGGCGGATGCTGGGGCTCCAGTTTGATGTCCTTTTTACCGATGATCTGTACAAACGCATCGCGGCCAATGCTATAGCAATGGCAGACCAGATCCGGCAGACCCTCAGGGAGAAGGGATACCAGTTTTATTTTGAAAATCCCACAAACCAGATATTTATCGTGGTCAGCGATGACAAGCTCGCTGAGCTTGCAGAGCACGTAGAGTACGGTTTCTGGGAGAAATATGATGAGACACATACAGTAATCCGCCTTGCCACCAGCTGGGCCACATCGGGGGAAGATGTGGAGAAGCTGGCGGAAGTGCTGTAGGAGCTTCTTTCGGCGCAGTCCAGCTCGTAGGCTGAACTTATACAATTAATAGGAGGTCATATGTTAAAGAATCCGGAAAAAACAAAAAATGATATCGTAGCATGGATCAGAGAGTATTTTGAAGCAAATGGGCCGGGATGTTCCGCAGTAATCGGCATCTCCGGCGGGAAGGACTCCAGTGTGACCGCAGCCCTCTGCGCCGAAGCTTTGGGCAGGGACAGGGTCATTGGCGTGCTCATGCCAAATGGTGTCCAGAGTGACATCCAGGATTCACAGGATCTGGTGGCATTTCTGGGGATTCCGAATATCACCGTCAACATCCAGGCTGGCGTAGACGGGCTCTCCGGGGCCATCCAGGCTCAGCTTGAGAAGGGTACCCTGCCGGGAACGACAGGCTTGTCCAGAGACTCTGAGATTAATATGCCGCCCCGTATCCGCATGAGTACCTTGTACGCAGTTGCCCAGTCCCTGGCAAATGGCGGCCGGGTGGTCAATACCTGCAACAGGTCTGAGGATTATATCGGTTATTCAACCAAGTACGGAGATGCAGCCGGCGATTTCAGCCCCCTGGCTAACCTTCTGGTTCATGAGGTGATTCAGATTGGTCAGGTAATCGGCCTTCCGGATAAGTTCACCAGGAAGACCCCCTCCGATGGACTGAGCGGAATGTCAGACGAGGATAAGATCGGTTTCACTTACGAAGTGCTGGATCACTATGTCCTGACCGGCCAATGTGAGGATGAGGAGACCAGAAAGAAGATTGACCGGATGCACAGGCTGAATCTTCACAAGCTGCAGCTGATGCCCAGCTTTCAGTTAGAACATTAAATACAGTAGAAGTCCAGGAAATCTTTGAAAGTATTTTGACACATAAAAAGTTTGGGCAGAGGTTAATTTGCAGAAATACTGTATGAGGAAATTAAGAAGTAGAACCGGAACAGACAGGATGAGTTTATGGCAAATTGTTACCTGTCAGATGGCAATCTACTACCTGCCTTTGACCGCTTTATTCCATCCTTCCCCTGTTCAATTCTGATATAATACGAGAAAGACGTATTCTCAAACTCAACATGTTCTTTTAGCAGTATGGCCTCGTTCCCGTGAGGGAATGGGGCTGTTTTGCGTGATAAGGGCGATTGATCTTTCCTATCTGATTATTATCCGAGATAATATCCGAACATCATTCAGGATTATATCTGATTATAATCCGGGATAATATCCAATCATTATTCGGGATAGTATCCGATTATCATCCGGGATACTAGATAATAAAAGAGGGTTCCTGATTCAGGAACCCTCTCGTTGATTAACCATAAGTGATAATTAGTAGTTCTCAGCCCTCAGCTCGAAGTAAGCCTGGGGATGGTTGCAAACCGGGCATACATCCGGGGCAGCAGGACCAACAACGATGTGTCCGCAGTTGCCGCACTCCCATACGCGGTCGCCGTCGCGGGAGAATACCAGTCCGCCGTCAATGTTCTCGATGAGCTTGCGATAGCGGGCCTCATGCTCCTTCTCGATGTCAGCTACCATCTCAAATAACTTGGCGATCTCCTCGAAACCTTCCTCGCGTGCTTCCTTGGCGAATGTGGGATACATCTCTGTCCACTCATGCTGCTCGCCCTCAGCCGCAAGCTGAAGATTGGTCTTGGTGTCAGCGATGCCTTCAAGAATCTTGTACCAGATCTTTGCATGCTCCTTCTCGTTGGCTGCGGTCTCCTCGAAGATCTTGGCAATCTGTACATAACCGTCCTTTTTTGCCTTGGATGCAAAGTAGGTGTATTTATTCCTGGCCTGGGACTCGCCGGCAAATGCCTCTAACAGGTTGTCAAATGTCTTGGTTCCCATAAGGTTTCTTCCTAATTCCTGATAATAATCTGCCATATTACATGTACCTCCTAAATTATTATTATATTTTCTTTTAGCAGTCATAGTATACCACAATCTGGTTGTTTACAAAAGAAGAAAATATTTAATTTTTATCTACCTGCAGTTTAGAAGGGTAATCTAATAAAAAAGCTACTGGGTTTTTTCATTCTGTGTCCTCTTTAATTGGCTTCTCCCCGGTCAGTTGTTTCACGCCCTCCATACTGACCTTTGATAACGTCTCCATCTGTTTTACAGCAAGTTTTCTCAGCAGAACAATCCTTTCAGACATGCTTTTTCCCTGCCCGATCAGGATTGCGTTATAGCTTTCCATATTTGCTAATACAAGAAGCTGGTTCAGCTCTGCCTCATCTCGGATATTTCCTTTCTTTTTTGGATTTTCATCTTTCCACTGTTTTGCAGTCTTGCCAAAAAGTACAACATTAAGCATATCAGCTTCATTGGCATACTTATACGAAATCTGTTCCGGAGTGAGGTCCGGCGGAATAAGATGATCTCTGATTGCGTCGGTATGTATACGATAATTCAACTTAGCTATCTCACGATTAAGATTCCAATTCAATGACAGACGACTGTTTTCGTCGGTCTTAAGCCTTCTGTAATCTTTCATGATATACAGTTGAAATTCAGGAGATATCCACGATGCGAAAGATAATGCAATGTCACTATGTGCATAGGTACCGCCTCCATATCTTCCAGCTTTAGATACAATACCTATTGCATTCATCTGCTCAATCCATCTTGTTGGTGTCATTACAAATCTGTTTAATCCCGCTTCATTTTTAACCGCCTCGAATTGCACACGGTTAAAATCCGGATTATGCAATATCTCCCAAATGGCTAAAAACTCTATTGTATTTCTGTTACGCATCCAGTTCTGTATAACAAAGCGTGGATCATCCAAATTTCTATATTTTGCTATATCTGTCAAGGAAATAAACTCGTTCTCAAAATCTATTGTGTATATCCCAATATCTATGCCTTTTGCATGTAACATTTCCTTCTTTATCGTCTTAGGCATATTTTATCTCACCTCCCCGGTCAGATAATCATACAGCTTCTCCGCAGTGCCAAGATCAATATCCTGTCCATCTTCATCAGTTATCATCCCGGGCGTATACTTCCGGCCATAATCTAATTCATAAATGAAATGATCGATGTTTTCAACTTCGTCATTCAATAGTTTTCGAAGTAAAAAAACCACGGTACTTTCATGAGAGATTTGTAGGGCTGCCCCATTGCAAAAATCACATTCCACATTCTCCCTACTATTCCGGAATAATTCATCAACTCTGTTAACAAGTTCTGAAGAATCACGTAATCGATTTAATATTTCCACAAATTCTTGCTTGCTGATATTTATTTTGAACTCTTTTGCATTTTCATGCAATATCCGATGGATCATCTTCTCTACTTGCTGAAAGTGTACAATCCCTAATGATCTTATATCTAAGAAGGATGCCCCGTTTTGATCCTTTAAGATCCACTGATGGTCGGAATTGTTGATAATATACAAATAATCTGTCCAATTATCAGTGACATCAATTACCTGTTCTTCCTTACAGGGAAATGGGTGGATAAGCTCTTCCCTGTAGCCGTAATGGGATTTATTAAACCTAATCACAAAACGTTCATAGTTTTTGTAGTTCGTGAATAAACCCGCTTCAAACATTTCTAGAATCCTGTCAGCATTTCCATCCGGATACATGTCTCCGTTAAACTCTACCGATGAATAAATTTTTCCGTCTCTGTCAATATAAATGATCGTTCCTCTTGTCATCATGCACCTCCGAAGGTTTTCTTTTATCGTAAGATATGCATGATGTTTTGTCATTGGACGGATAGTCCCAATTTTACATTATGCAGCCATTAACGAATAATATGCTTGCATTCGTTTTAGGAACAAAAACGAGTTCTCCTCTGTAGAGGAATAATATTCATAACCGCACTGTGCATGTTGTTTTACCAAAAGATTCTCCATATGAACATGAAACAGCTCACTAAGTCTTAGAAGATTATCCACTGATGGAAGGATTTTCCCTTTAAACCATCTGTATACTGGCTGAGGACATGACAAGCCAAGATACTGCTGAATATCCTTAACACTGTATCCAAATGCATTTGCATATTTGCGGAGATTGTTCCCGGTCATCTCCATATCAATTACTGTTTTACTTTCAAACATCTGGTCTAACTCCTATTTGTCTGTGATACTCCTCTATCTCAACATCAGATTTCGAATGTGACTTCCTCTTCTACAGGGGAGAGTATTTAACTACGGCCGGATGCTGCTCATTCTTTGCAAGAGACACACGGCCTCTATATGCACTGTCGCCGGGAACTGGTCCACCAGGCAGCAGCGGCTCACCTCATAGCCTGCCTCTTTAAAGAGGGCCAGGTCCCGCATCAGGCTGGTGGGTTTGCAGCTGACATAGACCATCTGGTCGATTCCGTAGTTGATGATCTTTTTAAGGGCTTTCGGATTAATGCCGTCCCTGGGCGGGTCGAGAACCAGGATATCCGGCTTCTCTGTGAGGTCATCAAGAACCTTCAGCACGTCTCCGGCAATAAATTCACAATTAGTTAGGCCGTTGTCTGCGGCGTTGGTCCGGGCAGCCTCCACGGCCTCCTCAACGATTTCCACTCCCACAACCTTCCTGGCTACCGGGGCCAGGATCTGGGCGATGGTGCCGGTGCCGGAGTAAAGATCGTAAATCAGCGTATCTTTGGTATCTCCCACATATTCCCTTACCCTGCTGTAGAGGACTTCCGCACTTGCCGTGTTGGTCTGGAAGAAGGAGAAGGGAGAGATGCGGAACTTCAGATCAAAGAGGTACTCGTAGAGATAATCCTGGCCGTAGAGGATCCGGGTCTCATCACTACGCACCACGTCCGCCAGGCTGTCATTGATGGTATGGAGGATACCGACAATCCTGCCTGACAGGTCTGTACCTATTACAGCATCCACAAAGGCTTCCCCATCCAAAGTGTCCTGGGAGCTGGTCACCAGATTGACCAGGATATCCCCGGTCTTTACAGACCGTCTCAGCACCAGGTGACGGAGGAAGCCCTCATGCCGCATGCGGTGGTAGAAAGTCTTGCCTTCCTGTCTGAAATAGGCAAGAATTCTCTGAAGCAGATTATTGAAGTCCGGATCCACGATCCGGCAGTCGGAAAGCTCCACGATATCATAGAAGCTGTTTCGCTTGTGCATGCCCAGGGTCAGGGGGCCGCCCTTCTCCTCATCCCCGAAGGTGAATTCCATCTTGTTTCGGTAGCCTTCGATAAGAGGACTGCCGTAGACAGCCTCGATGGCAAATCCGAATCCTGCCTGGCGGATTAGGGACTCCACCTGCTTTCTTTTCAGCTGCAGCTGGTGCTCATAGGAAATGTTCTGGTAGGCGCAGCCTCCGCAGCGGCCGAAATGGATGCATTCCGGCTGGTCAAGCTCTCTTGGAGACGGCTCCAGGACTTCAAGCAGCCTTCCCTCAAACCGCCCCTTTTTCTTTTTGCTCACGCTGAAGCGGATAGTCTGCCCCTCCAGGGCATTCTTTACAATAACCAGATCATCATCGATATATATAATCCCTTTGTTTGGGAATTCAGTTCGGTAGACCCTGCCGGTCAGGATGTCGCCTCTTTTCATCTTGTGTCCCTTTCATCGTCAGGAAGAATGAGCTCCCTCCAGGGCTGTACACTTTGAAAGATGTCTTCATGGGGAGAGAGTTCACTTTAATTAAACAATATTATAAACAGGATAATTGTACCTTTTCAGATTATAAAATGCAATAAATAATTCTACTGCAGTTGACTTATATCTATGTGCATCATAATCCTGGCATGGGGGTCTATTGACTGATCTTTAATGTGCATCTCCTCCAATCTGTGCATTTATAAGGCTTATATAAGAAAATAGGATTAAAAAGTCAGCACATTTTCTAATAGATAATCTCCTTAAACTGTGGTAGTATAGACTTCGTATGACGAGAAGAGACGGTTAGAGGGACATGACAAGCCGTTTCAAGGAGGAGGAGAGAATATGAAAGAAAAAACAAAACGAGGCAGTTTTTCGGGCCAGCTGGGCTTTATCCTGGCGGCTGCGGGCTCTGCCGTAGGACTGGGTAATATATGGCGGTTTCCCTATCTGGCTGCCAAGGATGGCGGGGGCATCTTTTTGCTCCTTTATCTGATACTGGCGCTGACCTTCGGGTTTACGCTGCTTACCACGGAGATTGCCATCGGGAGAAAGACCAGACAGAGTCCCCTGACAGCCTATGGCCAGATTGACCGGCGATTTGGCTGGATCGGGATCGTGGCCTGCCTGGTGCCCACCATCATCCTGCCTTACTACTGCGCCATCGGCGGATGGGTATTTAAGTACTTATCTGTCTATGTAACCGGCCAGGGGCATGCGGCAGCTGCCGACGGCTTCTTTACCGGATACATCACAGGCAATGTCCAGCCCATATTCTGGATGCTGATCTACTTTCTGATCACGGCTGTGATCGTGGTTTCCGGTGTAGAGCAGGGGATAGAGAAGTTCAGCAAGATTCTGATGCCGGTTCTGTTTATCCTGATTACCGGGATCTCTGTCTTTGCCCTGACTTTAAAGCACACAGATCCTTCCGGTGCTGTGCGGACCGGCCTGCAGGGCTTTAAGATTTATGTGATACCGAATTTTGAGGGAATGACCTTGAAATCATTCTTTATTGTGCTGATGGATGCTCTGGGCCAGCTTTTTTACTCCATCAGTGTTGCCATGGGAATTATGATTGCCTATGGCTCCTACGCAAAGGAAGAGACCAATCTGATGGCCTCCATCAACCAGATTGAGTTCTTTGATACCCTGGTTGCCTTTCTGGCAGGACTCATGATCATTCCGGCAGTATTTACATTTGCCGGAAAAGAGGGGATGGCCACGGGAGGACCGGGACTGATGTTTATCTCTCTTCCCAAGGTCTTTGAAGCCATGGGAGCAGCCGGAGGCGTCATCGGCCTGGCTTTCTTTGTGATGGTATCCTTTGCGGCAGTGACATCATCGGTATCCATCATGGAGGCCATCGCCTCCAGCCTGATGGACAAGTTTAAGATCAGCAGGAACAAGGCCTGCATCATCATAATCATCTATACATTGATCGCGGGAACCATCGTCTGCCTGGGATACAACAAGCTCTACTTTGAACTGAAGCTGCCCAACGGAGCGGTGGGACAGATCCTTGACGTGATGGATTATGTCAGCAACAACTGGCTGATGCCGGTGGTAGCCTTGAGCACCTGCATCCTGATCGGCTGGGTGGCAGGCCCACAGGTTGTCATCGACGAGGTCACCCAGGATAAGCACCGATTCGGAAGAAAGAACCTTTATATCGTGATGATCCGCTTCATCGCTCCGGTTCTTTTGTTCGTCCTGCTCCTGCAGGCTTTCGGGGTGTTCTGATTATCAATTACTTATTATTGATTAAAGATAATTGTCCAGGCAACAGTGTGACGTAGGAACATTTTCGAGCCTTGACAAAGTTTCGCAAATAACTATATAGATTAGTATCGAAAGGATAACAATAACATGTCAGCTATGATTGACGAGATCAAAAAGCGAAGAACCTTTGCCATCATCTCTCACCCCGATGCGGGGAAAACTACCCTCACCGAGAAGTTCCTTCTCTACGGGGGAGTGATCAACCAGGCCGGGTCAGTGAAGGGCAAGGCCACGGCAAAGCACGCGGTTTCCGACTGGATGGAGATTGAGAAGGAGAGGGGTATCTCTGTCACCTCCTCCGTCCTCCAGTTTGAGTTTGGGGACTGCTGCATCAATATCCTGGATACACCTGGGCATCAGGATTTCTCGGAGGATACCTACCGGACCCTGATGGCAGCGGATTCCGCCGTGATGGTGATCGACGCCTCCAAGGGCGTGGAGGCCCAGACCAGGAAGCTCTTTAAGGTCTGCGCCATGAGACATATCCCCGTATTTACATTCATTAATAAGATGGACAGGGAGGCCCGGGATACCTTCGATCTCTTAGATGAGATTGAGAAGGAGTTGGGAATTCCCACCTGTCCGGTCAACTGGCCCATCGGATCGGGCAAGGCCTTCCGGGGAGTTTACGAGAGAGAGAGCCGGGAGATCGAGCTCTTCGAGGATACCATGAAGGGAACCAGGATGGGGACAGTCCGGCGGATTCCTGTGGAGGATGAGGGCGTATCCCGGTTTGTGGAGGATGAAGCCAGGGAACAGCTCTTAGAGGAGATTGAGCTTTTAGATGGCGCCAGTGCGGAGTTTGACCAGGAGCTTGTGGATGCGGGAGAGCTGTCTCCGGTATTCTTCGGGTCAGCCCTGATGAACTTCGGCGTGGAGACCTTCTTAAATCATTTCCTGACTATGACCACCTCCCCACTGCCCAGAGTCTCTGACCAGGGGGTGATCGACCCCATGGAGGAGCAGGATTTCTCCGCCTTTGTCTTCAAGATTCAGGCAAATATGAATAAGGCCCACCGGGACAGGATCGCCTTTATGCGGATCTGCTCGGGAGAGTTTGAGGCGGGGATGGATGCCTGGCATGTCCAGGGGGGCAAGAAGGTCCGTCTCTCCCAGCCGCAGCAGATGATGGCCAACGGACGCAAGATGATTGAGACCGCCTACGGGGGAGACATCATCGGGATCTTTGACCCCGGCATCTTCTCCATCGGGGACACCATCACTTCTTCACCCAAACACTATGCCTATGAGGGAATACCTACCTTCGCCCCGGAGCACTTCGCCAGGGTGCGGCAGGTGGATACCATGAAGAGGAAGCAGTTTATCAAGGGGATCAATCAGATTGCCCAGGAGGGTGCCATCCAGATCTTCCAGGAGTTTAACACCGGTATGGAGGAAATCATCGTGGGCGTGGTGGGTGTGCTCCAGTTTGATGTGCTCACCTACAGACTGAAAAATGAGTACAATGTTGAGATAATTCTGGAGAAGCTCCCTTACGAGTATATCCGCTGGGTGGAGAACAAGGATATTGATATCAAGAACCTGCGGGGTACTTCTGATATGAAGAAGGTCAAGGATTTGAAGGGAAGGCCACTCCTGTTATTCATAAACTCCTGGAGTGTGGGCATGACACTGGAGAGAAATGAAGGATTGGAGCTTACGGAATTCGGAAGAGAATAATTTTTTCAAGTTTTTGTATGGTAATGAGCAGGGTTCTATGTTATTATATTAACGTTACGAGCTCTGAGGCGCCTCCGGTTGATCGCAGAGCTGCGCGAAAAAAGACCTGAGATTAAGCATTTAAAAGGATAGGACATTATGGGCGGAATATTTGGAGTAGTATCTAAGGAAAGTTGTGTATTTGACTTGTTTTTCGGAATTGACTATCATTCCCACCTGGGAACCCGCAGGGGCGGTATGGCTACTTACGGGGAGAATGGCTTTGACCGGGCCATCCATAACATTGAGAACTCTCCTTTCAGGACCAAGTTTACCAATGACATGAAGTCGATGGATGGCTATATGGGAATCGGATGTATCTCCGACTTTGAGCCCCAGCCTCTCCTGATGCATTCTCATTTCGGCAATTACGCCATCACGACGGTGGGAAAGATCAACAACCAGGAGGAGTTGATCAGGGAAGCCTTTGAGAATGGCAAAACCCATTTCCAGGAGATGAGTGTGGGCGGAGTCAACCCCACAGAGCTGGTGGCCGCCCTGATCAATGAGAAGAAGAGTATCTCCGATGGCATCCGCTATGCCCAGGAGAAGATCGACGGCTCCATGACCCTGATGATCATGACGGAGAATGGCATCTTTGCAGCCAGGGACCTGCTGGGAAGGACCCCTCTCTTTATCGGGGAGAATGAGAACGGCCACTGCATTTCCTTTGAGGATTTTGCCTATGCCAACCTGGGCTATAAGACCTGTAAGGAACTAGGCCCCGGCGAGGTCGTTTTTGTCACTGCGGATAAGGTCCGCACGGTGGTTTGTCCGGGAGATAAGATGAAGATCTGCTCCTTCCTCTGGATTTATTATGGTTATCCCAACGCCTCCTATGAAGGGGTAAATGTGGAAGTCATGAGATATAAGTGCGGTGAACTGCTGGCAAAGCGTGACGATGTGAAGGCCGACTGTGTGGCCGGCGTGCCGGATTCCGGGACAGCTCATGCGGTTGGTTATGCCAATGAGTCGGGGATTCCATTTGCCAGACCCTTTATCAAGTACACACCCACCTGGCCCAGGTCCTTCATGCCGCCTACCCAGACCAAGAGAGATCTGATTGCCAGGATGAAGCTGATTCCCGTTGACCCGCTGATCCGGGACAAGAGCCTGCTCCTCATCGATGAGTCCATCGTAAGGGGAACCCAGCTGAGGGAAACCACAGAGTATCTCTATGAACATGGAGCTAAGGAGGTGCATGTCCGCCCGGCCTGCCCGCCTCTGCTCTTCGGATGCAAATATCTGAACTTCTCCAGGTCCAAGTCAGATCTTGACCTGATTGCCCGCAGGACGATTCTTAAGAGAGAGGGAGACAAGGCGGATGATCCGGAAGTGCTGGCCAGGTATGCTGATCCGGACACACCGGAATATGAGGCCATGCTTGAAGATATGCGCAAGGAACAGAACTTTACCAGCCTCCGCTACCACAGGCTGGATGACATGATTGAGTCCATCGGCATAGACCCTGACTGCCTGTGCACCTACTGCTGGGACGGGCGGGAGTAGACGGCATCAGACCACGAACAGGCAGTGCGCGTGAGATGGGTTTTTGTTGGCGGATATAAAGGTAAAGGATTAGATATTATGAAAAAAGATGATTTTAAGGTATACTCCAACCCCAACATCAAAAAGAGGATGATGGAGGAAGAGGTTGAATTTGAGCTGGAGATTCCCGATGAGGAAAGCATTGCCATGCTGTTTATCTCAAGCCCCTACTTTATCACCCTGATGCGGGGGCAGGATATGTTCTACTATCCCACAGACCTGTCTGCGGACGAATCACTGATCGCCCCTCTCTTTAACAGGGAGGTCCTTCTTGATTTCGTGGAATCCAGCAAGCTGGTCAGGATGAAGGAAGAAGTCCCTCTGCCTGTATTGCTTCATATTCCCCTGGAAGATGAGGACGGGGACCAGCAGATGGTCTCCCTCTTTGAAGGTATCATGCAGGTTGAGTTTATGAAGTTCTTCCAGACGGTGGTGATGGTCACCAATCCCGAGGCCGGACTGGCTGAGGAGTTTGACGATGTATTTGAGAATCTGGTAGGTGATCTCGAGGAGAACGGCTATCTGGATCAGGCTCTCGCCAACATCGCAGCCTATATGGACAATCCGGACCTTCTCGCCGAGCTTCTTTTCCCGGAGGATGAGGAAGAATAGTTTTATCGGAAAAGAGGCAATTTCTTTCGAGGAAAGAATAAAAGGCAGAGTTGAAAATGAGATAATTTATCGTTAAAGTGTAATATGGGGGCTTCTTATTGATAATGATAATTAGTATCAATAAGAAGCCCTTTCCTTAAGTTGACAAAAAAGATGACGATATATATAATAGTCATAGTCATAAACATATAAGGCAGGTATGAATGCTTCAGAGCTTGAGCTTATGCCTGTCAGATGTTGATGACGAATCTGAATAAGAAAAGTAAGAAAAGAGGGTAGACATATGTATATATATGCAGATAATGCTGCTACAACCAAGACCAGCCCCGCTGCAATCGAAGCCATGACCAGATGTATGGAGGATTTCTACGGGAATCCCTCCAGCCTTCATACGGTAGGACAGAAGGCAGCGGAAGTACTTCAGAAGGCAAGAGAAGATGTGGCAGAGATCCTGGGAGCAGATTTTAATGAGATATACTTTACTTCCGGCGGCAGCGAGGCCGATAACCAGGCCATCCGGTCCGCCGCCACATTTGGCGCCAGGAAGGGTAAAAAGCATCTGATTTCCACCACCATAGAGCATCATGCCGTTCTCCACACACTGAACAAGCTGGAGAAAGAAGGCTTTGAGGTGACACTCCTTCCTGTGGGTAAAGACGGCATCGTAGATCCTAAGGATCTTGAGGCTGCCATCCGGGAGGATACCGCCCTGGTAACCATCATGTATGCCAACAATGAGATCGGAACCCTCCAGCCCATCGATGAGATTGCTGAGATCTGTGCGGCAAAGAAGGTAATCTTCCACACAGATGCCGTTCAGGCCGTGGGACATGTGCCCATCAATGTACATGAGCAGAAGATTGATATGCTCTCCCTTTCCGCCCATAAGTTCAACGGGCCAAGGGGAATCGGCGTCCTCTATGCAAAAAGAGGCGTTCCGCTCTTTAACCTGATTGAGGGCGGTGCCCAGGAAAGAGGCAGAAGGGCCGGCACAGAGAACCTTCCGGCTATCGTGGGCATGGTGACTGCTTTGAAGGATGCGGTGACCGACATGGAGGCCAAGGAAGCTAAGACAGCTGCCCTTCGGGACCGCCTGATTGCAGGCCTGTCCAAGGTGCCCCACTCCGTACTGAACGGCGATCCGGTAAAGAGACTTCCCGGCAATGTGAACTTCTGCTTTGAGGGCATCGAGGGTGAATCCCTCCTGCTTCTCCTGGATGAGAAGGGAATCGCAGCCTCCTCAGGAAGCGCCTGTACTTCCGGATCTTTAGATCCCAGCCATGTGCTCCTTGCCATCGGCCTGCCCCACGAGGTGGCTCACGGTTCCCTGAGACTATCTATCAATGAAGATTTTACCGAAGATGACATAGATTATATTGTGAAGGCCGTTCCTGAGGTTGTGAATTACTTAAGAGATATCTCACCCATGTGGGAGGACCTGGAGAAAGGAGAGAAAGAGCATGTTATATAGTGAAGTAGTAATGGATCATTTCCGCAATCCCAGAAACCTTGGCAAGATGGAAGATGCAGACGGCATCGGCGTTGTGGGCAACGCCAAGTGCGGAGATATCATGAAGATGTATATCAAGGTGGAGGACGGAATTATCACGGATGTGAAGTTCAATACCTTCGGCTGCGGGTCAGCCATCGCATCCAGCTCCATGGCAACAGAGATGATCAAGGGCAAGTCCATCGATGAAGCCCTGGATCTTTCCAACAAGGCTGTTGTGGAGGCCCTGGAAGGACTGCCAACCCACAAGATCCACTGTTCCGTCCTGGCAGAGGAAGCAGTAAAGGCAGCAGTTAAGGACTACTATGACAAGAACGGCATCGCCTACAACGAGGCTGATTTCGCTCCGGGTCATCATGACCACGACCATAACTAGGAATATTTTGCAGTCAGGGAATCATGCTCAGATAAGCTGTTGGCGGGCATAGATTCACCGGCATTTACAGTATCATATAATTGACTTATCACACCGTATCAGACTTTCGAAATAAGGCTGGTACGGTTTTTTTGTGATAGAGTTTATCATGCAGATGATGGTTGTTTTTTGTGACATTTTTGCGACGTTTGTGCTTAAATGATTGTATTTTTTATTATGAAATGATAAGATTGCCATGATTAAAGGGAAAGGAGGATCAGCATGCAGAATCGATTCCGAAACAGGATTGAAAACTTAATATCTGTCATTGAGAACAACCGTGTGGGATTCTACACTGTCCTGACTGTAATGATCCTCTTTACCGTTGTCATTACCCTGTCCCTCCCGGGCATCACCCTCACCAGAACGGAGCCTGTACTGGAATGCCAGTATAAGGTTCATGAGCACACGAAGGAATGCTATCAGGAAATCTATGATGAGCACGGGCAGAAGCGGAAGACTCTGGTCTGCGGGTATGCTGACTATGTGGTTCACACCCATGATGACAATTGCTTTGACAAAGATGGCCAGCTGGTCTGCCAGCTTCCGGAAGTAAGGAAGCATACCCATGATGAAGACTGCTACAGGGAAGAGAAGGTGCTGACCTGCGGAGAAAAAGAAGGAGAAGACCACAAGCATTCGGATTCCTGCTATGAGACAGTCCGTGTTCTGCGCTGCCAGGAGCTGGAGCTCCACACTCACAATAAGAAATGTTATGACAAAGAAGGCAATCTGACCTGCGGCAAGCTCCAGCTGGAAGTCCACCAGCATGGAAAAGACTGCCTGGTGGAAAAGGAAGTGGAGGATGAGGAAGCGGAGACCCTGACCATGGACCAGATCACCGCCGATGCTGTGGACACAGGAAGACAGAACGAAGATGACGCCACGGAGGAAAAACAGGACCTGACAGTCAGTGATCATGAGGAAAATGTTTCCGGGAAGGATGATGACTCCGATAGCAAGGATGCATCCGGTCAGGAGGCATCAGATGATGAGTCTTCAGACGAAGAAAAAGCAGCAGATGGCAGGAAATCTTCAGACAATGATAAATCATCAGATGACAGGAACTCTTCAGACGAAGAAAAAGCTGCAGATGTGGGGAATTCCTCTGACGAAAGTGAGTCATCAGATAAGGATAATTCCTCCGGGGATGAGAATCAGCGGGAGATTTACTATCTGTTTGATGACTCCACGGAAGAATCCGCTGCAAAGGATGAGACTGATGCAGAAAAAACAAGAGAGACCATCACCTTTGAGGAGTCCACAGATCGGGTTACAGTTCATGTAAGTACAGATTTATCTGCTTTCCCGGAAGGCACAACCATGGTCGTCAGGGATGTGGATGACCAGAAAATCATAGACACAGTCGCAGAGGCAGTAAACGGCCGTGTAAAACAGGTCCAGGCTGTAGACATTACATTTCTTGATGCAGAAGGCAGGGAAGTTGAACCTGCTGCACCTATCCGGGTTACCATGTCGTCTGATATCATCGCTGAGGTGGAAGCTCCCCAGGTAGTCCATGTGGATGACGCCGGGACGGCGGAAATCGTGGAACTTGCAGACCTTGCGGATGGAGCAGATGCCGCAGCGGGAAAGGAGTCGGCAGCCGGGGAAGATTCCGTGTTCTTTGAGGCGGAGAGATTCTCCGTGTATGCGATTGTGACGACGGAAGAACTGCCCTCAGCTTCCGCTGTAAGCCAGCTGGATGGAAAGTCCTATGGTATTATCAACAATCAGAACACTGTATCGGGGACTGCCCTGGGCACATCAGCATCCAACAGCAATACAAGACTCAGTGGTAAAACCCTGACTGTCCGCACAGAACCGGTCAAACGTACAGAGAATGTATTCGTGGCTGAAAACAGCGAGATTACCATGTGGTCCTTCCGGTCAGTCTCCGGTGACCAGTACCACATCACTGCTGAAGTGGGAGGGGCACTTAAGTTTCTCAGAATTGATGGCAGCACGGTCACTCTTGTGGATGAGCCGGATGATAACTGCGTGATTACGGTTGAGGCCGGAACCGGCATCTACAGCGGCAAATATAAGTTCAGCAGCAATGGTTCAGCCCTTCGACTAAATGGTACTACATTTGACCGTGCGGCTGATCTTACAAATAGCAATAATGCAAATTGCTGGATGAACCTGGCTGAGCTATCCAATCTGAAAGATGATGATTTTGTGGTTTACACCGCGGAGAAGGTCAGTGTGTCGGGTACCGTGAAGGAAGATGGTAGCATTGATTATGATGTGGAAGATGGCGATCAGGTTATCATCTATACCCGCATCTGGAATGAGGATACCCTGAGATATGACTATTACGCCATTGACTATGACGGCATGCTGGTCAAAGCCTATGAAAGCGGAGATACTATCTCCTGGGTCGGCAGCAAAGTCAACACCATGCTGTGGGATTTTACAGAGTATCATTATCTTGATGAATATGGAAATGATACCGGAGTGCCAAGTTATTACTATGAGCTGCAGAATGCCTATTCCGGTAAATATATTGCACCTCAGGTGTCAGAGACAGGATTTCTGTCCGACAGCACCATCGGTATCAATCTGAACGGGCGGCGCAATGGAGAGTACTATACCACGGTCCTTGCCTGGGATGACCCGTATTATGATTATGCTTCTCTGAAGGCCAGGGACTGGAAGCTGACTTCTGCTCCCATATCCAAGGCGGATACTTTCTATTTTGCCGTGATGAAACCGGATCAGACAGAAGAGCAGCTGACCACCGTGGCTACCATTGACAGTGAGCCTTTCGGCATCACCCTGAAGATGCAGAATTACGCAAATGTCGGCTCCAACAACAGGTCTCAGACCCAGACGAATGTGCTGCAGGACCTGACCTATAATCAGTGGAGCGGCGTGAAGAATCTCCTGAGCAAATACATTGCCGATGGCGAGTCTTACCCGACAAGTACGAAAACCGGGCAGTCACTGGCAGACCTCTACAGCGAGGCCTTGACGGTCAATAACCAGTTCCTGCTGAGTACTTATAAGGAGACAGGATACTTTGAATATGACAGCACACAGAATTTTGCCCATCTGATTTCCAGTGATTCAGATCCCTGGTATGGGAAGGAATCTCCCAGCGGAGGAACCTATGGTATCGGTGATTTCGTCATCTATGACCAGATTGCTTCAACAACGGAGTCAACCGGAGATACACGGCGCCACGGCCAGTTCTTCCCCTATAATGATCTGACAGAGGGGTCATTTATCAGCAACATGGTAAATGATACCGACATCCATGGAGCCGCTTTATCCTCTCTGGATCCCCGAAAAGGGGAGAAGCTCTACAAGCTCCAGTATAAGAATGCAGCAAATACAGACCCAAGGTATGTAGACTTCTTCTTCGGCATGGAGATGGATGCCAGTTTTATGCAGAGTGCAAGCGGCCTGGATGCCTGGGGACATGATCTGATCTTCGAGTTCTCCGGTGATGATGATTTCTGGTTATACATCGACGGGGTCCTGGTTCTGGACCTGGGAGGAATTCACTCCGCCCTGGATGGCAGTGTCAATTTCAGGACTGGGAAAGTCATAGAGAACGGGAAAGAATCCACCCTGCGTGAACGGTTTGGGACTGCCTATAAGGCACAATACCCGGATAAGACACAGGATGAAGTGAATGAGTGGCTGAATGGTATCTTCAAGGATGGAGGTACTGTCTTTAACGACTATTCCGGCCACACCATGAAGATGTTCTACCAGGAGCGGGGAGCCGGGGCTTCCAACCTCCATATGCGCTTTAACCTGGCCCCCTACAAAGATGGCCAGGTGCTGCTGGAGAAGGAAGTAAGCGGAACTGACGCTGTCGATAGGGATGCCGCATTCCCCTTCCGGATTCAATACAGGGAAAAAGACTGGCCAGAGGACCGGTATGAATCTGTGACAGAATCCGCAGGTACAACAGGAACCACAGACCCAGGCGATTCCGCAGAGCCAAACGATACCATGGAGATAACCAGTTCTGTCAGTGTCAGAGACTATCAAACTGGGGATCCGGTTACATTTAGAGAAAGTTATGAGGTAAATGGTGTCACCTATGAGAATGTATACCTGTTAAAGGCCGGGCAGACCATTGCCATTGATCTTCTGGATGAAGATACTGAATACTTCATCACCGAGTGCGGCATGAATTCGGCAATCTATGATCAGGTAAAAGCCAATGAGGATATACTGACAGGGACTGACACATCGGTACCGGGGGTGAAAGATTACAAGATTGAGTCCTCCACGGTTGCAGCTAGAAAGAAAGTCATCTATGACAACCATGTCAGCGAAACTGCCATGCATAATCTGACCATTACCAAGAAACTATGGGAGGATGTTGAAAAAACAGGGCAGATCACAGATGATAATACGGAATTTCGCTTCCGTATCTACATTGGTAAGGATGGAGATAACTATACCGTCTATAATACCGGGAAATACTATGTGAAGGATCCGGAAGGAAATTATTGCATATACAGCAACGGCAGCTTCAATTCAACCGGGATTAATGACTTCTCACAACTTAGCCAGACAGTTTCGGAGGGCGAGTGGAAAAGCCAGCAGGAGCAGGCCACCTTCCATACCTCTCCCGGCGGTATCGCAGACAAGATTCCGGCGGGCTACAGTGTAGAGGTACCGGGACTCATGGACGGAATGGCATTCTATGTGCTGGAGCGGGCAGATGAGATCCCATCGGGGTATAATCTGATTGACTATGAGCGGGAAGGTTCAGTGGTACCGGAAGGACAGTCGGCAAACGAAGGCCTGATTGAAGGAAAAGATGAAGGTGTCATTATCAACAACCAGCATGGTTATGGTCTGACTGCCAGTAAAGTCTGGTCCGATGCAGATTTCATGGAGGATCATGATGAGATCTATTTTGCGGTTTATCAGAAAGACGCTGATGACAGGCTGACACTTTTAGAAGGCTCGGTTCGCCAGCTGAGCAAAACCGGGACGTCAATCAACTGGTTTTTCAAAGAACTCGATGACGGAAAGAATTTGAATGACTATGTAGTCTATGAAGTAACCCTTACAGACGGCAAATACAGCGCCGATCCGGCAACGGGCCTTGTCACTTTGGCCAGTGACTGCCAGGTTACCAGAATCAATGAGAATGAGACTCTGACAGTGGGCGGGAATACCAACGAGCACGGATATTCTGCAAACTTTGTATATACCGCCAACTATAGCAGACATTTTCTGACAGCAGAACAGTTATCTGAAAATGTAAATTCCAGAACGGATACGGTGACCAATTCCAGACCCGGTATTAAGCTGTTAAAAACAGATCTGGCCGGAAATCCTTTGTCGGGAGCTGCATTTACCCTGGTTAAGAAGAATGACCAGACTACAAAGAAGAACTTCCTGTCAGATGAAAATGGTCTGATTGCAGTTGCGTATCTGACAGCCAATGAGGAGTATACCCTTACCGAGACGGCAGCTCCCTACAAATACCGGTCCCTGATTGGCTCACTGACAATCAAAGTGGATTCGGACGGAAAGCTGCTGGTGAATGGCTCTGAGACCCCGGAAAGTAATGCTTATTACACGATCACTCAGGTTGAGAATCCTACCGCGGACAATATGCCGACAGTGACCATTCAGAATAAACCCATTACTCTCCGGGCCAGAAAGATAGATGCAGGAAACGATAAGCCGATTTCGAATATCCATTTTGAATTATACCGGGAAGTGGAGGACTACAATCATCAGCCCATGCCGGACTATAATCCCATGGAAGGCTTTGAGGACCTGGTTACCGACAGTGAGGGTCTGATACCTAAGATCAGTCTGGAAGATCTGAATGCAGGGACATATTATCTGCGGGAAAAGCAGACAACAACCCAGTATGTTAAGCTTGATTACGACATACGCTTTACCATCTCCAAAACCGGACAGGTAACTGTGGAAAAAGCAGTATATTCCACCAGTCAGAAAAATTGGGTATTCAGTAATGTCTCAGACGGGGAAGCCCAGGTAAAGACCGATGATAGCGGAAACATTACCCTCCTGGTCAAAAACACACCGGCCAAGGGAGTCCAGATTCTGAAGAAGAACTATGATAATATAGTTCTTGCTGAGGCGGAATTTGCCCTTTACAAGATGGATCAGGTTAGTGATGGTCAGCCCAAGGAAGGCGAGCAGCCGCTTCTGACCGGGATAACCGGTGAAGATGGCATCATGAATCTGGGGGCACTGGATGTGAATTCAACCTATTATCTGTTCGAGACCAGGGCTCCGGAAGGGTATAATCCGCTCACGGAACCGGTCATCATCAACACATTGAGCAGAGGCAGTCTGAAAGCCACATTAAACGGAGAACCTCTGCAGAACGAGACCATCCATGATGGAATTACAGACATTGATCTGGTGCAGATCGCCGTCTATAATTCCATGGGCTACGAGCTGCCCTCCACCGGAGGCCCCGGGACAAAGCTTTACTATCTGCTTGGAGGCATTCTGCTCATATTTGCAGCAGGATCGTTGTGGAGGAGATTGTCCTCTTTTATAAGGGTAAAATAAAATCATAAGGTAAAATTTAAAATGGGTATATAGTTTTCTATTGGGAATTAGGTATATAGTTTTCAATTGGGAATTATATATTAATATCAGTGCCGGATATCCGGATCGTTCAGATCATCGGATATCCGGCACTTTTTTATATTGGAAATGGTGTTTACGCACGCTTTTGTGACGTTTTTGTGACATTTGTGCCGAATGGATTGCAATTTATTAGTTAGGGTGTTACTATTGACATAATTATATAATGAGTATAGTATGCCCGAAATGTCATCTGTTTCAGGGCAGACAGAGATTGATAGAAAGGAGGGGACCGGTATGCGTAATCGTTTACTAAAGATGATTGAAAAGATCATAGCTGATATCGAAAACAGACGTCTGGGCGCATATCTCGTGCTGACTGTGCTGGTCCTCTTTTTGACAATCCTGCCCCTGTCACTTCCGGCCATTACCCTCGGCAGGACTGAAAATGTACTGGACTGCCAGTATAGGATTCACAAACATTCAGAGGACTGCTATCGGGAGATTCAGGATGAAGATGGACAGGTACAGAAGATTCTGGTCTGCGGCTATGCCGATTACGTCGTTCACCTACATGATGAGAACTGCTACGATGAGAATGGCCAGCTGGTTTGCCGGCTCCCTGAGATTCCGGGTCATGATCATGATGAGACCTGTTATAGTGAAGAGACAATTCTGACCTGCGGCATGGAGGAAGGAGATGATCATCAGCACTCCGAATCCTGTTACGAAACAGTACGAACTCTGATCTGTCAGCAAGATGAACTCCATATACACGATAAGGATTGCTATGACAAGGATGGCAATCTGGTCTGCGGCAAGCTTCAGCTGGAGGAACATCAGCATGGCGAGGCCTGCTTTGTGGAGAGGGAAGTGGAAGATGCGGAGGCATCAACGGAATCAAATGGAGAAAATGCTCAATTAGCTGGTTCAGATGATTCCTCCTCCAATCAGAAAGATAACTCAGATAAGAGTACATCCGAAAAGGATACATTCGAAAAATCTGCCTCAGAAGAGGAACTGTCAGCAGAAAAAGTGTCCTCTGATGAAACAGTTTATTATGAATCATCCACGGATCATGTAAAAGTTTATGTCAGCGCGGACAAGTCTGCCTTCCCGGAAGGTACCACCATGGCCGTGAGGGATATCGATGACCAGGACATCATTGATGCCGTGGCAGAGGCAATCGGTGGAGAAGCCGGACAGATTCAGGCAGTGGATATCAGCTTTCGGGATGCAGAGGGCAAGGAGATTGAACCTGCTGTGTCTATTCGGGTTATGCTGTCTTCCGATATCATTGCCCAGGCGGAGGCCCCCCAGGTGGTTCATGTGGATGATCAGGGGAAGGCAGAAATCGTGGAGCTGGCTGACCCCGCAGATCCCTTAACACAGGCTGATTCTGTTGTCTTTGAGGCGGACAGCTTTTCGGCTTATGCCATTGTGGAAGGGCCGGGGGCGGTTCCAATTGGGTGGCATAAGGTGTCATCCATCGACGAACTGATTGAGAAGGGCAGTGAGGGCTTATATATTGGACATCCTAATGGGTTTTACTTTACTTCTGATATTACTAATATAAGTGCAAGCCGTACTGGTATCACCAAAACAAAACCTACTTCTGCCTATCCGGCAACTCAAGCGGTTAAGTATTATTTTGAAAATGTAAGTGGTACTGAGAAGCAGTTTAAGGTTTACTGTCAGGATGGGGATGAGATTAAATATATTACCCAGGCCGGTAACAGTCTGAATCTGACTACTGAATCAAATAATGTTCAGGCATTTACAATAGATGTTTTTCCTAATAGCACAGACACATTTCGTGCCTTGGGCAATGGTGGATATTATTGGAATATGCAGGGTGGTGACGGTGGGGCATCCTTTGCTGCCTATAATAATGCAACCGATACGAATGCCCGATTACAGTTCTGGTATTATGATGATGTCCTCAGCGATCCTTTTGAACTTGATGGAAAGTCCTACGGTCTGATGAACTGGGCCGGCGGGGCAGCTGGAAAAGCCATGATGGCAAGTGAGGGTCAGAATCACAATCTTGAAGCTAAATCACTTACGGTTATGAGCACCACGAATAACTCCAGCCAGTTATTTGCGCCTAATGACAGTGAGATATCCATGTGGACCTTCCATTGGATTGCTGAGGACAGGTACTATCTCACCGCAGTGGTCAATGGAAGCAGCAGGTATTTGAAAATCGATGCAAATGGACTGTCTTTTGTAGATAATGAGGATGATGCGAGTCAGATACAGGTGGTTCCGGGAACCGGTATTCATGCGGGGGAAATTTGTCTGAAGGAGGCAGATGGGGGTACCAGTCTGACCTTCAGCGGAACTGTGGAAGGAGGTTTTTCTGTCGGAGGAACTGTTGGCAGTGAGTGGCTTTACCTGGTTGAATTGTCGGAATTGACGAATGAGTATTTTATGCCTTATTCAGCCAGAAAGGTCAGTGTTTCTGATCCCGATGTGACAAATGGCTCCCGCATCATAGTATATACACGCAGTTGGAATGATGAGAAAAAGAAATATGAATTCTATGCAATCAGCAGTGACGGAAAACTAGTTCCTGTTTATGAGAGTGGGGATTCTATCGAGTGGGTAGGGGGACAGCTTAATAATCTCTTATGGAACTTTGTCGAGTATTACTGGGAAGGAACGACCGATCCCAATTTTTACTATGAATTGTATAACCAGTATTCTGAAAAATATGTTGCTCCCCAGGTGACAGATGGTCAGATATTGTCAGATGACACTATCGGTATCAATCTGAACGGACGTCGGGATGGACAGTATTATTCAACTATTCTGGCATGGGATGAAGATAACTATTCCTATGTAGGATATAAAGTGGAAAATGGGCAGATAATTTCCTGTCCTAAGTCAGAAGCTATGGATTTCTACTTTGCAGTGATGCAGGAGCCCAATGTGGATGATGAGCTGACAACTGTGAAAACCGTAGACCATACTCAGTATGGCATTACCATGAAGATTGTTAACTTTGGCGGCACTCTTTCAACACATGACGGAGGATCACAATCCACCGAGCAGCAATATTTGGTGATCGGAGATGGCACATACATCCAGAATTCTCCCGTTTCAGGACTTCTCTCAACCCATCTGGGAGATGATAACTATCCGGTAGCAGTCAAAACAAATAAGTCTCTGGGGAACCTCTTTGCCGGTGCCCAGGAGGTAAACCACCTTTTTATTGACAGTACCTATTCTTCATCCGGTTACTATGAATTTGACAGCACACAGAATTTTGCCACTTTGGATACGGCCACCGGAGAGTTTAAAGTTTATAAAGAACTGGGTACCATGGATGGATCTAATAAAAATACTCTCAAGCATGGACAGTTTATGCCGTATAATGATCTGGAGGCAGGCCTGTTTGCCTCGGTAAACGGTAAAAACCTGTATGATGCCGAAGCACGGCTGTTAGCGGATTCTGATCCTCGCAAGTATGAGCAAATGTACCTGGTCAAAAACCCTGATTATTACTATGGTGTTGAGCTGGAGGCCTCCTTTACGCAGACTCCGGATGGGCTCGATGCCTGGGGACATGATATCATCTATGAATTTACCGGAGATGATGATTTCTGGCTTTATGTTGATGGGGAACTGGTGATTGACCTTGGAGGAATTCACGGGGCTATGCCCGGCAGCGTCAATTTCCGGACGGGCGAAGTTTGTGTAAATGGGACATGGACGACGCTAAAAGACCTGTTTTATAATAACTTTAAATCCCGATATATGGAAGAACATCCTGATGAAAATGAGTCAGCAGCGGAGGCAGCTGCAGAAAATTATGTCGGTGGTATATTTGTTCAGAAGTTTGATTCAGAAGGAAGCCCGATTTTTGATTCACATCATCATGAAGTATATACATTTAAGGATGATACCACCCACACTATGAATATCTTCTACATGGAGCGTGGAGCAGGTGCAGCAAATCTTCATATGCGTTTCAACCTCGCTGCGGTAAAGAAAGGAAGTGTCCAGCTTCACAAGGAGCTCTCCGGTGTGGATGATTCCGAATCCGTTCTGGCTGAGTTCCCTTATCAGATCTGGTATAAAAAGATTGATGAGAATGGAGATGAATTGGCTGAGGAGTATCTTTTGACTAATGCACTGCCTGATAGCACGGACCAAAAAGATAATTATGTTTTCTATAAAGATACAGTAAATCCTGTGAAATATGCAGAGGAGATAACGATTGACGGTGTGACCTATCAGCATGTATTTTTCCTGAAGCCCGATGAGACGGCAGATATCAGTTTCCCGCCGGACATGTCATCTTACCGTATCGTGGAATGCGGTGTGAATACAGATGTCTACAGTGGGGTAACAGTAGATGGAGAAACTGTTAATGAAATCACACAGACTGGTTACGCTGCAAACAGAAAGGACTATGGAATCAGTTACGATACAACAGACAAACGTCCTAAGGTTAATTATAATAATGCTGTGAAGCAGGAAGCCCTTCGGACGCTAATTATACAAAAGAAACTTTACCGGGAGGATGGAACGACAGAAATTACTGCTTCTGAAAACGATACAGAATTCACATTCCGCTTATATCTGGCCTCCGAGTTCGATGAGCTGGATGTGGCCAATATGTATACCTACCATGTGAAGGACCCGGATGGTAATTATTGTTCCTGGGATGCCGCCCATAAGGAATTTGTTAAGATAGGAGAAGGCATCAATGACTATTCTTCACTCTCAGATACCCAAAAGGCCGCAGCCAGTTTTACCACCTCAATCTATGGCTCCATTGGAAAGATTCGTGCGGATTATACAGTGGAAATCAGAAATGTACTTGCAGGTACAAAGTATCGTCTGGAAGAGCGTTCCTGGGAGATACCTGACGGATATTCTTTCCAGAAATATGATGGTTATGACAATCAAAATGCAACTGTAGAAGTGAGTGATTCAGGAGTCAACGGTGTTCAGGGAACTGTTGTGGCAAATATGGATGCACCGGTTGTTGTCTGTAATCTCAAGGGCTGGGGACTGCGTATCAACAAGATCTGGACAGACGCTGATTACATGCAGAACCGTGATCCGACTTACTTTGCAGTATTTCGAAAGAACACTGGTGATACTCTGGATCTTGTAGAAAATACAGTGCAGAAGCTTGATTATAACGCAAATCCTCAGACACTGTATTGGTATTTTGATCATCTTCCTATTGTAAATACTGCAATTAACGATTATGTCATCCGGGAAGTAAAGCTGTCCGGTAGTAATCTTAATGTGGACAGTAGTGGAGTTGTGACAGGATGGACGACTATTGAACCTGTAAATAATGATACCCGGATACAAATCACAGGCCAGCAGAAAGGTGAGACACAGCCTTCACCATTTGACTATAATGTCACTTATGTAGAAGGAAAGACAAGCTCTGATTCCAACGTCCGTGTAGATACAGCGACCAATGACCGCCCCGGTATTCTGCTGAAAAAAGAAGACATGAGTGGCAATAGTCTGACAGGAGCTGTGTTTACATTAAAAGATGATGATGGGAACCTGATTGGGACTTTTACTTCTGATAAAGATGGCATCATTACGGTGGCCTATCTCCGGGACAATGTCGATTATACCCTGACTGAGACAAAGACACCACAAGGGTATTCCGGGCTTAATAATGACGTTATGATCCGGAAAAATGGAAGTACTGTCACTGTAACAGGGATAGATTCAGCATATTATGGATATGGAGAAAATGAGGCAAAATATCTGAAAACAATCATCTTTAAGAACCGTCCCAATGCATTTCAGGTAATCAAGAAGGATTCAGACAGTGGAACCGCTATGCAGGGGGTACATTTTGCTCTTCATAAGCAAAAGACTGTAAACGGTGTTACTAATTTTGATATCAGTCCGGAGTCCGGATTTGAAGATCTGGTTACTGATCAGAACGGCCTTGTTCCTGGACTGGATAATACACTTCCGGCAGGAATATATGAACTGAGGGAAAAATCTACCCTGGAAGGGTATCATCTCCTGCCATCTTACATCTATTTTACAGTCAATGAAACAGGCGTCATCACCCTGGGAGACCATCCTGATGGTGTTGCCTTATCAGAGGCTGTAGAAGAAGGAAGCGGAGCAATATCTTATATATTGACTATCACCAACTCCAGGTCAAAGAAGGTCAGCTTTATGAAAGTGGATATCGGAGATACCAGTCAGCCATTGGAAGGCGCGGTATTTGACCTGTATCAGGATGAGAATGGAAATCCGGCAGATACACCTATGTATGAGTCACTGACATCTGACAGTAATGGTATCTTGACATATATACCTGATAATCCCAGGGATTCGGTCACAGTTTTTGAACTTCCGATAGGAACCTATTATCTGGTGGAGACACAGGCACCAGAGGGATACAACATTAAGGAAGAGCAGGTTATCATAACTGTCAGCGGCAATTCTGATTCAGGAAATGTGCCATTTGATACCGGAACTACTCTTCAAGGTGTGACTTATGAAGAAAATTCATCTCTCTCGGAAAGTGGATATGGAAAGAGCTATGATGCCAACACGAGAGTTTACACCCTGAAAATCTCCAATAACTCCGGCTACGAACTCCCCTCCACCGGCGGCCGCGGAACCAGGCTGTTCTATCTCCTGGGCGGATTATTGATTGCATTTGCCTTATTATTATCTGCGAATAAGATGATGAGTATCCGATTATTCTTCAGAACAAAAAAAGATTAATTATACATCAGGCGGTCACACGCTAAGTGTGACCGCCTGATTGTCTTCTTGTGCATTTTTTCTTACTATGCTCTTACTCCCTCACAACCACAGAGATACCATTGGGGATACAGGTAAGGGATGCATCCTCACCCTTAATCTCCCTTGCCATCTTGTAGGCAGTGTCAAGATCAGGAGCGTAGGTCATCTTGAGGCCTTCGATCATCTCCTGCTGGTCAGGATCGGCCACGAAAATCACCTTATACTTGCGGACGATTCTTGCCAGAATCTGGGAACACCACTGGTCCGGAGCAGTGTCGTTCTGCTCGGTGGCCAGGAATTTCTGGTAGGCGTCCTCGATGGTAGGCTCGTCAGCGATGATATGATAGAAGAAGTCGCCGCCGGTTCCGTCCATGCAGGAGGCCAGCATGATGATGACTCCGCCGTCTTTTACGGTGGCTTCACCCGCAGTCATACCCTTGGGGGACTGGTAGGCGTTCTGGTCCAGGGGATATCCGCCGTTGGTGGTGATAACGATGTCGGCTGGCTGGGGTTTTACAACTACGTAATCGGAGATAAAGTCACAGCCCTTTCTGTGGGCGGTTTCAAAATTGCCGGCAAATGCGGCTACGGTCTTCTTGTCTTCGTCGATGACCACATTACAGATGAAGGCCAGCTTGGCCATCCTTGCCGCTGCCAGCATATCCTCGTGAATGGGGTTCTTGTCCAGGATGCCGGTGCGGGCATAGGGGCTGTCGATGAACTTGGAGCAGTGATTGCCCATAACGGTCACGGCATCGGCAACACCCGGAAGGATGGACTTACGTCCGCCGGAGAATCCGGCAAAGAAATGTGCCTCGATGAATCCCTCTGCGACCAGAAGAGAGGTATCAAGAGCCACTTTGTCGATGATGCAGTCGGGACCGGATGGAAGCACGCCGACCTTGGCATTCTTGGACGGATCATGGGCATCATGCACAATGATGTCATCCTTGAACTCCTCGTAGAGGGCATCGCCCAGCTTGGAGCGGAGCTCGTCGATGGTGGTCGGACGGTGAAAACCGGTGGAAACCAGAAGAGTGATCTTGATATCCGGATTGCCGGTACGAAGTTCTTCGATCATAACCGGAAGGATATCCTGGGAAGGAACCGGACGGGTGTGGTCGCTGATGATGATGACACAGTCCGGTTTGCCCTTGGCAAGCTCACTCAGACGGGGGCTGTCAATGGGATTCATCATAGCCGCTCTGACTATTTCCAGACCATTCTTATCACTGGCCAGCTGGTCTACATTGGAGGTTAAAACCGGAGTGTCGTCCGGTACTTCCAGATCATAAGTGGTATGTCCGTAGAAAAATTTTACTGTCTTCATATGAAATCCTCCTTGTCTATAAAGAAATTATAAGGTTAGTAAATTGCCTTTGTCAATATGCAGCTGTTAAGAACTATAAGATATTTGTATGGCTTTGAGTTTTCGAAAAGATTCTTATAGTTTAAATAACCAGAAAGTCGCCCTTCTCATATGAGTGTAGTTAATAAGTTGTGAATGATTCATATAATATATGAAATGATTGTTTAATTTGTATAAAAAGAGGAACAATCACACGGAACCTTTTGACTAATCAGATAGTTTGTGGTAATCTCTATCTAGGGGAAGAAGACCTCATCAAGGTAGCGTGCTGAAGTGGCAGAGCGCCGTTATTATTCCCGCTGATGCTGTGATACAGGAGGAAGATTCTCCTGTATCGAGTCAGGATTAAAAGATGTTATGAGCAGAGACCATAAAGAGAATTACAATCGAAAAACGAATAGATCAAAGAATAACCTCTGCCCCTATCACCGCAGGTGCGGGGGCTGCCAGTATATCAATATGCCTTACGACCAACAGCTGGCTGAGAAGCAGAAGTATGTGGATAAACTCCTTTCCGGCTTTGGCAGGGTAGAACCGATTATCGGGATGAAGGATCCCTTCCACTATCGCAACAAGGTTCACGGTGTTGTGGGCATGGACCGGCAGGGCAACGGCTATACAGGGATTTATGAGGCCGACAGCCACCGGCTTGTGCGGGTAGATTACTGTATGATTGAAAATCAGAAGGCCGACCAGATCATGCAGTCGGTGGCAGGGCTGATGAAGTCCTTCAAGATGAAGGCTTACAATGAAGATACCGGTTATGGCTTCTTAAGACACATTCTCATCCGGACCGGTCATCACACAGGAGAGATTTTACTGGTACTGGTCACTGCCTCTCCCATATTTCCTTCCAGGAATAACTTTGTGAAGGCATTGCGCAAGCTCCATCCGGAAATTACCAGCATCGTGGTGAATGTCAACGACAGAGACACCAGCATGATCCTTGCTGACAGACAGCAGGTTCTGTATGGGAAGGGCTACATCGAGGATATCCTTTGCGGGAAGAGGTTCCGCATCTCTCCGAAGTCTTTTTATCAGGTAAACCCGGTCCAGACGGAGATTCTTTATGGTAAGGCGATAGAGTACGCCGGTCTGACCGGAAGGGAAACCGTGCTCGATGCCTACAGCGGCATCGGGACCATCGGGATGGTGGCAAGTGACCATGCCGGTCATGTCATCGGCGTTGAGTTAAACGGCGAAGCGGTGAAGGATGCCATCGCCGGGGCCAGAATTAATAAGATTCATAACATACAATTTGTCAGGGCAGATGCCGGAGAGTATATGGCCAGGCTGGCCTCCGGAATACGGCATTCCGCTGATGTCAGCAGGAAAAAAGTTTCAAAACAGTCTCTTACAGAGCAGGCTATAGTAAGGCCGGATGTCCTTTTCATGGACCCTCCGAGGTCGGGAAGCAGCCGGGAGTTCCTTTCCTGCCTGCTGAAGCTGAAACCGGAGAAGGTGGTGTACATTTCCTGCAATCCGGAAACACTGCAAAGAGATCTGAAGTACCTTACAGGGAATGGCTATCGGGTGAAGAAGATGCAGCCGGTGGATATGTTCCCCATGACGGAAAAATGTGAGTGTGTTGTATTATTGACAACAAAATAGATAAATCGTTGCCTTTAGCGATCGGAAGTATTTACAGGGGATAATAATACTATGTTAATTGCACTTTGTGATGACGATACAATCTGGATGAAAGATACCAGGGTATATATGGATGAGTATTTTCAGCAGCAGAATCAGCATGTGGATATTCTGTGTTTTAAAAGCGGGCAGGAATTGCTGGCTTATCAAGACCATCCCGTTGATGCCGTCTTTCTCGATATCGAGATGGGGGAGGAGAACGGCATACATATTGCATCACTGATCAACCGGGAGTGGAAAGACTGTCAGGTTATCTACTGTACCAATCACATGCACTATGCCATGGATATTTATGACACCAGGTATTCGGACTATCTGGTGAAATCCCAGATGGAAGACCGTCTCGACTCTATCATGAATAAGCTCCTCCGAATCAAATGTCTTGAGACTCTGACAGCCACTTATCATGTGATTTCAGAGGGGGAGAAGAGCTTCCTGGTGAAGGATATCCTTTTTTTTGAGCGCCAGACCCGCTTTACCCTCCTTGAGACAGAGCAGGGAAGCTACCGGATTAGCGAGAAGATCACCCAGGTAATGACAGGGCTTCCGGAAGGAATGTTCACCAGGTGCCATGCAGCCTTCACTATGAATCTTGATAAGGTGGCACAGAAGTATCCCACATATTATGAGCTCAAGAATGGGGAGAAGCTGCCCATAAGCAGAAGCTTTGCCCAGAACACCAAGGACGATTACTTAAGATGGTGCGCAGACCAGATCAGGTAAAAATTATTGAGTACAGGAGCCGGATCTTGTCTCGATTGCGCAGCAAGAGAGCAACAAGATCGGGCATCCGACAACGTTAGTCAGAAAATACTAGCGTTATTAGAGGAGACTTGGATATGCCGCAAATAATCGGAATTCTGCTGGCCCTGGTCATGACCGGTGTGCTGATTATCCATATAAGGAGACTCCGCAGGCTGAAGGATAAAAATCTACGTCTCCAGGAAGAAATCGCACAGGCAGAGCATTTCTTCGAAAGAGTGAAGGAACAGGCGGACAGTATACGCAGATACCGTCATGACCTAAAAAAGCATATCCGGATTGTGGAGGAGTTCCTGAAGGAGGAAAAGCGGTACGAATCCCTGGATGAATACCAGGAACTGAGCAGCCAGCTTAGCCGGATGCAGAAAGATATTGACAGGAACAGGAGTGATCGTTATTGCTCCGATGAAGTGCTCAATGCCATCTGTATGATTGAGTCTGAGGATTGTGCCCGGAAGGGGATTACATTTACTCCGGAAATTGAGTGCTATGATATCGACTGGGTCGATGATTTTCATCTTACGGGAATTCTCATGAATCTACTGGATAATGCGGTGGAGGCTCAGGATTATCTTGATCCCGGACAGTCAAAGCTGGTTTACTTACTTGCCAGACAACCTGAGGGAAAGAATATTCTGGAGATTCAGGTAGGCAATCGGATATCTTCCGGGGCACGGCCTGATTTTAAGACCAGGAAGGAAGATAAGGAAAACCACGGAATTGGTATGGAGATCGCCAGGAGATATGCAAAGATTTATCATGGGAGATTGGTGCCCCAGCTGCTGGAAAGCAGCAGTATTCTGGAGGTATCCACAGTCCTTAAGCCCGTTTCTGCAGATGGTGTATGACCTTTGAGCAGCTCGCATGCGAGCCCTCTAAAAGATTCGCGGTTTACCAGATAGGAGAAGATTTCCTCCTCTATAGGGGGAAAAGAGAAATATACGGATTCGAGGGAAAATGTTTCGCTATATTTATCAGAATATGGGTAATCTTCTGGTTTCCCTGTGCGGTTTTATCATCATCGGGGTACTTTTGGAGGAAACTTCGGAGAAAAGATATAATAAAATAGTGACCTGGGTCACATGGATGGCAGGGTGGAGCCTCAGATACTTCGGCTTCTCCCTTTTTGTGTCTAATTATCTGGCAAAACTATACCAGGATGAAATGTGGTTTTCCGTCCTTTTTCTCTTCCTGAATATCTGGAATGCCTGGCTGGGGATGGTATTGATCACCGTATTGTTCCGGGGAAGTCTGGTTAAGAATATGGTCACTGTCCTTGCAACAGAGGTGGTCTTTACTATGCTCACTTCATTGCCTATGATTCTGCTTAACTGGATCTTCTATGGGCAGGCAGTTTTTAAGTGGAGAGATTACATGACACCTCTGGTCTGGCTCATTCCCCTGGAGTCCCTGCTTATATACCGGCTGATCAAAACCCGGTTTAATGACTATCTTAAGGCGTATGCCTGTTGGGAAAGCAGCCATCCTCTGCTGATGAATCTGTTTGTGGCAGGATATCTGGTCATGGGAATGATATCCAATATCAGTTTTGCAAAAAAAGGAGTCATGACAACGCTGCTCTTTATTCTGATGGTGGTACTTTGCTTCGGATATTTCTGGTATGATTATCTGAACGCGGAGTGGATCAGGGAAGAAAGCCGGCACCTGGAGCTGCTCTACCGGGAGAAGTCCATGCGGCTTCATTATGACCATGCCGTGGAGACTGGCGGAAAGATCCGGGAGTATAACCGGGAAATCCGGGAGAGCCTGGAGCAGCTGATGACAAGGGTGAAAAAAGAAGATGCAGCGCACTATCTGGCTCAGATGCAGAAGCGGTATGATGAGCTTTTTGACAAAGAGTACTACAAGGATTACCAGATTAATCAGATGCTTCTTCATTATGAGAAAGAATGCCGTGAGCTGGGAATTCAGACAGCTTATTATCTGCAGACGGTGCCGCCCGACTTCATCTCATCCAGGGATATGGGAGAGCTGCTGCGCTGGCTCCTTGAAGGGATGATCAAAGGTTTGCGGGCAGGCGGGAACGGAATGACTCTGCTCCTGCAGGCAGGAATAACAGGCAATGAGCTGATCATATCCTGCCAGGCAAGAGGAAGGGGCCGGATGACATTTTCCAGGGGATATGATATACGGACCAGCCGCAGGCTCTTAAAAAAGCTTCATGCAGATGTCAGCGTGAAGAATGAGGCAGAAGGAGTCCGTGTTATCATAGGAGTTCCAAGAGGGCAGGTTTTTTAAAAAACCTGCTCTTTTCTCTTGATTTGGTCTTATTTTCATGTATAATATCTTAGGAGTTAAAAACATATATCAGAAAGGAAAAGACTCCCTCATCTGCAGGAAGGAGTCTTGAAATCCGGAGGAGAGAAAAACCATGAACGAAAGACAAACTGCCATTCGGGATGCCAGAGAACTGGGTATCCCAAAGATGCTTTTACTTGGACTTCAGCATATGTTTGCCATGTTCGGAGCAACGATTCTGGTTCCGATACTTGTCAATTCCTATTTTAACGGGGAGGGGCTGTCCATACAGGTGACTTTGATCTGTGCCGGCCTTGGTACCCTGTTTTTTCATGCCTGTTCCAAATTGAAGGTGCCGGCCTTCCTGGGTTCATCTTTTGCTTATCTGGGAGGCTTTGCCACTGTAGCCAATCTGAATACCGGCATCTATGCGGATATGACCATGGGCGAAAAGCTGCCCTATGCCTGCGGCGGTATCGTCGTGGCCGGAGCCATGTATCTGGTTCTGGCAGCCATCGTTCGTGCTGTGGGGATTAAGAGGGTCATGCGTTTTCTGCCTCCGGTGGTGACCGGACCCATCATTATCTGTATCGGTCTTAGCCTGGCGCCTTCCGCCATCGGCAATGCCTCCACCAACTGGCCCCTGGCCCTGATTGCCCTGGCTGTAGTTGTGATCTTTAATATCTGGGGAAAGGGTATGTTCAAGATCATCCCTATCCTTATGGGGGTTGTCATTTCCTACGCTGCTGCTCTCATCATGAATGCAGCAGGAATGACCAACCTGGATGGGAAGCCCATTCTGGACTTTACCGCTGCTGCCTCTGCCAAGGCTATCGGGCTGCCGCCTTTTACACTCGCGAAGTTTGACATCACTGCCATCCTGGTTATGGCCCCCATCGCCATCGCTTCCATGATGGAGCATATCGGGGATATCAGTGCCATATCTGCAACAGTGGGAGAGAATTTTATCGAAGAGCCCGGTCTTCATCGTACCCTTATGGGTGACGGCCTCGCTACCGCATTAGCCGGTCTGGTAGGCGGACCTGCCAACACCACCTATGGAGAGAACACTGGCGTTTTAGAGCTGTCCCATGTCTACGACCCCCGCGTGGTCCGCATCGCTGCCATCTTTGCCGTGATCTTAAGCTTCTTCCCCAAGGTTGCCGAGCTGATTGGTTCCATGCCGGCCGCCATCGTGGGAGGCATCAGTTTTATCCTCTACGGCATGATCTCTGCCATTGGCGTGAGAAATGTGGTGGAAAACCATGTAGACTTTACCAAGTCAAGAAACCTGATCATCGCAGCTGTCATTCTGGTATGCGGTCTGGGATTCTCCGAAGGACTCACATTTACCATCGGAAGCACCAGCATCACCCTCACCAGCCTTGCCATTGCCGCCATTGCAGGTGTTATTCTCAATGCAGTCCTGCCGGGCAATGATTATGAGTTCGGCGCAAATCCCAAGGGGGACATCAGCCGGGGCGTAGGGATGAATCCGCAGAATTCCGGAAGGGATTAAAAAATGCAATTATTTATCGACAGAATCGGCAGATATCTGTATACTATTAATTGAATGCAGCAGTCCCTGTTCTATCATATAATTATATTATAATATGCACAAGATAAAGGAGGAGAACGATATGGAAAAACTGGATAATCTGTTTGTTATGACACACCCGCTGATTCAGCACAAGATTTCCCTGCTCAGGGATAAGAACACGGGAACCAACGAGTTTCGTGCCATCGTGGAAGAGATTGCCATGCTGATGGGTTATGAGGCTTTGTCCGATCTGCCCACAGAGGAAGTAGAAGTGGAAACACCCATTGAAAAGTGCATGACACCGGTAATTTCCGGCAGAAAGTTTGCCGTTGTACCGATTCTTCGTGCAGGTCTTGGCATGGTCAGCGGCATACTTGCCCTGGTACCCGCAGCTAAGGTTGGTCATATCGGTCTCTATCGCGATGAGGAAACCCATGAACCTCATGAGTATTACTGCAAGCTTCCGGATCCCATCGATGAGAGATTGATCGTTGTCACAGACCCCATGCTGGCAACCGGCGGGTCTGCTGTAGCAGCAGTGAACTTCATCAAGGAGCACGGCGGAAAGAAGATTAAGTTTATGTCCATCATCGCAGCACCGGAAGGAATCCGCAGGCTTCTTGAGGCCCATCCCGATGTGCAGCTCTATGTTGGCCATGTAGACAGAGAGCTCAACGATGCGGCATACATCTGCCCGGGTCTTGGAGATGCCGGCGACCGGATCTTCGGAACGAAGTAAATAAAATATTACAAACAGCCGAAACGAAAAGGACCATAAGGTCCTTTTTGTTTCGGCTGTATTTCACTTGTAGTCATCCTCAAATCGATTTCAGAATGGAAATCGTTCTGGAAAGTCCCCCTGTCATATCGTAGCGGGGCTGCCAGCCCAGCCTCTTTAACTTAGCACCGTCAAGGCGGGCCTTGGTGGCGGTACTGTACCCGGCGGCTTCCACGGCATCCGGCAGTTCAAACACGACTTCCCTGCCTGCGGTTTTGGCTATGATGGCGGCCAGGTCTTTCAGCATGATATCGGATGCCTCATCGGCGATGTTGTAGGCTTCTCCGCTCTCTCCTTTAAGAAGGACGGTCAGAAGACCGCTTACTGCGTCGGCTACATAGGTGTAGCTATAGTACTGGGTTCCTGCGGATTTGAGGATGATATCCTCGCCGGCGATACCCCTTCGGATGAACTGGCTGATGGCCTTGGTGTCCGTCATCAGCATGGTGGGTCCGTAAGACCTTGTCAGCCTTGGGATGACGATATCCAGACCCTTCTGGGCCTTGTAGGCTTGACAGAGGGCTTCGCCGCAGCGCTTGCTCTCCGGATAGCCTGCCCGCATGGTATTGCAGTTGATATATCCGCAGTAGTCCTCAGCAAACATCTCTGTGTCGCCCCTGTTCTCCCCGTAAATCTCATTGGAGGAGGCGAAGGCAAAGCGGCTGGCCTTGTGAGCACAGGCAAACTCCAGCATGTTGGAGAGGCCGACGATGTTGGTGGTAATTGTGCCGATGGGGTCGGTGGAGTACTGCATGGGATGAGTGTTGGATGCCAGATGCAGGATGTAATCTACTACACCAAGATCATCTCTCACAAAGGGGAGGTTGATATCATAGGCGATAAACTTAAGAGCCGGGTTATCCTTCCAGCGGGAGAAGCGGGCAGCGGCTCTTTCCGCATTTCTGCTCAAGGCATACACTGTACAGTCCAGTCCTTCCCTGTTCTTCTCCATCAGGACATCCACCAGGAAGCTGCCCACCAGGCCGGTTGCACCCGAAAGGAGCACGGACTTTCCCCGGAGTTTATCCCAGGGAAGCGGCAGCTGTCCCACATAGTTCACATCATCCATGTACATGGTATTATCATATAAAGACATATCGTAAATCCTTCTAATTCTTTCTATTTCAGCCAGTTATCCTTGTCCGCTTTCAGGTAGGCCTTGAACATCTCCAGGTCATCTTTGGTGGTGAGCTTGATGTTCTTATCGGAACCTGCAGCGAAGTAGAGTCTCTCCCCAAGCTCCACCATCATGGTGTTGGTGTATGAGGAGCCGTAGATACCGATTTCTTTCTCAAAGGCCTCATGGTAAGCCCAGTTCAGCTTGCCGAACTTGTAGGCCTGGGGTGTGGCTACCCTTCTTAAGGTCTCTCTCGGAATGTACTGAACCGTGGAGATCTCATCATCAATCACAAAAATCTGCTCGTTATAAGGCATGGATGTGACTGCGTTTCCATACTGATTGCACTTAACAATAAGATCGGAGAGGACGGTGGCATCTACCAGAGGCCGGATGCCGTCGTGGATGATGATGGTATCTTCATCACTGCACTTTCCTTCAAGATTATACACCCCATTGCGGATGGATTCCTGGCCGGTGCTGCCCCCGGATACGATCCACTTGAGCTTGTCGATGTTAAACTGCTTGGCATAGGCCCAGACAATATCATGCCATCCGTCGATGCAGACCACCTCAATGGCATCAATCTGGGGATGCTTCTGAAATCCCTCCAGAGTATAAATCAGAACCGGTTTATCATATACATTAATAAACTGCTTGGGGATATCCTGCCCCATACGGTGGCCGGAGCCGCCTGCGATGATAATTGCTATATTCATATTTTCCTCCAGTCTATGAGCGTCCGTATTTTCGTCATGGTGATTATAAAAATCATATTATGATGCCATCATGAAAATGATAATAAGCAATAATGTATTATCATTATGATGCTGTTGGACTTAAATAACATTATCATTATAATATGTATGGGACAATTTTACAATCTATTTTTCGCGCTGCTTCAATGTTCCTGAAATCTATACCTGCAGATGATCTCTGGTTTGACAATTAATACTTGATGAATTCTACTGCCTGGAGAACTGTCTTGTTTATGCATTTTCTGATAACATGAGGACCAGGGCAGTTCCACGCAACGAATACAATGTATGGGGCGAGAGCTGCCCATAGAGCAGATAAATGGTCAAATATAGACAATTTGGTCGAAAATGAAGGTTATATTTCATTGACTTTCATTATAAGATTATATATAATCAAAATGTTGATGTGCAATTTACTATGAAATTATAATTATATTTTTCAGACTGCATGAGAATAATCTTGATTTTTTGAAGGATATGATTTTAGATGATTCATCCCCCCTAAAGAGGAGGGAGTCACATTTTCCCTCATGATGAATCTGTCGGATAGTTCTGCACGAGAAAGATTATAGGATAGGAGAGTAAATGTATGAAAATGATTGAACATGTTAACGGCATAGTCAACGGACTTGTATGGGGCTGGCCGGCGCTGATCCTTCTTGGCTTTGTCGGTGTCCTGATGACCTGTATGACCGGTTTCTTCCAGCTGACACATTTTAAGCACTGGGTGAAGAATACCATTGGCGCCATCTTTGGCGACCGCCATGTTACCAGCCATACAGAGGATCATTCTATCTCCCAGTTCCAGTCCCTGTGTACTGCCCTGGCAGC
The DNA here is from genome assembly GCA_017459345.1 of Eubacterium sp. Lineage (GTDB taxonomy): Bacteria > Bacillota > Clostridia > Lachnospirales > Lachnospiraceae > Anaerobutyricum. The sequence goes on from JAFUDC010000091.1 coordinate 128,583, forward strand.
CACAGTTGGTACCGGTAATATCGTAGGTGTTGCCGGCGCAATCGCAACCGGAGGCCCCGGAGCAGTTTTCTGGATGTGGCTGATCGCATTTTTCGGTATGATGACCAACTACTCTGAGAATGTCCTCGGTATTCTTTACCGAAGGAAGAACTCCAAGGGTGCCTGGGCCGGCGGAGCCATGTACTATCTGAAGGATGGTCTGGGAAGCAAGCCCGGATGCAAGACCATCGGTGCGGTTCTGGCTGTCCTCTTCTCCTGCTTCTGTCTGCTGGCTTCCTTCGGTATCGGCAACATGAGTCAGGTTAACTCCATGGTAACTAATGTTAATACTGCCTTCGGCATTCCCAAGCTTGCCACAGGTATCTTCCTCTTTATCGCAGTTTCCCTGGTTATCATCGGAGGACTTAAGCGTATTGCTTCCTTCACCGAAAAGATCGTTCCCTTCATGGTTATCGCTTACCTGATTGGTACCGTAGTGATCATCGTGATGCATATCGGAACTATCCCTGCAGTATTTGTTTCTATCTTTAAGGGTGCATTTGCCCTGAAGTCCGTGGGCGGCGGTATCGTCGGCTCCGGTATTGCCCTTGCCATGCAGATGGGGATGAAGCGAGGCGTCTTCTCCAATGAGGCCGGTCTTGGTTCCTCCGTTATGGTTCACTCCAGCTCCAATGTCAAGGAGCCGGTTCGCCAGGGTATGTGGGGTATCTTTGAGGTTTTCGCTGATACCATCATCGTATGTACACTGACCGCCCTGACCATCTTAAGCTGCGGTGCCATCGATCTGACAACCGGTCAGATGACAGAGGCAGCGGAAGCCGTCGGATCCAGTTCCCTCATGAGCTACTCCTTCGGTCAGACATTCGGCCGGGCAGGATCTGGCTTCATCGCATTGGCCATTCTGCTTTTTGCCTACTCAACTGTTCTTGGCTGGAGCCATTATGGTTCCATTGCCTGTGAGTACCTTTTCGGTGAGAACTCCACCAAGATCTACCGGGTGATATTTGCCGTGATCGTTCTCTTGGGTTCCGTGATGGAAGCCCAGCTTGCATGGGATATTTCGGATACATTTAACGGTATGATGATGATCCCCAACCTGATTGGCGTTCTGGTATGCTCACCGCTGGTAATGAAATGTACCAAAAACTACATAGACAGACACTTCCACGGTGCCAATATCCGTCCTATGCTCTCCATGATCGATGAGATTCAGGAGATGCAGGAGAAGGAGCTTGCTGAGAGGCCGGAATAAAATCCGAGGAACATACAGCATTATATATGAGGTTTCGTCCGTGCGGAATCCTTATAGAATAAATGAAAATGACAAGAAAAGCCGTAATCCCATGTCCGGAATTACGGCTTTTTTCTAGTTATCCAGCTTGATACCTGCTAAGAGAGCACCAAGACCTGTGGTGGCAGCGCCTTCATCCTTATAGGAAATGGATGGGCTGTTATCTCTGCGTCTTTCCCGTCTGGGAGCTTCTGATTCATCCTCTGCATCCTTGATGCTAAGGCTGATCTTGCCATCTTCAATCTTTACGACCTTGGCCTTCACTTCCTGACCCTTCTTAAGAACTTCACCGGGAGACTCAATGCGCTTAGCGGCAATTCTTGAGATATGAACCAGTCCGGAGATGCCATCTCCAAGAGCGATGAATGCACCGTAAGGCATGAGGGACTCAACGGTACCTGTCACGATGGAGCCCGGAACGATCTCGTTGATCCTGCGTTCCTTCTCCTGGCGTCTCTTTTCGAATAATACTTCCTTCACAGAAAGAACCAGACGGTTCTTTGCCTCATCAGCGGTGATAACCTTAGCCTCAACAGTCTTGTTAAGGAAAGTGTTGGTATCTTCCACATAACCGATGTCAAGATGAGATGCCGGGATAAAGCCTCTAAGTCCCTCCACGTAGGCGATAACGCCCTTATTCACAATACCGCCGATCTTCACCGAAAGAACTGTGCCTTCTTCAAGGTACTTGCGCACTGCATCCCAGGCCAGGGACTTGGCGGCATCCTTCACGGAAAGAGCTACATTACCCTCTCCGTCATCATCGGAGAGAACAACAGCCTTCACCGGTTCGCCAACTTTCACACTCTGAAGGGAGAAGTCGGGATCCTCACTGTAGTCAGCCTTTTTCACGATACCCTGTGCATGATAGTTGATATCAAGATAAACTGCCTTGTCATCTACATTCGTGATGATACCTTCTAACACATCACCTTCTTTGAGCTTACGGAAGGAAGCTTCAATCTCTTTTTCAAAATCTGCCATGGATTCACTCATAATTATAATTCCCCTTTCCTCAAATCGTTAATAGTATAACATTAGAAGTTCAGGAACTGCAAGTGTTTTATTTCAGAACTCAGGCATGCATCCTACTTTGCTCTTGTAAAAATGGGTTTTTGCCCTTATAATGTAGTTTATCAGTTAAAAGGACAATATAAGGATGACAGCATTAATTGCAGAAAGTTGAATAATCTAATGAATATAAAACAAGGCATGACAAATACTTTAACCGAAACTGTAACTATAGAGCGGGCAGCCAGGACTCTGGGCAGCGGCTCCCTCATGGTATATGGCACTCCGGCCATGCTTCTTCTGGTGGAGAAGACTGCAGTAGCCCTGCTGGAGGGGCAGCTGGACCCGGGTATGACATCGGTAGGTACCAATCTTAATGTGGATCATGTGGCTGCCAGCCCCATAGGCTGCCAGGTCAGCTGCACCGTGGAGCTTACAGAGATAGACCGGAAGAGGCTTGTTTTTTCAGTGGAAGTGAGGGATCCTGCGGGAGTCATTGGCAGGGGCACCCACGAAAGGTTTATCGTAGATACGGACAAGTTTCAGAAAAGAACGGACGAGAAGCTTGGGTAAAATGTAAACAATGATCATTGGGAGATATGATGAATGACAATACCAAACCGGTCTCTAAAGATCCGGTTCGTTTGAATAAATACTTAAGTGATGCCGGCGTCTGCTCCAGACGGCAGGCCGACCGCTATGTGGAGGCCGGACGGATTACCGTGGATGGGCAGCCGGCAGTCATGGGGCAGAAGATCCTGCCCTCCCAGACAATCTGTCTGGATGGAAAACCTGTCTCAGTCAGCCGCAGACGAATTATCCTGGCGGTCAATAAGCCCCAGGGCATTGTCTGCACCACGGAAAAAAGAGAAAAAGATAATATTGTGGATTTTATCGGATATTCGGAGAGGATATATCCCATGGGCCGGCTGGATAAGGACTCGGAAGGCCTGATTCTCATGACCAACGATGGTGAGCTGATGGATCAGATTCTCCGTGCCAGGAATTATCATGAGAAAGAGTATCTGGTGAGGGTCAACAGGCCGGTGACTATGGATTTCTTAAAGAAAATGCGGTCAGGCGTGCCCATTCTTGACACAGTAACCAGACCCTGCAAGGTGGAAAAGGTCGGTCCCTATATGTTCAAGATCGTGCTGACGCAGGGGCTGAACCGGCAGATCCGCCGCATGTGTGAAGCTCTGGATTACCGGGTCCGCTGGCTTAAGAGGGTCCGGATCATGAACATCAACCTGGATGGGCTGCCGGTGGGTCAGTACCGGGAGATTAAGGGAGAAGAACTGAGGAAGCTTGAGCTTATGTTGAAGCAGGACCCGAAGAAGAGTGCCGGGGAGAATCGTAATAAAGATGAATAAAAAAGAAAGAATCAAAGAATTAACAGAGCTGCTTCGGGATGCTGCCAGAGCCTATTATCAGGAAGACAGGGAGATTATGTCCAATCTGGAATATGATACCCTCTATGATGAGCTGGCGGCTCTGGAGAAGGAGACAGGCATTGTACTGGCGGGGAGTCCCACCGTGCAGGTGGGCTATGAGGTTCTCAGTGAGCTTACCAAGGTGCCCCATGAGAGCCCCATGCTGTCCCTGGACAAGACCAAGAGCCCGGAAGCCCTCTCTGACTGGCTGGGGGACCAGAAGGGGATGCTGTCCTGGAAGATGGACGGTCTTACCGTGGTCCTAACCTACAGGGAGGGGCAGCTTGACCGGGCCGTGACCCGGGGCAACGGGGTGATCGGCGAAGTGATCACCAACAATGCCCGGGTATTTCAGAACCTGCCCTCCCGGATCCCCTTTGAAGGAGAGCTGACACTCCGGGGTGAGGCGGTCATCCGCTACTCGGATTTTGAGAAGATAAACGAGCGTATCGAGGATGTCAGCGCCCGCTACAAGAACCCCAGAAACCTGTGCAGCGGGTCTGTCCGGCAATTAAATAACAAAATAACGGCGGAAAGAAATGTGTTCTTTTTCGCATTTTCTCTGGTAAGTGCCTCGGGCTATGCACTCAGCAATTCCTTTGAGGAGAACATGCTGTGGCTCTCCAGCCTGGGCTTCGAGATCGTGCCCTATCAGATGGTTACGGCAGATACCATTGTCGACGCTATAGGTACATTTGCCGCTAAGATTACGAAGAATGACTTTCCCTCTGACGGCCTGGTGCTGATCTATGATGACATCGCCTATGGCAATTCCCTGGGGGCAACTGCGAAATTCCCCAGGAACTCCATTGCCTTCAAGTGGGCTGATGAGGAGGCGGAAACTACCCTGACAGATATAGAGTGGAGCCCATCCAGAACCGGACTGATCAACCCCATCGCCCTTTTTGAACCTGTTGAGCTTGAGGGCACCACGGTGAGCCGGGCCAGCCTGCACAACCTAAGCATCATGGACGGGCTGGAGCTTGGCATTGGAGACCGGATCAAGGTATACAAGGCCAACATGATTATTCCCCAGCTTTCTGATAACCTGACCAGAAGCGGGGGATACCCCGTGCCGGACCACTGCCCCGCCTGCGGCGGCCCCACTCAGATCCGCATGGATAATGATGTGAAGACTTTATATTGTGCCAATCCCTACTGCAGTGCCAAGAAGATCAAGCTCTTCAGTCATTATGTCAGCCGGGATGCCATGAACATCGACGGTCTGTCGGAGGCAACTCTGACCAAGATGATCGACCAGGAATTCGTCAGTGAGCTCTACGATCTCTATACCCTGGACCAGTACAAAGATCAGATCATAGCCCTTGAAGGCTTTGGGGTCAAATCCTACGCCAACCTGATAACATCAATCGAAAACTCCCGGGAGACAACTCTCTCACGTTTTATCTATGCTCTGGGTATTCCCAATGTGGGAGCATCGAATGCCCGGCTTATCTGCAGACATTTTGCTGAGTTGAAGAATGCAGATGTAGAGAGGCAGCTGGACAGAATCATGCACGCTGACCCGGAGGATATCATGCGCATTGAAGGCATCGGTGCAGTCATCGCTGACAGCATCCGGGATTACTTTGATAACGAGCACAACCGGAAGGTCATCGCTAAGCTTCGGGAATACCTTACATTTGCTGAGGCTGCCCCTGCCGGGGAAGATGACCCCCAAAAACAGAGCCTGCTGGGGAAGACTTTCGTCATCACCGGATCCGTGGAACATTTTAAGAACCGGAAGGAGCTTAAGGAGAAGATTGAGTCCCTGGGCGGCAAGGTGACCGGGTCGGTTACCGGCAAGACGGACTATCTGATTAATAATGACCTGACATCAGGTTCATCGAAGAACAAGAAGGCCAAGGAACTGGGAGTGCCTATTATTTCCGAGGAGACTTTCCTGGATATGATTAAATAAGCGCAGCCTTAAATGCAGACAAAGGAATAACAGATAATAAGCCGGCAGCATTTACCGGTAGAAAAGAGATGATAAATTATGCCAATTAGGATTAATGCAGATTTACCTGCAAAAAAGATACTGGAAGATGAGAATATATTTGTGATGGACTATGAGAGAGCCATGAGTCAGGACATCCGTCCCCTGGAGATTGTGATCATGAACCTCATGCCCACCAAGCAGGCTACGGAGCTGCAGCTGCTTAGAAGCCTTTCCAACACACCCCTGCAGGTGGACATAATCTTCTTAAAAACGGAGAGCCATGATGCCAAGAATGAGTCCGCCACCCACATGGATACCTTCTATCAGGGATTCTCTGAGATAAAAGACCAGTATTTTGACGGTCTGATTATCACTGGAGCCCCTGTGGAAACTCTGGAGTTCGAGGAAGTGGACTACTGGCCGGAAATCAAGGAAATCATGGAGTGGTCCAAAACTCATGTCACCTCCACCTTCCACATCTGCTGGGCCGCCCAGGCAGCCCTCTACTACCACTACGGCGTGCGCAAGCAGGAACTGCCGGAGAAGATTTTCGGTGTCTTTGAGCACAAAACCATCCACTCCAAGCCCATGCTGATGAGGGGATTTGATGATGTGTTCAAAGCCCCTCACTCCAGACATACTGCTATTGTGCGGGAGGATGTGGAGAACAATCCGGCTCTCACCATCCTGGCAGACTCCGATGTGGCAGGGCCATTTATCATCATGGCCAAGCAAGGCCGGCAGATTTTCGTCATGGGTCACCCGGAATATGGTGTACATACTCTTGAGAGAGAGTATCAGAGGGATTTGAACAAAGGAATGGATAATGTACCATTTCCCCATGACTACTTTAAGCATGATGATCCCGACCAGGGACCGGTCAAGTCCTGGCGCTGCCACGCCAATGCATTATATACAAACTGGCTGAATTATTACGTATATCAGATGACCCCGTATATCAGGGATGAAATTAAGGATATGAAATAGCCATAAACCGCATGGATAAAGGCCCTGAGCCTGATAGATTGTGAACAATATATGTACTGGAGATATTTCCTGAGTTTACATAAATTCACATAAAATCACGCTATTTCACGGCAAAATGGAGTCAAAATGGAGTCAAAACCTGAAGAAAATGGAGTCAGATAATTAATATCATTTTTAAAAAATTGAAAAGGGATAAGTGTATAAAAGTATGTATTGAAAGTCGCTGTCACCTGCTTAGGTGATGGCGACTTTCAAATTATTATCCTATTGCGTTCAAAAAGGGCATCGTTGCTGCGATGCCCTCTATTGCTGCCGTAAGCTTGCCAAAACCTTTGTCCGACGTTATAATACAGGTAACCAGGATAGATTTTTCGTGAATCCCTAATCAGGCGATTACGAGTGATGAATAATAGGAGACGGTATATGCAGACAAATAAAGTAGTTATAACAAGTATTGAAACGGGTATGAGAGAAGCATTGGAGATGACAGAAAACCTGGGATTGGACCAGGGGCTTGATAAAAAGAATAGCCTACATTTAAGGCTTCTTGCCGAGGAGCTGATTGGGCTGATGCGGGGCATCACGGATGAGGCAAGTGCCGATTACTGGATAGAGTATGATGGAAATCAATTTGAACTTCACCTTACATCGGACGTAACGCTGAACCGAAAGATGAGAGAAGAGATTTTGTCTGTGTCCAGTACAGGAGATAACGCCGCTGCAAAGGGTTTTATGGGAAAACTGAAAGACATGATTGCTGTTGCATTACTTCCGGATGAATCCGGGAAGAATATATTATCGGGCTTGTCACTTGGCCTGTCAGGTATCGCTGTCAATACCAGTCCCCAGGCGCAGCAGGCTTCCCTTGATGCGTTAAACTGGTCCATGCAGAGATACAAGTCTGCTATTGAGGCTGACGGATCCGGTATAGAGGATATAGAAGAGAAAAAATATGAACTGGAGCACTCCATTGTGGCGAGCATTGCAGACGAGGTGACGGCCAGTGTGAAGGGATCTCATGTAGAAGTAATCATACAAAAGACTTTTTGAGGAAAAAAACCTATGAGAGAAAAAGAAAGCAAAGTAGAAAACTGAGAAGAATTACACAATGACATCAGACTGCTTACTACATAAAAAGAAGCAGTAAAAAAGACCAGCCGGATGGTCTGTTGGATCCTTATGATCCATGCCCATCCGGCTGGTCTTTTTTTTGTACAGCTGCACCGGTTTATTCCCTCGATTAACAAAACACAAGATATTCATAAATCACATCAAGATATTCTGCATACTTTCCCAGAAGCAGATTATATAATTAAATTATTTCCTCCAACAGAAGAGGAGAAGGAAATGAAGATCAGACCAATACCTTTTTCAGATGAGCTATTTTACTGGCTTCGTACCGGGAAACAACCAACCGTGCTGGAGCTCCAATTGGGATGTTTGATCCTAAAGAGAATGATGTTTTTACGATTCCGGAAGAAACCTTTGGGGAAAAAACGACCATGCAGCATCTCTGTGAGATAGATATTCCTCTGGAGCCTCTACTTGCCCTTTCACGTAATAACGAGAGCTCTGTCGTGCCGACGATCGAGGCTTTCATAGGCCGGGCGATACGTAAAACCTATGAGGTGGGAGATAAGATAATTACCGGTTATACCCCGATTGACCTTCGTCCCATCTTCCATTTCGAGAACAGCGGAAACTCATCTTCCAATTTTCCGATTCCCTATACAGAAAAAATGGACCGCTATGATCTGAATGAGCGTTCCATGTACCTGCGGAGTATTCTGGATATTCAGAGTCAGCCAGAAAACCTTTTCGTGAAAGTAAAATACGCAAGGGATGCTATTATGGCAGTCACCAGGAAACGTCTTCCGCTGGGGATCAAAGCCCGCATAATCACGAACGGAGGCCGGAAGATAGACAGAAAGATCTATACCTATGGTATCTCTTATGCAGGAAAGGTTCGTTTTGGAGAGGAAATTGATCCGCACGTCGCGTCCGTGACGGCCTGCGCGGGCAGTTATTCATACCCCCTATGGATCCTTGCCTGTGAATTTGGCGGCATAATCAGATTGGTGCTTACGCAGTCCTATGAGAGCGATGCACTGGCAAGAAATATCTGTAAGGAGATGTCTGATTATATCTCGGGTACCAGCTTTATAGACTGGGGACACCATGATTTTGATGAATTTCATCTGAAGGATCTGAGGCATCTTCGCAGATTTGATAAACTGGAAGGAAGAATCGGAGAATGGAAAAAACAACAAAACAACTAAAGACTTGGCGCGTTATCGCCATCTTAAGTCTTTGTGCATTTTTGACAGTCAGCATACTTTACGCCTTTGGTGTTGGGTATAAAGAAACATCGCCCTCCATTGACGAAACCAAAGTGCCCTCCCTTTGGAACAAAGGGACTGGTGCAAAGAACAGTCTGCCCGACTATGCGGACATCTTCCCCTCTTGGAACCTGGAGAGTACGGTCCTTCGAGATCTAGTGTCATACGTGTCAGCCTGCACCGATCCATCTAGCCCTGATTATCTTTCATTGATAGTACAGCTGTCGTAGGCTTTGAGGGGATGACATACGGTCAATCTTTCTACAGGCCCATGTTGGAAGTCATTGACTACCTGAGGCTTAACGAATTCGACGTTTGGATGGTATCCGCCTGTGAACGCGAGGTGGTAAGAGCCGTTGTTGAACGTCTTGGTATTCCTTTTGATCGTGTGATCGGCACAGACGTCCCCTATATTGCTTCCGAAACAGGTGAAGATGCTGTCGATGATTACAATATGAGTGCTAATGAAGCTATACTTCTTGGATTTCCGCTGGATGATGTGGAATGTGCTAAATCCGGCAAGTCTGCAGCGATCGCCAGAGAAATCGGCAGACGTCCTGTGCTGGCTTTTGGAAACAGTTCTGGGGACTATTCAATGCTTAACTATGCAGAGGGTAATCCCTATCATACAGGCATGGGGTTTCTTGTTGTGTGTGACGATACCGAACGGGAATACGGCAGTCAAGAGAAAGCGGCCGAATTTTATGAAGCGGCAAAGCAGCAGGGGTGGACCACCATTTCGATGGCCGATGACTGGGAGACAATCTATGGCGATGGAGTAAGGAAAACGGAGCTTCCCGGCGTGTATGAAGAAGCTTTTGATGATGCCCGAATGAAGTGAAAGACAGAGGACTGACTACAAAAAGGATTTTAAATAGATGAAGATTAAAAAGATCAACGCGGCACTGGGGATGCGCTGCTAGCATATTAGGTGCTGAAGGGCATCAACAGATTTTTGGAGGAAGCTTATGTTAACGAGGAACTTATTGAGATCGGACATGCTGAAATGTGTCCTGTGTCAGGATGCTCCGTGCAGCAAAGCCTGCGGCAGACTGGATCCGGGAGGGCTTTTGCGCAGCATATGGTTTGATGATGAGAAGGGCGCGGTTTACCGTCTTCTACCTGAGAATTATTGCCTGGATTGTGACGCAGCATGCGAGGTGGCATGCGTGCGGCCTTTAAGACAGTCTGTTCTTTCGAGATTCATGAGGCTTCGCCCCGGTTTTCTGCCATCATGGGCAGCGACGGCGGCATTATCGGCTTCAAGAACATCGAACAGCTATCCGATCACAGCGTTGCGGAGAACATAGCGATCTTCCGCCGGTTGAAGCAGAACTACCCCACAAAGCTTATCCTGGCCTCCATCATGGGGCAGAACGACGCAGAGTGGGAAGAACTGGCGCGGCTGTGTGAGAAAAACGGTGCGGACGGTATCGCCGCCATCAACACTATTAAGAGTGTCATCGGTGTCAATCCTCATACTTACGTCTCCGAGCCAGCGGTGCGGGGCAGGTCTGCCGTGGGCGGTTACAGTGGTAATGCCGTCAAACCTATTGCTCTGCGCTTCATCGCAGAACTGGGGCAAAATCCTGCCCTTCGAGGAATGCACCTGAGCGCTATGGGCGGTATCGAAACCTGGCGTGACGCTTTGGAATTCATACTTCTCGGCGCGTGCAGCGTACAAGTGACCACGGCGGTGATGCAATACGGCTATCGAATCATTGATGATCTTAAAACTGGACTGAACCTGTATCTGGCAGAAAAAGGCTTCAACAGTATTCAGGAAGCAGTTGGACTCGCCCTGGACGCTATCAGCGACACCACGGACGTACTGGAGCGGGATACAGTGATCTTCCCTCGATTTCTGAGGGAAAAGTGCATCGGCTGCGGGCGTTGCGCCATCTCCTGTGGGGACGGCGGGCACCAGGCGATCAAGCTGGATGAGAACCGCCGCCCCAAGCTGAACGGGCAAAAATGCGTAGGGTGCCATCTATGCATCCTTGTGTGTCTCCAGCGGGCGATTACACCCGGAATCAAGCGCATACAGCGCAAGTAAGCAAAGCGATTTGATGATCGAGAATCCTGATTTGGAGATTTATCCAGAACTGCTGCGATGCCCTCTATTGCTGCCGTATGCTTGCCAAAACCTTAGTCCGCCGTTATAATACAGATAACCTGGATAGATGTTTCGTGAATCCCTAATCAGGAGATTATGAGTGATGAATAATAGGAGACGGTATATGCAGACAAAGAGAATAGATAATATGAGAAATAATCTGATCCTGTTCATAAAGCCGATTATCGCGATTCTTGCATTATTGCTCCTGCCCTTACCAGGGACGGTATGTCCTTCCTTTGCATCACAGAAGGTGACCCTGACGATCGGGGATACATTTGACCGTTCCTCCAACGGTTATGACGGGGAAAACCAGCTCAGATTCTGGAAGCTTCTGGAGGAGAAGCTTGATGTTGAGATCCGTTTTGTCCAGCTGAATGAAGATAGCTATTCGGCGGCTATGGCAAGCGGAGACCTGCCGGATATTGTTGCAACCAATAATAACCTGGCTGAGATCATGGACACGCATCTGGCTATGAACCTGGATCCTTATCTGGAGGAATATGTCCCTAATTTTCTCAAAGGGGCTTCACGTCCGGCTTATGACCTCTTTAAGAAACTGATAAATGGAGGTGAAGGTTTCTATTTCTTCCCCTGCGGTATCGGATATAATGGCATCGGTTATTATAATACATTTTATACCAGGGGATACAGCCTGCGCTGGGATTATTATAAGGAGCTTGGTTATCCCGAGATCAACAATGAGGATGATTTTCTTGAAGTATTGAAGAAGATGCATGAGAATCATCCTTTTACGGAGGAGGGTTATCCGACCTACCTGTACGGCGTGGATAATCTTTCGGGTTATGATACGGCTTTTCGGGCAGATCTCAGCCTGGACTACTGGGCGGCCTTCCAGTATCAGAACAATATCTTCACCAATGAGATCTATGATGGATATGTGGACACAGACCACTCCAAGTGGTGGGCGGCAGCGGCCTGGCAGAATAAATTATACAGGGCCGGAAGAGAGGATGGCTCCTATGATCTGGAGATGTTAACCCAGACCGAGGATGAGTTTGTCGCCAAATGCGAGAGAGGGCAGTATCTGGGAGTTGATTATGCAAAGAGCGGTTTCTATAATAAAAAAGCTGGAGACGATCCGGATACTCTCTCCGGATATTGCACCGTTCCCACTGCCGCTGCCAACTATTATAACAATGTATACCAGATTGTAGGAAATGGATCTGCCTACATGTGGTTTATCTCTGAGAGGAGTCCCCATAAGGAACAGGCCCTCAGACTCTTTAACTATATGTGTGATCCCGATTTCCTTCGGGAGAGGGCAATGGGGGAGAAGGGGGTCACCTGGGATTATAATGATTCCGGAGTTCCTGAGATGACAGCGTATGGCAAGAAGGAGATGGATGCTTACAACAGCGGAACCGCATCAGATGATAATTACTATAATAACTGGAGCAATTTTGCCGGCCTGCCCAACAACTGGCCCCTTCTTCGCATGAACACCCTTCACCCGGATGGTTATCCCCTGGACTTCTACACGCAGTCGCGGGAATACGTTGTTTCTACTATGAACAATAATATCTCCAAAGATATCTGTTCCCACTACAATGTCGAGCTCCCCTCTGATGCATTTTATAAGAAGGGCGGACTGGATTTTCGCAATGACTGCGGCGAGGCCATATCCTCCTGCATGTCCAGTCTGAAAACCGACCAGCTGCGTATCCTGAAAGAAGCTGCTGCGCTCATGGACTCGGTTCAGGTTGATCTGATACTGGCAGACTCTGATGAAGAGTTTAAGAGACTGCAGAAGAAAACCACAGAGCAGATAAAGGATCTGGGAGAAGAGGCGGTGTTTCGGGATTATCGGAAAAAATGGAATGCAGTCGCCAAGGTGATCGTTCCTCTTGTGAGGGAGGTCCAGATTGCGAATGGCATCAAGCCCTATACGAAAGAAGACTATGAGAAGCTGCCCTATAAGAAATAGGCGGCGGTATGACACCGCGTCGATGGAGGGAGAGCAGGGGTGAAGAATCTGTATAAATCCTTAAAGTTTCATATATTGCTGCCGGTTCTTATGATGATACTCTTTGTCACCATGGCTCTGACCTTTCTGGTTTCCCGTGTCTATATCGGCATGAGCCTGCAGCAGGAAAGTGAGAAGAATACAGTAAGCTTTGACACTGCGGCCTATATGATTAACATGACAGTGAACGAATCCGTCAGCAGGGTGAGAAGGATGCTGCTGGATGAGAGGGTTTCTTCTTATGCCAGGCTCCAGTACAAGTCCGACTTGGATCTGGTTCATGCAAGGATAGGCTGCCGGGATTATCTGCGCTCCCAGATAGAGAGTGACAGCGGCCTTTATGGTGTCCTGTTTCTGCGTCCTGATGGAAGCCTTTTTGGCGCTCTTCCCTATATGAACTGTTTCTGGGATCAGGCTGACATGGTGCAAATCAGTGCAGAAGTGACCAGTCAGATTTCGAAAATCCCCGATAGTGGCGTATCCTGGATCGGGCCTTTTTCAGGAAAAGATATCTATGGCTACGAAAACGAAAAGACCCCATCTTCCGTCATCATTGCTGCATGGAAGTCCGTCAGTGTCAGCTATGGGGAATGTTATGCCCTGATGCTGATGGATGAAGGGATATTCCAGGACATGTTCAGGCTGATGAATGATGAGAACAGTGCCATCCATCTTTTTACCGCGGATAAGAGTGAATTCTTCTCATCAGATTACAGGACCAGTCTGTCTCCTGAAACCCTGCTTTCCAAAAAGAATCATGGCAGGATCATTAAAAACGGGGAAGATGGCTCGGTCTGCCTGTTTGCCGGGTCACTGGGCAATCCGGACTGGACGATGGTCCGTGAAGTGTCCATGAATGATTATGAAGAATCCATCAGAAAAATCACCCGCATGGTCTGGCTGCTATCCGGTGCAGTTTTTGTCTTTGCCATTGGATGCTATCTGATCTGGCTGAAACGCTTTATGCGCAGCTTTGATATGTTAAAAACCGGCATTATCCGTCTGGGTAATGGAGAATTCGTACCCATGGAGGACAAGCCCTTTTCGGTAGAAGAATTCGAGAGCATGCGGCAGGAGATGAATAAAACAGGACTCTCCCTTGCCCGGCATATGGAAACCATAAGGAGGATGGAGAGGGAGCAGCTGGAGCTGGAACTGCGCAACTTCCAGACCATCCTGTCCCCTCATATGATCTTTAATTCCATCACAGCCATAAAGTGGATGGCGGTCATGATGGGGGCGGATCCTGTTGACAATATGCTGACGGAGCTGTCAGAGATGCTCCGGCCGGTTCTGCGGGAATGGCGTATCCAGTGGACCATCCGGGAAGAGCTTGACCATCTGAAACACTACACCCGCCTGCTGGATCTCCGCTACGGCAATAACTTTAAACTGGACTGCCAGATCCCGGAGACCCTCAATGATCTGTTTCTTCCAAGATTTACCCTGCAGCCCCTCATTGAGAACGCCTGCCAACACGGCGGCCGGCCCAAAGAAGCCCTGATTGTCACGGTGAGGGCCGCCCGGGAGGAAAATCTGATCACCATGACTGTGGCAGACAACGGGCGCGGCATCAGCCAGGAGAAGACAGAAGAAATCATGGAAATGATCCGGAGCGGAAAAAGAGGAAATTGCATCGGATTATACAATGTATACAGCCGCCTGGTCATCTGCAAGGGGGAAGACAGCAGCCTGGAGATAGAAGCGATTAAGTCAGGCGGAACAAAGGTGACACTGCGGTGGGGAGAGAAAACTGAGAAGAATTAGACAATGACATGAGACTGCTTACCACATAAAAAGAAGCAGTATACAAGAGAGGTATCAAATATGCTGACTGCATTGATTGCGGAGGATGAACTTCTTGTGAGGATCGGGATTGCCAGCTGCGTTCCCTGGACCCAGATGGGCATCGTTCTTGTAGGGGAAGCAGAAGATGGAGATGAGGCATGGAGGCTTTATCAGAAGCATCACCCGGACATTCTCATTGCCGACATCCGCATGCCGGGTATAAGCGGCCTGACACTCCTTCAGAAGATCCGGGAGGAGGATTCGGACTGTAAAGTGATCGTTGTCACCAATGTGGAGGATGATGCGGCGCTTAATGAGGTAAAGCAGCTGGGTGTTTCCCGGATTCTGCTTAAGGCCTCTATGAAAAAGGAAGATATCCGTGCAGCAGTAGATTATGTCTGCCAGACCATACCAAAGGACGATGCCGGTCAGGCGGGACCTTATCAGACAGAGAAGATCTGGGAAAACCTTCTTAGAAACAGAACGGTAAAGGCCCCCTATAAGGTTTATGGTATGACTGTTTTTAAGGCATTTCCTGATGAGAGGCTGACAGATACCCTGGAGTCATCAGTCTGCAATCTGATGATACACAGACTGGGAGAACCGGATCGCTATGACCTGCTGACCAAGGATTCCTGCCGCATCCTCATCTGGAAAGAACCGCCGCTTAAAACTGCATCCCCGGATGTATTTATGGGACTGGCCAGATATGTCCGTGATCATTTTCAGATCCGGATCGGACTTGTCTCGATTTATGAGGAGATACCATTTGACAGGATTTCCTCTCTGGTGCGCCGCTGCGTCTCATTGCTTTCTTATCCCCATCTGTTTGAAAGTGTCATACTGACCCTTGATGCAAATGGGAACAATCAGAATGTCCGGCCTAAGATCCGCCAGGCCCTGGAATATGTCAGCACACATCTTCACGAGGAATTGTCCCTGGAGCAGGTCAGCAGAGTAGTCGGTTACGAGCCGACATATTTTTCCCGGCTCTTTAGTAAAGAGATGGGCTTTCATTACAGTGATTATCTTCTCATGGCCCGCATGATTTATGCCCAGGAGATGCTGCTCACAGGGGAAGCCGCCATAGGGGAAGTGTCCCGCAGGTGCGGGTTTTCCGATGCCGCCTACTTCAGCAGACGTTTTCGCATGTTCTGCGGCATGACACCACGTCAATGGAGGGAGAACAGGGGTGAAGAATTTGTATAGATCAGAGAAATGATCCGGAGCGGAAAAAGAGGTAAGGGCATTGGATTATATATTCAATCGTAATCGCTGCCTGGTCATCTGCAAGGGGGAAGACAGCAGCCTGGAGATAGAAGCGATTAAGTCAGGCGGAACTAAGGTGACACTGCGGTGGGGAGAAGGATGAAAACAGATAACTAAAGACAAATATCATAATTGCCTGATATATGCTGTCTTTTGATAAAATGATACCCCAAAACACAGTATATCTTCATATCCGACTCCCACACCTTGTGCATATTTCTCATCTACAATCTGCTGTAAAGCCTTATCTGCGTCCCGGTCAAGCGATTCCGGGGAGTCTGCTTTCTTTGCCTCGATAATCATTGCTCTTTTCTTCTTCTTATCAGTCAGAAGTATATCCGGCCTTCCCAGACCTTTTTCTTTATTGGACTCGACTTCATAACCCCGGCCCACAAAAACTCCTGCCAGAAATGCATGGTAGTAATCTTCGTGATAATCCATATAGCTGATGGTCTGCATCAGCATATCGGAAAGTATACGCGATGCTTCTGTAATATCACCGTTCCAAAGAGCTTCCATGAGCTTATCTACCTTGTCCGTCTCCAGGGTATCCGTAAAATAAGAAATTACCGCATCAGAAAATATCCTGGAAATCTGCATATTCGGGATCTTTAAGTCCACAGTTTCCCCATCCTGGTCAGGGTCTGCCTTAGTAAGATATCCGGTCATAAGCAGGACACTCCACAGATTATCCTCCGTCTGCAGCAGTCTGTCATAAGTCAGCTGATCCGATATAGTCTGAGTGATACGGCCGCCATTAAGAAGAATCTCAAACTTTCGGTCTACATCAAATGCTCCGACAAACTCTCTGACGATACTGTTATTGCCGGTATTAAGCCAGTAATTCTTCGGTCTGGCATGCTCCCTCTTAAGAAGAGCCTGAATATAACCGGCCACATCCCACGGACAGTATACACGGGAATCACCAAATATATAACCGTCATACCATTCTTTGAATGTGGATGCTTTTTCTTCTCTTCCTGCTGCTTCAAGAAGATGATCAACCTCATCCTGCGTAAAGCCGAAATACTCTGAAAAATCCTCGTCCAGAACAGAGTAGGACATGAAGTTGTTCACACCTGTAAATATACTCTCTTTAGCAATCCGCAGACATCCGGTAATGACCGCAAACTTGATATAATCATTCGTCTTCAGGGAAGTACTTAAGAGTCCCCGCAGGAGATCCAGCATCTCGCCATAGTATCCCTTCTCACGGGCCTTATCAAGCGGCACATCGTATTCATCAATCAGCAGAACAACCGGCCTGTCATATGTCGTATATAATATACGCATCAGAATATTCAATGAATGCTTTATCTCCGATATGTCTGACTTTTTGTATTTTAATCTCTGAAATGCAGCATGGTCTGCCGGGTCAATGGAGTCAAACTCAATATATCTGGAATGCTTTATACATAAATCAGATATTGATGTCCTCATCATCTCAAAGGCAGCTGAGAAAGAACTGCCATCTACATCTTTCAAAGAAATAAATATCGTGGGATACCGGTTCATCCACTCTCTGCAAAAGTCTTCATGTGCGGTGATACGAAGATTCTGAAACAGATCCCTGCTATCTTTGTTAATGTTAAAAAAATTCTCCAGCATACTCATCATGACCGTCTTGCCAAAACGGCGAGGCCTGGTAAATAATGTTACCGCATTATCCGTATGTGCAAGCAGCTCATAGATCAGTTCTGTCTTATCTACATAATAGCTTCCGCTTCTTCTGATTTCATCAAAATATTCTTTTCCTACAGATATCTTCATGGAAATCAGGCCTCCTTTTCGCATCTGATCTGCCGGACAATTGCTAAATTATCCGGGATAATTTGATAAAGTTTATATGTAACTACTCAGAGCCATGCGGAATATGTATGAAACAAACTCGTCAAGTTCACTTGTAAGAGGATGATTCATACATATTCCATATGGCGGGAGCCAACATTGAGATGAAGCGCAGCGAAATCGAGATGGGGTTCTGAGTAGTTACGTTTATATTTATTATAATCAGGGCACAGGAAGATTGCAATAACCGTTTCGATGCATTTTATTTTGACAATCAGTGCCTGACCCCATTAAGTGGATTTATGAGGAGCCGATTTCGTCCGTGCAAGCAAGGCGGCACGGCTACGAAAGCGAGCATCCGGACGATTTTGTCAAACATAAACTTGCGTTTATATAGGAGATACTGCTCACAGGGGAAGCCGCCATAGGGGAAGTGTCCCGCAGGTGCGGGTTTTCCGATGCCGCCTACTTCAGCAGACGTTTTCGCATGTTCTGCGGTATGACACTGCGTCAATGGAGGGAGAGCAGGGGTGAAGAATCTGTATAAATCAGAGAAATGGTCCGGAGCGGAAAAAGAGGTAAGAGCATCGGATTATTTGCCTATTTTTCGGACTGCAAAATAGCCCATTTGTGGGAATAAATGGATTGACAAGAAGAGGCATTATGTGATAAAATTCGAGCACATATATAGTCTTGTCCTGATCCATATCAGCTGCATCAGGGCAATCAGTGGAGGTGATACATTTTGGGAGACAAGGCCCCAAAAACAGCTATCACACCCGATAAAACATACAACTTCAAGCCACTGGAAGAACTGACACTGATGGATGATTACATGTTTTCCGCTGTCATGCGGGATACGGCGAATCTAAAGCCCCTGCTGGAATACATCCTTGGCATCAGGATAAGTGAAATCGCTTATGTCGAACCACAGAAGTCAGAGAAGGAAGGATACAGGTCTCATGGCATAATATTGGATCTGTATGTCAAGGACGCAGATGGGATCATCTATAACGTAGAAGTTCAGGCAGCCGGCAAGAAGAATTTACCAAAGAGAACCAGATATTACCAGTCCGTGATCGACATCAATGTACTTGCACCTGGAGTAGACTATAGAAAGCTCAGCAGGTCATATGTCTTGTTCATCTGTAATTACGATCCCTTCAACAGGAAGAGGTACATTTATACTTTTGAGAACAGATGTATAGAAGAACCTGACCTGTCTCTAGGAGACGATACAAGAAAGGTGATCGTAAATACAACAGGGACGGTCGGAAATATCAGTAATGAACTGAGAGAACTGATCATATACCTTGAAAAGGGTATAGCCACAGGTGATTACACCAGACAGCTTGATAAAGCAGTCAAGCTGATCAAAGTGAGTGAGATGAGGAGGCACGAGTATATGGTAATGATGATCCACGATATGGAGATACGGGAAGAAGGACGGGAAGAAGGGAAAATCTTCGGAACCATCGAGACCATGCAGGATGATGGGAAGGATGAAGAGACAATAAGGAACAGACTTATCGATAAATATCATCTGGAAGATTCAGAGGCAGTCGAGTATATACTTAAGGCTAATGGCAGGATCTGACAGAGAAAAAGAAAGCAAAGTAGAAGACTGAGAAGAATTACACAATGACACCAGACTGCTTACCACATAAAAAGAAGCAGTAAAAAAAGACCAGAAGGATGGTCTGTCGGATCCTTATGATCCATGCCCATCCAGCTGGTCTTCTTTTTTTTGTTCAGCTGCACCGCTTTACTCTCACTAATGACAAAACACAAGATATTCATAAATTGCATCAAGATATTCTGCATACTTTCCCGAAAGCAGATTGTATAATTAAATTAATTATGCAAAATTAGTAGAAGGGAGTAGTATGATGGATAACAGAGTATTTGAAACCATACCGGATATTTCATCACTTTGGCCGAAGCTCGTGGAAGAAAAGCCTGATGAGGTGATTATCGTGGAGGGTGCTGATGCCTCTAATACCTTTACCAGGAAGACGGTTGACAACCTGTCTGCAAAAGTGAGGGCATGGCTTAAAGCACAGTCCATAGGCAGGGAGGATATGGTGATGATTGCTCTGCCGAGGGGCGCCGCTGCACTGATCTCCATGCTGGGTATATGGAAAGCAGGCGCCGCTTTTATTGTGGTGGAGGCAAATTATCCCAAGGACAGGATTGAGTATATTAAAAAAGATGGAAATGTTAAGGCTGTCATAGATATCGATGCCTGGATGGAGATCATGGAGGTGTCCCCCTTATATGGTTTTGAACCCCATGATATTCATGATGCTGCCTTCGCTGTTTATACCTCCGGCAGTACCGGGAGGCCCAAGGGAGTGCTTCATGAGTTTGGCACATTAAAGATGAACCACGCATGTGGTATCTGTAAGAACCAGTTTGAGCTGAATTCCGACTATCGTGCTGCTCTCACTGCGCCCTTCAGCTTTGTTGCTTCCATTAAGGTTGTCATGGTAACCTTCACCATCGGAATGGTTGCCTATGTGCTGCCTTTTGAAATCATCAAGAATCCGCTCAAGCTCAAGATGTACCTTATTGATAATCAGATCACCAGTGTCTTTCTGCCCCCATCCCTTCTTCGGTCTGTGGGCACGGACTTTGGCCCTTACTTAAAGTTTATCATCTGCAGCAGTGAGCCTGCAGGGGGTGTGGAACCAGGGGCGACCCTTCTCTTTAACACCTACGTTATGAGTGAGTCTGCCTTCACTGTCGGAGAGTTCATCATTGATAAGAAATATGATATCTGTCCTGTGGGGGTACCCAATACGGATATCCTGGGTCTTAAGCTTCTCGATGAGGATGGCAATGAGGCCCCGGCAGGGGAGACTGGTGAAATATGCTTTAATAATCCTTTTTTCAGGGGTTACATTGGGCTTGATGAAGAAACCGAGACAGCCAAAAGAGGGGGTATATACCACTCCGGAGATCTGGGACGATTTGATGAGAATGGGAATCTGGTCCTCACGGGACGTATCAATGATATGGTCAAGATCAACGGAAACAGAGTGGAACCTTCTGAGATAGAAGCCGTTGCCAAGAAGTCACTGCCCATTAAGGACTGTATTGTAAAAGGATTCATAGATCCCAAAAGAACATTCTTATGCCTCTACTATATGGCAGACCAGGATCTTTCTGCGGGAGGGGCCAGGGAAGTATTGTCCGAGAATCTTCCCTATTATATGATTCCTTCTTATTTTATCAGACTGGATTCCTTCCCTCATCTTCCTAACGGGAAACTGGATAAAAAATCTCTGAAAGCGCCTGAGGCAGGAACCCGGGAGGCTTATGTTGCCCCGAGAAACGATATAGAAAGAAGAATCTGCCAGGCCATGAAGCATGTCCTTGGCATAGACAGGGTCGGCGTGTTTGATGATTTTTATGATATCGGCGGTGATTCTTTATCTTCCATGAGCGTGCTGGCAGAGACGGGCCTTGAAGACCTGAACGCCATGGATATCTTCATGGGCCGCACTGTCGATGGTATTGCCAGGCTCTATGAGGAGAACCGGAAAAACAGGACGGGCTTAAGTCCCGAGGAATACGAGCAGAAAGCCAGACAGAAGGCCCATCCTCTCACTGTGGTACAGCTGGATACATTTGACAGGCAGCTCTATAACCCCAAGGAAACCATGTGGAATCTGCCCCAGATGTTTGTGACAAGCAGGCTGGAGGATGCCGAAAAATTAAAGGATGCCCTGAACAAGGTGATAAAGAACCACCCGGTCTTCTCCATGGGGATCGAGTTTGGCGAAGATGACCTTCCGGTGCAGAGATATGATGAATGTTATACACCGGTGGTAGAAATTGAAGATATGACAGAGGAGGAGTTTGCAGCCGAGAGAAATACCATGGTCGGTCTTCACAAGCTCATGCACAGCAGCCTTTTCGAGGTGAGGCTCATCAGAACGGAATCCAAGCTGTATGTGTTCTTTAATCCTCACCATATCATGATCGACGGCATGGGTTATCAGGCCCTATTTACCAATGTTGCCAGAGCATATAAGGGGCAGGAACTGATTCCGGACACTTACTGTACATATCTTTCCCGTGAGGAGGAGATCAGGGACAGTACAAAGTATATAAGGGATATGGAGTTCTGGCAGGATTACTACAGTGGGAAGGACTGGTGCAGGGAACTGATCGCCGACCAGCAGAGCACGGAAAACCTGATGAACCTTCTTCCCTTCCCCGTACAGGTATCTGTCAAGGATGCCGAGAAGTTTGAGGCAGTCAGCAAGCTCTCCAGAAACGGACTCTTCTCCCTGGCAGCCATGATGGCCCTCTCCAAGGTTACCGGCAAGGATGACATTATGATCGCCTGGGCCTTCCACAACAGGACAGATGTGAGCAGGATGCGGGCTGTGGGATTGTTGACCATCACACTTCCGCTTGGTATATCCTTCAGTGAGTTTGAGACATTTGCAGACCTTTACGATGAGATAAAGAAACAGTCTGCACTGGGTATAGAACACAGCAGTTATCAGATTACAAAGGCCAAGGATAATGTCTTTGAGTCAGACACCTTAAATGTGGTATATGAGACAGCGGCCATTGCTGACCAGGGAGCCTTCGCCGAAATAGGACTCAAGCCCGGCCAGGATACGGAGGAAGCAGTGAATAATAATAAGGCTGCTCTTCAGAATTTTGCCATGCTGGTTTATGAGTTCCCGGAAATGATACAGCCCATTGTAATATATTCCAAGAGTCTCTTTTCAGATGAGCTGATGGAAAGATATTCGGATGCTTTTGTTGATTATCTGCATAAGATTCTCGAAATCACAGATCCGGAACATACAAGGGTATCTGACCTGATGAAGACGGCTCCGAAAGAGGAACAATCAGGTATCAGTCCGAATACCAAGGTCAGGGATCTGGCCAAGTCCTTCCCATGGATGGAAAGCAGACTGCCTGAGTTTTTCCCTGATGCGGAAAAACATCTGAAGAATCCGCTGACCCGCCGTGTCTTAATGGGCATGAAGCTTGGCTCCGTTGCAGACCAGCTTGGCCAGAGCTTTGAGGAACTTCTGGATAAGATCCAGGCCTTACTCAAAGCAAATTCATAATGAAATTATGACAACTGTGTAACGTCTTAAGGAGATGTTTTGCTATCAGGCGGAACCGCATGGACGGTTTCGCCTGCTTTTATGAAAAGGAAGACCAGCAAAGATGAAAAAAACAGGATGGAAAGAGACTATACGAAGCATTAAGAAATCATGGGTATCCTGGCTTGCCATGTCTGTCGTCACCATGATCGGGTGCGGGGTCTGTTTTGGCGTCTACTTTTATGGGAATGCCCTGGAGGACAAGGGAGAGAGCTTTTTTGCCGAGACGGCTTATGAAGATATCGGAATCATAGCAACCCAGGGCCTTGCCCAGGACGAGGTAGGGGAACTGGAAGAAATACCGGGCATCAGGACCGCCAGGGGCTGCTACTATTTCCCCGATGCTGTATTAAAAACGGATGCTGACAGAAAACAGGTTGCCGTATATACTATCACAGATGATCTCTCCCAGCTGAAGCTTGTGGAGGGACAGCTGCCGGAAAAAGAGAATGAGTGCGCCCTGACAGCAGATGAGATGAAGAGACTGTCCTTAAAGCCGGGGGATCAGGTGGAACTGTTTCTGACGGATGAGGACCTGCCGGAAGATCTGATGAAGGCAGAGTCTTTTACTGTCACGGCAGCGGCCGATCACCCGGAGTCCGTACAGAATGAAAGCGACATGTACGTTTATCTTCCTGAAGCAGCCATCGATACTGAAAAAATAGAGGATTATTATACCTATATCCGTCTCGAGACGGATGCGGATGAAGGACTCTCCTCCCTGGGTTCCAAATACCCTTCCTCCCTGCAGCCCGTGAAGGAAGCCGTGAAGGAAAAGCTTAGTGTCATCGGACCCGAGCATGATAAAAAGGCGAAGAAAAAGGCCCAGGATAAGCTTGATAAGGAGAAGAAGAAGGCCGAGAAGAAGCTGGCAAAAGCCCAGAAGGATATTGACAAAGCCGATAAAAAGATCGCGGATGCGGATAAGAAGATAAAAGATGCCCATAAAAAGATCGATGAGGCAGATGAGAAGGTGGCGGATGCGGATAAGAAGATTGCCGATGCCGAGGATGAGATTGAAGACAATGCCAGCAAGCTTTCCAAGGCCAAAAAGGAGATCAAAAAAGGTGAGAAGGAACTAAATAAAGGTGAGAAGCAGCTAAAGGAAGCCAGGGAACAGCTGGATAAGGGAAAAAAGAAACTGGAGCCGGCAAAGACCCAGCTTGCCAGTGGCAAAAAGAAACTGGATAAGGCTGAGAAGGAGTATAAAAAAAGCAAAAAGCAATATGAAGCGGCAAAGGCTGCAGGGTTGGCTACCGAGGCTGCAGGGCAGCAGATCAAGGAGGCCGGAAAGCAGCTGGCTGACCAGAAAGCGGTATACAAGGCACAGAAAAAGAAATATGATGAGTCAGCCAAGGTATTATCGCAAAAAGAGAAGGAATACAAAAATGGGAAAAATAAGCTGGAAGCCTCCAGAAGTAAGCTGACTTCCAGCAGAAAAAAGGTAAAAGAGGGTGAGAAGGAACTTGCCAAAGCCCGGGAAGAGTTAAAGGAAAAGAAAGAGGAGCTTGAAGAGAAGAAAGAGGACCTGCAGGAAAAGAAAGAGGAATTAAAGGATAAGGAAAAAGAACTAGCGGACGCAAAGTTGGAGCTTGCGGACGCCAAAGAGACCTATCAGGATAAGAAAGAGGAGACAGACGAAAAGATTGCGGATGCCCAGAAGGAGATTGATGACCTTGAGCCGTCAAGCTATGGATATATCCTCCGGAACGAGAAGAGCGGGCATGTAGCCCTGGCCCAGGATATCAGCATCCTTCGCAGCATGGCAATGGTCTTCAATCTGATCTTTATGGTCATAGGGGTGATTGTTATTGTCTCAACCATAACAATCCGCATTGATAATGATAAAAAACTCCTTGGAACCATGAAGGCCTATGGATTCAGAAATTCTGAGATTATTACCAAATACGTCGTTTACGGCACATCGGCCATTATCGTGGGAATCGGCCTGTCCCTTGCCCTTGCAGCAGGACTTCAGGCCGTTATGAGAGCCTTCATCGGAAACTTATTTATTGTCCGGCCTGACCGGTTTGCTTTTTATCCGGGATTTTTCGGGGCCATAGCAGCCCTGGAAATCGTGGCGGCCATCTTCTCCGCTGCCATAGCGACCAAAGCCCAGGTTTCAAAAAGCTCAGCCGTTGACCTGATGAGCGGTAACAGTGGGACGAAGAGGAGAAATAAGAAAAAAAGCTCCGGCCGGTCGGATGGGGGCGGCCTCTACGCCAGACTTATCATTAGAAATATGACCAATGACCTGCCGAGAGTGATCACCTCTGTCGTGATCATTGCAGGAAGCTGCCTGATGATGGGAGTCGGCTTCACCATGAAAGGGTCCATTGATAACATGATGCAGGCTTCTGCAGACCAGATCAACCACTATGATATGGAGGCTTCCTTTGTCTCAGAGTTCTCGGAAGAGAAAATGGACAAACTGATGAAGAAGCTTGAATCGAAGGATATCAGCTTTAAAAGGATCCAGAAGCAGGTGACCAAGTATGGCTTTGGAGATATTGAAGAATACACCACCATCCTGGCCGGGCCTGAGGATATCTATGATGAATATATCCTGCTGACGGATATGAAAGGACATAAGCTGGACGCCCCCGTTAAGGGTCATGCAGTGGTCTGCAACCGGAACTGCGAAGCTCTGGGAGTGAAAGATGGAGATACCCTATCCATATTCAACAATGATTTTAAGCCCTATGAGATAAAGAATGGCGGGATATGCAGGAATTATACCGGAAAGCTGATCTATCTGTCCCAGGAGGATTATCAGGATATATTCGGCGAAAAAGCTGACGATAACACCCTTCTCATCAGATTGGACAAGGAGGCAGCTAAGACCCTCGAAGAGGAGCTGTCTGGAGAGTTCCCGGAACTTACCATCAGCTTTACTGATGAGTTCCCTGACCTGCTGGCTTCTATTAAAGATATGACCAATATCATCGTATATATTCTTACGGCCCTGTCCATCCTGATGTCCGTCTTTGTCCTCCTGAACCTGGTCAATATCTTTGTCGGACGCAGGAGAAATGAGCTGATCATCATGGCGGTCAATGGTTTCTCAAGAAGGGAACAGATTGGATATCTGCTGAAGGAAACCATAGTAACAACCGGTCTTGGTCTCCTGATCGGCGGACTGGGATTGTTTGCAATGACAGAATTTGTGGTACGTATGATCGAATCAGAAGGAGCGATGTTCGTCCGTTCCTTCAATGGGCCGGCTGCAATAAAGGCGCTGATCCTGGAAGCGGCATTCGCCCTGGTCATCAATATGTTTGCCTACAGACAGATCCGAAAGTGGAAGATAACGGATATTACAAAATGATGACAGGAAGCAGAAAGGAATAGTATGGATAAATTAAGAGAGAGTTATATACAGGTAATCTGGGATTTTACCGAGGCACTTCAGTGTTGCGCAGCGAATTGAGAGCGGCATGAGCGGCAGATTGTTTTCGGCGATATAGTAAACCTGATTGAGCCGTTCTTTTCTCAACGGCTTGATCTCGTCATATCAGACAGCTTGTTATGAGCACTGCTATCTCTGAA